>JADGAP010000162.1 GCA_015231965.1 Magnetococcales bacterium | reverse complement strand
GGGGAACTCTCCCGGCCCATGATCAACCCGACATCATTTCCGAGTCGCCGGGGGGAGCGCAATGGTTCCTGTCGGGGCGATTGGTACGAATCGTGCTTTTGTGAGTGATTCCCTGAACAGATGTCAAGATAACCGCCCATCGTCCGACGGAGGCTCTTCCCATGGTGTTGCTCCACACCCCGCCCGGTGAACTTGGCGCCCCGGCGGCACCCTTCAATCTCCCCGCCGCGGTCGGAGGAACCCGCTCCCTGGAAAATTACCGGGAGGCCAAGGCGTTGGTGGTGATGTTCCTTTGCAACCATTGCCCCTACGTTCAGGCGGTGGAGGATCGCATCATCGCCCTGGCCAAGGAGATGACCCCCTTGGGGGCGGCCTTTGTCGCCATCAGCCCCAACGACGCCGTCACCTATCCCGAGGACAGCTTTCCCAACATGAAGCAGCGCGCCCAGGAGAAGGGGTATCCCTTCGACTACCTGTTCGACGCCTCGCAGCAGACGGCCAAGGCCTATGGGGCGGTCTGCACCCCGGATTTCTTCCTCTTCGATGCCGAGCGCAAATTGCGTTATCGCGGGCGGCTGGATGACAGTCCGCGCAACCCGACTGCGGTCAGGCGACAGGATTTGAAGGAGGCGATTCAGGAGATCCTGTCGGGGAGAACCCCCTCCGTTCAGCAGGCCCCGTGCATGGGCTGTTCCATCAAATGGCGCGGCGCGGATCGGGGATAGCCCCCGCTCTCCCTGCATTGCTGACCCGTTGACCCCCTATTCCCCACGCCGCTGCGTCGGGAATGGGGGATGTTTTGTTTAACAGAAGAATCAGCAAGTGCATGACAAATTATGGATATTTCATGAGAAAACGACAAATTATCGCGGTTGGCATCAGCATGATGAATGGGAATCATTGATAATTAACCTTGCCAAGGGATGAACTCGAAAAATAATATGTGGATATCATGCTCATACCTCAAAATGGAGCCGCACAATGAAGACATTGTCTAACTTGAAAGTAGGTACAAGGTTGTTTTTGGGATTTTTTCTGCTCTTGGTCATTGGTGGGGTCGGGATCTCTGGAATATTGCTGGAAGTTCGGAATATGCAAGAGCGGGTGGTCAGTATTAAGGAGGAGGGGTTGCCCAATTTGCTGGCAACCCATCAAATGGCCCTGGGTGCCACCCAGGTGCAGCAGTGGCTGACCGATGTCTCGGCCACCAGCGACCCGGAGGGCTACAAGGATGCGGACGCCGCCGTCGCCCAGTTCAAGGAGGGGATGGAGGCGTTGCGACGCCATTACCAATTACATCAGGAGCGCGAATCCCTTGGCAAGCTGGAGGCGTTGGAAAAATCCTTCACCATCTTTCACGAGACCGGGCGCCGGATGGCGGCGGCCTATCTGAAGGATGGACAGGAGGCGGGCAATGTCATCATGGAGCAGTTCGACAAGGATGCGGACGACATGCGCTCCCGGGTTGACGCCATCGCCAAGGAGGAGACGGAATCCGCAATTGGCATGGCTTCCCAGGCGGTGGAGGCGGTTCAGGTCATTCTCGCGATCATGGGGATCGTATCGGTGACGGGTGGCGTCGCCAGCCTGGTCGTGGCGCTGGTCATCACCCGCGGCATCACCCGCCCCTTGAGCCAGTGCAGCGAAATCGTTTTTGAAATGTCCCGGGGGCGTCTGGGGGCTTCCTGCGTCAACGAAAGCCGGGACGAACTGGGGGATTTGGTGCGGTCGGTTACGAGCATGAGCGCTCGGTTGCGCCAAGTGGTGAGCGACGTGCGTCAAGTGACCGAACAGGTGGGAATCGGCAGCCACGAGCTGTCGGAAACCGCCCAGCGGCTCTCCCAGGGGGCGGTGGAGCAGGCGGCCAGCATCGAGGAGACCTCCTCGGCGATGGAGGAGATGACCAGCAACATCCACCACAACGTGGACAACGCCCAGTCCACCGAGAAAGTCGCCGACCAGGCGGCCCGGGAAGCGCAGGCCAGTGGCGAGGCGGTGGACCGCGCCGTCGCGGCAATGCGGGATATCTCTGGAAAAATCAACATGATCGAGGAGATCGCCCGGCAGACCAACCTGCTGGCGCTCAACGCCGCCATCGAGTCGGCCCGGGCCGGGGAGCATGGCAAGGGGTTCGCCGTGGTGGCCGCCGAGGTGCGCAAACTGGCGGAACGGAGCCAGACGGCGGCGGGGGAGATCTCCCGTCTTTCCGCCACCACCATGACGGTGGCCGCCGAGGCGGGGGAGAAACTCTCCCGGCTGGTTCCCGCCATTCAGCAGACGGCGGAACGGGTGCGGGAAATTTCCACCAGCAGCCAGGAGCAGAACCAGGGGGCCGATCAGATCAACGCCGCCATCCAGCAACTCGATCAGGTGATCCAGCAGAACGCCGGGGCCTCGGAAGAGATGGCCGCCACCGCCGAGGAGTTGTCCGCCCAGGCGGCGCAGTTGCGGCAGGCGGTCTCTTTCTTCCAGATTGAGGGGAAAGGCTGATCCGGCGGGATGATCACCTCACCCCCGGCCCCTCTCCATGGATGGAGAGGGGCCGGGGGTGAGGAAGAGGTGCTACGGATTGGGGAAAACCTTCTTGAAGCGCCGCACCTCCACCGATCGATAGACCCCGGCGGCGACGTAGGGGTCTTCGTCGGCCCATTGCCGGGCCTCTTCCAGGGAGGCGAAGGCGGCCACGATCAAACTGCCGGAAAACCCCGCCTCCGCCGGATCTTCCTGATCCACGGCGGGGCAGGGGCCAGCCAGGAGCAGCCGTCCGCTCGCCTCCAGGGCGGTCAGACGGGCCAAGTGGGCGGGCCGGGCCTCCCGACGGCGGGGCAGGCTGCCCTCCGCATCCTGACCGATGATGACGTAATATCCCATCTCATCCCTCCGAAAACGACGTCGCTTCTTGCGTGAATGGTTCCAATCCCGCCGGACTCCAGACTATACTGAAAATTTACCCCCGTGCGAACCTTCCTTTCGCGGCTTTTGGCGAAGGGACGCTCCGGGGACCGCGTTTCCATTCTTGACAGGCGAGGAGAAGCCGCAACCCATGGACGAGAATCTGGAAAAGATTTTCGATGCCGTGCGGGCCAAGTTGGTGCTCCTGAGGGGGCATCTTTGACTACGACAACGGCAAGGAGCGGTTGCGGGAGTTGGAGTCGTTAAGCTCCGATCCCGCTTTGTGGAACGATCCGGCCCAGGCCAGCCGCCTGCTGCGGGAAAAGAACATCCTGGAAAAAACCATCGGCGAATGGGACCACCTGGACCAGGAGACTCGGGACGGTTTCGAGCTGCTGGCCATGGCCAAGGAGGAGGGGGACCAGGAGGTGTTGGACGAGGTGGGCGAGAAGGCCAACGCCTTGCTCAACCGCACGTCGGAGCTTGAACTCAAGCAGATGCTCTCCGGCGACGCCGATCCCAACAACGCCTTCATCGAAATTCACCCCGGGGCCGGCGGCACCGAATCCCAGGATTGGGCGGAAATGCTGATGCGCATGTATTTGCGCTGGTGCGAACGCCAGGGATACGAAGTCAGCATGGTGGACTTCCAATCGGGGGACGAGGCGGGGATCAAGTCGGCGACCCTCCACGTCAAGGGGGAGTTCGCCTACGGCTATCTCAAGGTGGAGGCGGGGGTGCATCGGCTGGTGCGCATCAGCCCCTTCGACGCCTCGGCCCGGCGCCACACCTCCTTCACCTCGGTCTGGATCTACCCCGAGGTGGAGGACGACATCCAGATCGAGATCAACGAAAAGGATCTGCGCATCGACACCTTCCGCGCCTCCGGGGCGGGGGGGCAGCACGTCAACAAGACCAGCTCGGCGATTCGCATCACCCACCTGCCCACCAACATCGTGGTGCAGTGCCAGAATCAACGCTCCCAGTTCCAGAACAAGGACGAGGCGTTCAAAATGCTCCGGGCCCGGCTCTTTCAACGGGAGCTGGACGCCCGCAACGCCCAGGCACAAGCGGTGGAGGACTCCAAGACCGATATCGGCTGGGGCCATCAAATTCGTTCCTACGTGCTTCACCCCTACCGCATGGTCAAGGATCTGCGCACCGACGTGGAGACCGGCAACACCGACGCGGTGCTGGATGGTGCCCTGGATCCCTTCATCCGCGCCGCCCTGGCCCAACGCATCGCCCCGGCGCAAGCCTGACGATTTGAACCTGCAACCGAAGAGAAGCGAATGACCATGCTCCCCGAGGACGAGAACCAACAGGCGGAAGTGCGGCGGGAAAAACTCAACGCCTTGCGCCAGCAGGGGGTCAATCCCTACCCCAACGACTTCCGCCCCGAGGTCGCGCTGCAAACCTTGCGCGACGACTACGCCGAGGTGGCGGACGAGGCGGCGTTGGGGGCGGTTCGGGTCAAGGCGGCGGGGCGGATCATGCTCTTGCGCAGCTTCGGCAAGCTCACCTTCGCCACCCTGCGGGATGGATCCGCCGATCTGCAAATCGCCGTGCAAAAAGACGCCGTGGGGGCGGAGTTCTATCAGGAGGTCTTTCGCAAGCTGGACGTGGGGGATCAGGTGGGGGTGGAGGGAACCCTCTTCCGTACCAAAACCCATGAGTTGACCATCCGGGTGAGCCGTCTGCAACTGCTGACCAAATCCCTGCGCCCCCTGCCGGAAAAGTTCCACGGCCTGGAGGAGGTGGAGACCCGCTATCGCCAACGCTACCTGGATCTCATCGTCAATCCGGAGAGCCGGGAGCTGTTTCGCAAGCGTTCCCGCATCATTCGCATGATTCGGGATTTTCTCGACAATCGGGGGTTTCTCGAAGTGGAAACCCCGATGATGCACCCCATCCCCGGCGGGGCGGCGGCCCGTCCCTTCGTCACCCACCACAACGCCCTGGGGATGGATCTCTTCCTGCGCATCGCCCCGGAACTCTACCTCAAGCAACTGGTGGTGGGGGGGTTCGAGCGGGTCTACGAGATCAACCGCAACTTTCGCAACGAGGGGCTCTCCACCCGCCACAATCCGGAATTCACCATGCTGGAGTTTTATCAGGCCTATGCCGACTATCGCGACCTGATGGACCTCACCGAGGAGATGGTCAGCGGCATCGTGGAGGCGGTGACGGGGAGCCTGAAGGTGTCGTACCAGGGCAAGGAGATCGATTTCACCCCCCCCTGGTCGCGACTGGATCTGGCCCAGGCCCTGATCCGTCATGCCGGGGCCGATCCCGAGCGCATCGCCGACCGGGGCTATCTGGAAGCGTTCGCCAAAGAGCGGGGGGTGGAGCTCAAGCCCGGCTGGGATGACGGCAAAATTCAGTTGGAGCTGTTCGAGACCCAGGTGGAACACACCCTGATCCAGCCCACGTTCATCCTGGATTACCCGGTTTCGGTGTCGCCCCTCTCCCGGCGCTCCGACGCCCGGCCCGCCATCGCCGAACGGTTCGAGCTGTTCATCGGCGGGTGGGAGATCGCCAACGCCTTCTCCGAGTTGAACGACGCGGCGGATCAGGCGGACCGCTTCCGCAAGCAGGTGGAGGCGCGGGACGCCGGGGATCACGAGGCGATGCACTTCGACGCCAACTACGTCCGAGCCCTGGAATACGGTCTGCCGCCCACCGGCGGCGAGGGGATCGGCATCGATCGGCTGGTGATGCTGCTCACCGACAGCCCCTCCATCCGCGACGTCATTCTCTTTCCCCAAATGCGTCCCAAGGCGGGTTGATTCGAGGGGGGTGGAACAGCGGCATGGCTCTTCGCGGCTACGAAACGTGGATCGGCTTGCGCTATCTCCGCGCCAAGCACTCCCAACACTTCATCGGCTTCATCACCATCATCTCCATCGCGGGGATCTCCCTGGGGGTGGCGGCCCTCATCGTGGTGCTGTCGGTGATGACCGGCTTTCGCGAGGAGTTGCAACGGCAGATCCTGGGCGTGACCAGCCATGTGGTGGTGCAGACCTACGACGGCAAGATGGACGACTGGCGGACGGTGCTGGGCAAGATCATCCCCCTGCCCGGCGTGGCGGCGGCGGCCCCCTACATCTATTCCCAGGGGATGCTCTCCACCCCCAGCGGGGCCAGCGGCGTGGTGGTGCGCGGGGTGGACCCGGCCTTGGAGCGCCACGTCTCCTCCCTGGAACGCAACATGGTGGAGGGCAAGATTTTTGACCTGGAGGATTTCGGATTGATCCTCGGCCGCCCCCTGGCCCGCACCTTGGGGGTGAAAGTGGGGGACGACATCACCCTGATGGCCCCCAACACCAACGTCACCGCCGCCGGAACCATGCCCCGCATGAAGCGCTTCCGCGTCGCCGGGATCTTTGATTCGGGGATGCACGATTACGACCACACCCTGGCCTATATCCATCTGCGGGACGCCCAGGTGTTCTATCGCTACGGCGACCGGATCACCGGCCTCGAGATCCACACCGCCGACCCCGACCTCGCCTTCGGGGTGCGCAAAAAGGTGGAGGAGACCCTCGGCTTTGCCTACTGGGTGCGCGACTGGATGATGATGAATCGAAACTTCTTCAATGCGTTGCAGATGGAGAAGGCGACCATGTTCGTCATTTTGTTCCTGGTGGTGCTGGTGGCGGCGTTCAACATCGTCTCCACCCTGGTGATGGTGGTGATGGAAAAGGGCAAGGAGATCGCCATCCTGAAAACCATGGGGGCCACGGGGCGGAGCATCATGACCATCTTCGTCATCAACGGCGCGGTCATCGGGGTGGCGGGGACGGCGGCGGGGGTCGGACTGGGCATCACCCTGGCGTTCAACCTGGAAAAAGTGGTGGCCCTCATCGAACGAATTCTGGGCATCGAGTTGATCCACGGCGACGTCTATTTCATCAATCACCTCCCCTCCAAGGTGCTGCCCCTGGACGTGGCGTGGGTCACGGGATTGAGCCTCTCCATCAGTCTGCTGGCCACCCTCTATCCGGCGTGGCGGGCCTCCCGGGTGGATCCGGTGGAGGCATTGCGCAATGAGTGACTTGACCATCCTTCCCGTGGACGAGACCCCGCCCATTCTTCAGGTGAAGGGGTTGGCCAAACAGTTCACCCTGCCGGGGGGACAGCGGGTGGAGGTGCTGCGGGGCGTCGATTTCACCCTGAAGCGGGGGGAAATGGCGGCGCTGTTGGGGGTTTCCGGCTCGGGCAAAAGCACCCTGCTGCAAATCGTCGGCAGTCTGGACCGCCCCACCAACGGTCAGGTGCTGCTGGACGGGCAGGAGATTTTCGCCCAATCGGAAAAAGAGCGGGCGGCGTTGCGCAACCGGCGCATCGGCTTCGTCTATCAATTCCATCGCCTGCTGCCGGAATTTTCCGCCCTGGAAAACGTCATGATGCCCCTGCTCATCCGCCGGGAGTCCATGGGCCAGGCCCGGGAAAAGGCGGTGACCGCCCTGAACGAGGTGGGGTTGAGCCACCGCCTGGAGCATCGTCCCAGCCGTCTTTCCGGCGGCGAACAGCAGCGGGTGGCCATCGCCCGGGCGTTGGTGGGCCGTCCCGCCCTGCTGCTGGCCGACGAACCCACCGGCAATCTGGATCGCCACACCGCCCAGGAGGTCTTCGCCCTGCTGCGGGATCTCAACCGTCGGCTGGGCCTTTCCGGTCTGCTGGTCACCCACAATGCGGAACTGGCCGACTCCCTGGACAAACGTCTGCATCTGGTGGACGGGCGTCTCGTCCATTAGCTCTCCCATAGGCATCGAGGGCGTTGATGCGCCCATTGAATAGAGTAATTCCAAACCAGTTTTGCACATTGCCAGCTAAAAAATTTACGCTCGTCATTCCCGCGAAAGCGGGAATCCAGGAAAGCC
>JADGAP010000161.1 GCA_015231965.1 Magnetococcales bacterium | reverse complement strand
GGGTTCCTTGCATCTGCAATCTCCGCATGTGCAAATTTCAATTGAAACTACTATAATAATGAACACTTCTGAAGTTTACTTCCGGCATTTGCATGGAGGTCTGTCCAGTTCATCTTGGACGGAAGATTGGCGTTGAAAGCACAAAGGCTGGATTCCCGCTTTCGCGGGAATGACGTTTTCGTGGGAGGGGAAAGTTGGTTTCATCCCCAAGCTCCGCTGGACGATATGTGCAGATTTTGAATGGAACGGCTCAGCCACGGGGGGCTCGAATGGCGTTTCCGTTGCCCCGCTCGTCACGGTTTGTCAAGATAGGAAAGGTGTGACGGCTCCTTCGTCCGTCGCCGCGCCCGCTTTTTGCGAAAAGGAACACCGGGAGTGCCGGAGATTCAACCCATGCGCCGCCTCTTCTGGTCGATCCTGCTGCTGTGGATCGGCCTCGCCGCGTTCCCCTCCCCCGCCGGGGCCGAGCCGTTGCGCTTGAGCCCGACCATGGCGGGCCTTCCCGCCAAGCCCCACGTCTTTTTGCTGGAAGACCCCGAACGCGCCCTGACCCTGGATCAGGTGCGGGATCCCGCCCTGGCCTCCCGATTTTTCCCCATCGCCGAGGGGGAGACCCATCGCGGCGGCAGTCGCTCGGCGTGGTGGGTGCGGTTGGAGGCGTTCAATCCGGGATCCCGACCTCAACGCTGGATGTTGATGGTCAACCATTTATTCATGGACTTTGTGGACGGCTATCACTTCCCAAACGCCGCCGCCCCGCCCCAGAGGTGGCAGTTGGGCGATCACAGAGCATTCACGGATCGCCCCGTCCCCTCGGAATATTCCATCTTTCCCCTGGAGACCCCCGCCGGAGGAACCAGCACGGTCTATCTCCGCCTCGCCTACCAGGATTGGGGCTTGATGGAGACCGCGCTGCGGGTCTGGACGCCGGAACAGCTGGTCCGCCATCAAGAGACGCAGTGGCTGTTTCATGGCCTCTATTTCGGCGGTCTGGGCTTCATGTTTTTGTATAACCTCTTTGTCTTCCTCTCCACCCGGAGGGCCGACTATTTCTGGTATATCCTCTATTTGCTGGTCTACACCGGTGCCACCTTTTTCTGGCATGGCCTGGGCTATCGAATCTTTCCGGAGGCCTCTCCCGAACTGCGGGATCTCACCCCGATCCTGCTGCTGGGGCTGGTCTATCCCCTGGGGTTGCAGTTCGGGCGGGTTTTTCTCGATCTCCGCGACGTTCCCTCCATCGACCGGCTGTTCCGCATCGTCATGGGGCTTTGCCTGTTGACCCTTCCCCTCCTGCTGCTGGGGTTCCGCAGCCTGGGCATCCAGCTTTTGCTGCTGCTCACGGCCATCGCCGCCCTCCTGCCCATGCTGACCTCCCTGTGGATGTGGTCCCGGGGGAAAATGCGAGCGCGGCTGTTCAGCCTGGGCTTTCTCTGCCTCTGCGCGGGTATGCTGCTCTCCCTGGGACGAACGACGGGGACGGCTCCCGACGCCCTGATCATTCATTGGGGCGGGCGCATCGGCTTTTGGTTGCAGGCGGCGTTTCTCTCCCTGGCCCTGGTGGATCAGGTCAACCGGCTGCGCCGGGAGCGGGATGAGGCGACCCGACGCGAACAAGAGGCGATGCAACGGGTCAAGATTGAACTGGAAACCGCCGTCGCCGCCCGCACCCGGGATTTGCATCAGGCCCTACGCGAAGCCGACAAGGCCAATCAGGCCAAGAGCCTTTTTCTGGCCACCATGAGCCACGAAATCCGCACCCCCCTGCACGGCATTCTCGGCATGGCCGAGCTGCTGGAGGAGACCCCCCTGAGCGAGGAGGGGCGGGGGTATGCGCGCACCCTGCTGGGTTCCGGTCGTTCGCTGCTGGCGATCATCAACGACCTCCTCGATTTTTCCAAGATCGAGGCCGGACGCCTGGAGTTGGAGCGGGCCGACTTCGACCTGCATCGCCTGCTGCGCGAGATTTCGGAGCTGTTTCAAGGATTGGCCCGGCGAAAAAATCTGCACTTCGATCTGGAGATGACGGAAGATGTTCCCGAATGGGTGTCGGGGGACGCGGCCCGGTTGCGGCAGATCCTGGCCAATCTCCTGTCCAACGCCATCAAGTTCACCGCCCAGGGGGGCGTGACCCTCTCCGCCGCCACCCTCCCCGGCGGCGGGAGGGAGGGAGAAATTTCCTTCCGTTTCGAGGTGCGGGACACCGGCATCGGCATCGCCCCGGAGAATTTTTCCCGCCTCTTCCGTCTGTTCGAGCAGATGGAGAGTTCCACCACCCGCCGCTTTGGCGGAACCGGCCTGGGGCTGGCCATCTGCCTGCGGCTGGTGGAACTGGCCCGGGGGGAGATCGAGGTGGAGAGCGAACCGGGGCAAGGCGCGCTGTTCCGCGTGACCCTGCCCATGACGCCCGCCACCGCGCCCTGTCCGGAGACCGTGGAGCCCGCCCCCCCCGCCTTGACGCAGGAGGCCCACGTCTTGATCGCGGACGACGACGAGGTCAACCGGGCCGTGTTGCAGGGGATGTTGCGGCGTTTTCCCGTGGTCCTCCATCAGGCGTCCAACGGTCTCGAAGCCCTGGCCATGCTGCGTCGCCAGCCCTTTGATCTGGTGTTTCTCGATGATCGGATGCCGGGCATGGACGGCCTGGAGGTCTGCCGCCTCTTCCGCCAGGAGGAGACGACGCGCCGGACGCCCCTCATCGCCATTACCGGCAACGCCGCCCGGGAAGATCGGGAGCGCTGCCTGGCCGCCGGCATGGACGATTTTTTGAGCAAACCCGTGGCCCGCACGGAGATTCACGCCGCCCTACGCCGCTGGCTCCGTTCCGTGAAAAAGGACTCCGCGCCCCTGGGCGAAGCCGCGCCCTCCGCCCCCCTGTTGGAGGAGTCGGCCCTGACCCGGCTACTGAACGATATCGGCTCCGACGGCGCCGCCCTCTTCACCCTGCTGCGGGAGAGCTATCCGGCGCGATTGGCCGCGATGAGGGCGGCCATTCGCGACCATCATCCCGCCGTCTGGATGCGGGAGGCCCACACCCTCAAAAGCAATTTCCGCCTGATCGGTGCCCACGTCGCCGCCGATCTGGCCCACCAACTGGAGCTGCGGGCTCCGGTCTCTTCCCGGGAGGAGGCGCGGGAGCTGCTGACCCGGCTGGAAGCGAACCTGAGCCAGTTGGACCACACCCTGATTCCGTTGATTCAACTGCTGACCTGCCGCGCCCACCGGGGCGAAGCCGTCTTTTTCTTCCTGTTGCGCCGTATCGACGCGATTCTGGAGCGCCTCTTCGTCCTCTTGTCTTCCCCCTCCGGGGAAAACTTCCCGGAGCGATCCGCCCTGGCCTGGGAGTTGGCCCAGTTGTCCGCCGAAAACGGCTTCACCACCCTGGAACAACCCGCCGTCCGCCTCGCCAGCGACCAGGCCGATGACGCCGAGCGTTTCGACGAACTGCGCGAGACCGTTTTCCACTTCCGTCATCTGACCCGATCCCTGCGCGGGTCAAGCAACGCTTGACGCCATGTACAATTTTTAAATGGAATATCTATAGAGCTAGAGTTTGTCCTATCTTCATCACCCAAAAAAATGCCCGCCGATGAAGGCGGGCCAGCGAGAGAGAACATGATGAAGATTGATGACGGCCCCGCAAGGTAGCGATGCACGGTCTCAAAGCGACACTTGATTGCGTCCCGCCGCCTTGGCGCGATAGAGGGCGGCGTCGGCCCGCTCCAGCCACTGGACCAGGGCTTCGCCGGGACGCCACGCGGCCACGCCGACGCTGGTTCCCAGGGGCGGGGAACCGGGGGCCTGAATGTTCAAGTCGTTCACCCCCTGACGAATGCGATTCAGCAAAATCAACGATTCGGATTCGCCGGTATTGGGCATCAACAACAAAAATTCGTCCCCCCCCACCCGGGCCAACAGGTCCGATTCCCGCACCCGACTCGCCATCAGGCGGGCCACCCGATTGAGAACGTTATCCCCCTCGCCATGGCCCAGGCGATCATTGATCGCCTTGAAATAGTCCAGGTCCATGCAGGCCAGGGAGACCGGGCGGGAGTAGCGCAAGGCCAGGGCCATCTCCTGCGCCGCCTGCTCCTGAAACACCCGCCGATTGGCCAACCCTGTCAGGGCGTCCCGTCGGGCTTGATCGTAAAGCTCCTCGTAGGCCAAGGCCCGGTCCAGCGGACCGCGCAACTCGATCATCCCCTCGGCGAACAGCCCGCAGGCCGTCCCCATCTCCAGGGGAGGGTGCTGGTGGATCAGCAGTAGTTGATCCCCCGACGCCCCGCGATCCAGCGGGCAGAGGTGAAATTGCAGGCCGTCGCCAGGAATGATCCCGTCCACCGGCTCGCAAACCTGGACCGCCATCAACTCCTCGGCGGCGTTGAGCAGCCGCTGACGGCGCGGACCGTGGGTCGAGCAGACCAGATGCCCTCGCTGTCGAGGAAAGTGACGATAACCCAACAGTTCGTGGGGCCATTGCGCCGACAACCAGATGGAAACCGCCTCCAGCATGGCGGCCAAGTCCAACTTTTCCGCCACCCGGTGATGCAGATCATAGATGCGGGCCAACCGCTCGGTCTTGCGCCGATAGCGGTCCAATTCGGCCATCAATTGCGTGGGTTGGGCCGCCAACGAGCCGAGATTTCCCTGATGAACCCGACCATCCAGTACTGTAATGGTGACACCCATGGTCTTGCCTCCGTCTGGTCTTTCCCCGCTCTCGATGGAACGCGGCGCCTTGCCAATCGCCATGCAAGGAACGCGCCATCGACTGTCCGCAGGCGCTCCAGAGCCGCTCTGGGAACCCGGAAGGAAGGGGGGTAAGGGTGCGAAATCATGGGAAATTGACGCCTGCCCAAGGGGCGCGTCAATCCCCGAGACGGAAGCGAGGGGAGGATTCCGCCCTGATTCCGGCGACGAGGAGAACGGCAATTTTTTCCGGTGCGGGGGACGAGGGCGGCGCCGGGATGCCGGGAAATGTCCATGCCTCCAACATGGTCGCGAAAAAAGGGAATTCAGTGGTTTCAAGAAGAGATGTATGAGAGAATCTCCGCCTCCGGTCATACGTCCCCTCCCTTGGAACGGCGTCGGAGCCCTTGTTCCCCCTGTGGGGGAGACCCCGGCGCGGCGCGGTTCACCCTGTCAGCGCGGGGAACACGCGGCGTTCCGGGAGATTACGTCCATCTTTTTCGCGGATTTTGTCAGGGAGTTCCACCTCATGTTGCGTTCGTTGACCCTGTTGTTGGCCCTGGGCCTGACCACTCCCATCGCCCTGGCCGCCGCCGCCGATCCGGCCCCCGCCGCCCCGGTCAAGGCGGCTCCGGCTCCCGCCGCCGCGACCCCTGTTGCTCCGGCCCCCGCCGCGCAAGCCCCGGCCAAGCCCGCCGCCCCCGAACCGGAAATCGCCGCCAAGGTCAACGAGGGCGAGGTGCGCACCCAGGAGTTGAACCGGGTGGTGCGCAATTTCATGCAGGCCCAGGGGATGAACCCCGAGCCCATCAACAGCCCCGAGGCCCTGGGGGTTCGCAAGGAGATGTTGGACGTCCTCATTGACAAGGAGCTGTTGCGGCAAGAGGCGGCCAAGCAGAAGATCGTCGCCGCCCCCGACAAGGTGAAGGCGGAGTTGGAGCGGCTTCGTTCCAATTTCAAGACCCCGGTGGAGTTTCAGGAGCAGTTGAGCAAGGGGGGCATCACCGAGGAGCGCCTGACCCTGCAAATCGCCTCCAGTCTGGCGGTGCAGCAACTGTTGGATGGGGTGAACAAGGCGGTGACGGTGAAGGATGAGGAGGTGAAGGCCTATTACGACGCCCAGCCCGACTCCTTCACCCTGCCCGACGAATTCAAGGTGCGGCATATTTTACTGGCGGTGGAAAAGGGAGCGCCCGCCGAGCAGGATGCGACCGTCCTCAAAAAGATAAGCGAAATCGCCGCCGAGATTAAAAAAGGCGGGGATTTCGGCGAACTGGCCCGCAAGCACTCCCAGGACGGTTCGGCCCAGTTGGGCGGCGACCTGGGCCTGCTGCACAAGGGCGAGACGGTGCCGGAGTTTGAACAGGCTTTTCTCGCTCTCAAGCCTGGTCAGGTGTCGGATCCGGTGCGCAGCCCCTTCGGGTATCACCTGATCAAGCTGGAGGAGGTCAAGCCTCCCCGCAAGGTGGCGCTGAAAGAGGTGATGGAAGAGGTGCGGGAGTTCCTGACCAAGCGCAAGCAGCAGCACGAAGTGGAAAATTTGCTGAAAAAGCTCAAGGAGCAGGCCAAGATCACGGTCAACCTGACCCTGTAGGCCAGGGGTGAATTCGGGGAGGGGGAGAGGCATGGCGCGACGCGGGTTGGCCAACGGAGCCCTGCTCCTCCTCTCCCTGCTCCTGGCCCTGGGGGCGGTGGAGGCGGGGCTGCGGTGGTTTTATCCCCACTATCGCGAC
Source organism: Magnetococcales bacterium (assembly GCA_015231965.1). GTDB lineage: Bacteria > Pseudomonadota > Magnetococcia > Magnetococcales > JADGAP01 > JADGAP01. The sequence goes on along the minus strand of JADGAP010000161.1, from coordinate 1,450 downwards.
GCCGCCGAAAGCCGCCTGGATCCAGACCAGGAGCGGATCTACAAACGGGAGCCCCACGAACGGCAGGCGCGCCGCCATCCCGACAGCGGCCAACCCTTTTGGGGTTTGACCAACGCCCTGGCGGCTCACAACCATCGGGAAATTCCCCCGCAACGGTGGGAGCGCGCCCGCCTCGTCGCCCTGTTCGGCGACTCCTTCACCGCCAACAACGCCCTGCCGGTCCAATACAGTCTGCAAGACCCCCTGGATCACCTGCTCAACGCCGCCTCCCGCCCCGACCCCGCCGCCCATCCGGTGGAGGTGCTGAATTTCGGCGTCAACGGTTACGGCCCGGACCAAAGCTGGTTGAACTACCAGACCACCCCGGTGCGGGATCACCTTCAGGTGGTGGTCTATCTGTTTTGCGCCAACGATCTGCTGGATCTGGAGCAAAACCGCCTGCTGGCCTTGGACCCATCCACCGGGACGATCCGCCACACCCCGCCGCCGGGGCTGCCGTGGTGGGTTCCCCCCCTCTCCCGGCTCCATCTGACCTACCTGCTGTTGGACGTCAAGGCCCGACTCAAGGGGCGGCTCGCCGGAGAGGGGGAGTCCTTTCGCGCCGAAAATCTCCATCTCAAGTATGTGCATCACCTGCAAACCCAGCGGCGGGAGGCGGTGTTCGCCGCCAACCGGGGGGAGAGGCTGAAAAGCCATCCCATCGAACAGGCCCTGGCCTCTGGAACCGCCTCGCCGGAGTTGGAGCGGACCGTGGCCCTGTTCCGCGCCCTGATGGCCCGCTGGCAGCGGGAGGTGGCGTCCCGGGGGGGGCGTTTCGTGGTGGCCCTGCTCCCCCGGCCCGAGGAGGAGAAGCTTTTATTCCTCTTCGACCCGGAAACGACGGTGGTGGATTTGGCGCGGGAGTTTCGTCGCCTGCAACCGGGGTATGATTATGCCAGGGAGGGGCGCTTGCAGCGGGACGGCCATTGGAATGAGTGGTCCAATCTGCTGGCGGCGGTGGCGTTGCAGGAAAAACTGGCTCCGCTGCTGGGCGGCGCACCCCTGGAAGGGGAGGCGCTGCGTCGTCAGTTGACCACCTATTACGGGGCTTTCGGGGGGTGGCGTCCTCCGGCCCAGTGGCAAGTTCCGATCCAGCCCGATCCCCGGGAGGGGGCGGCCCTGCGGGAGCGTTACCTCGCCCTGGAAAAGTCCCTGGGGCCGCCGGACGCGGGGACGAGAGAGAGGCCGACGGTCTCCCCGTAACGGGCGTAACCAGAGCAAATTCGATTCAAACTTGATCAAGTTGAACGAAACGCGGATCCTTTTAGAGTCGTTTCAATTAAAATGGCGCATATCCTCAAACGGCGTCGGGGGATGCAACCAACTTTCCCCCACGAAAACGTCCTTCCCGCGAAAGCGGGAATCCGTGCGCCCGCAAGGGCGCTTTATCAGCACGGTGGAAGTCCGTGTC
>JADGAP010000160.1 GCA_015231965.1 Magnetococcales bacterium | reverse complement strand
AACCGGCGTCTTCTGCGGGGGCTGGAGTCACTGGCCCAGCCCGGCAGCCGTCGCCCCAGGCCGCCGCTGTCGCGTCGTCCGGTTCGACGGCAGCCGGCGGGGCGGGGGGGAGTTCCGGCGCTGGGACGAGCCCCGGCGTTGTGGCCGCGGTGGTCGCGCCGCCCCGGGAGTATCGGGGGAACGAGAGTTTTTTCCTGGACGATCCAGAGAAGGTTTGGACGGTGGTGGAGGGGTGCGCGGATCTGTTTTGCGAGCCGTTGCACCAGGGGCGGATCTCGGGACCGAGGCGACATCTGTTTCGGGTGGAGAAGGGGCAACTGCTGTTTGGCTTGAAACGGACGACGCCCCAGTCGGACATTCGGGTGAGCGTGGTGGGAACGCCTGGGACGCGGATCTGCGAGTATGCTCGGGGTCAAGTGGTGGATTGGCTCCAGGGTTCGTACAAGGATTGGGCGGAGCGTTCCATCGAGCATTGGACGGCGCTGTTGGGGAGTTGCCCGCCGGCGGAGATGGCCCCCCGCGAGGCGGCGCAGTTGACGGTGGATGGGGAGCAGGCGGTGGGTCAGGAGGAGGCGCTGGTCTCCACGAAGCAGGCGGTGTGGGCGCGTCCCGGGGAGGGGGTGCGTCTGTTGTACAAGGGGTTGAGGGAGTATGAATGGCCGGAGCAGGTCTATTTTCCGGTTTACAAGGAGTCGTGGGGGCAACTGTCGGCGGATGGGCGGGTGAGGACGGCCTCGACAGGGGCTTTGGCGTCCCATGGGCTGCTGTTGCCGATGTTGGACTGGGTGCATCACTTTTTCATGGAGGTGATGGTCAAGGAGTCTCGGCGCTCGGTGAAAGAGGACCGGAGCCGGTTGAGGAAGCGGGCGGAGAGTGAAAAGGCGGTTTGGGACGACTCGGTGCAGCGGTTGGACACGGTGCTGGCCAAGGAGTCTGAACGGGCGGCGGCGGAACGGGCGGCGGATCCGCTGTTGGCGGCGAGTCGGCTGGTCGGCGCGGCGATGCAGTTGGAGATCAAGGATCATCCCTATCACTCCAGCCCGAAGCGTCCGGCGGGACGGGAGGCGGCGGTGGATCTGGATCGCATCGCCAAGGCGAGTCGGTGCCGGATGCGGGCGGTGACGTTGCAGGACGGTTGGTGGGTGCAGGACAGCGGTCCCCTGGTGGGAACGCTGAAAGAGGGGAAATCGCCGGTGGCGTTGTTGCAGCCCAAGCCTGGACGTTATGAGATGGTGGATCCGGAGACGGGCCAACGGACGGCGGTGACGAAGGAGGTGGCGGATCGGATCGAATCCCTGGCGTTCATGTTCTATGCGCCATTTCCGGACAAGGATTTGACTCCGTTGGATTTTCTCAAGTTTGGCGTCTTTGGCGCGAAGAACGACATTGGCATGTTGCTGTTGATGGGGGCGGCGGGGGGGATCCTGGGCACCATGACCCCCCTGGCCACGGGGGTGATTTTCGACACGCTGATCCCCGGGGCGGAACGGCAGCAGATGGTGCAGATCACCTTCGGGTTGATTTTCGCGGCGTTGGCCACGGCGTTGTTCAACATCACCCGAGGGGTGGCGATGTTGCGGCTGGAAGGCCGGATGGACGCCTCGTTGCAGGCGGCGGTGTGGGACCGCCTGATGTCGCTTCCCGTGCCGTTTTTCCGGGATTTTACGGCGGGGGAGCTGACGGAGCGGGCGTTGGCGGTGAACATGATTCGCACCGTCATGTCGGGGACGCTGATTTCGTCGGTTCTGTCGACGATGTTCTCGGTGTTCAATCTGATTTTGATGTTCTACATCAACATGAATCTGGCGTTGACGGCGGTGGTGTTGGTGCTGATCAACGGCGTGATCACGTTTCTCGCCGGACTGCGGCAGATGGGGATGCAGCGGGATTTGATGACCCTTCGCAACGGCATCACCGGGATGTTGCTGCAATATTTGTCGGGGGTGGCCAAACTGCGGGTGACGGGCTCGGAGGGACGGGCCTTTTCCCGCTGGGCGAAAAATTTTAGCCAGTTGAAGGGGATATCCTACCGGGCCGGGGTGGTGGGGAACATGCTGTCGGTGTTCAACTCGACCTTTCCGGCGTTGTGTTCGTTGGTGATATTCGCGGCGTGGGCGATCCACTTCGCGCAGCCGGCTGGCGGAGGCGGGGAAGCGGTGGTGGGGGAAGGTCTTTCCACCGGGCAATTTTTGGCCTTCAACGCGGCGTTCGGGGCGTTTTTGGCGGCGGTGGTGGAGATGAGCAATACCTTGATCCGGGTGATGAAGATCATTCCCATGTTCGAGGGGGTGAAGCCGATCATCCAGGCCAAGCCGGAGGTGAACGCCCAGATGGGGGATCCGGGGGAGTTGATGGGCGACATCGAGGTGGGTCGGGTGAGTTTTCGTTATGCCAAGGATGGTCCGGCGGTGCTTTCCAACGTGTCGCTGAAGATCAACCGCGGGGAGTTCGTGGCCATTGTGGGGGGGTCGGGGTCGGGCAAGTCGACCTTGTTGCGGCTGTTGTTGGGATTTGAGCAGCCGGAGTCGGGTTCACTCTATTTTGACGGGCAGGACATCTCCGGACTGGACGTGCGGGCGGTGCGGCGTCAGATCGGGGTGGTGTTGCAGAACACCCAGATGATGGCTGGGGATCTTTTTACCAATATCGTGGGGGCCAATCCCCATTTGACTTTGGAACGGGCGTGGGAGGCGGCGCGGTTGGCGGGGATGGAGGAGGACATTCAGGAGATGCCCATGGGGATGCACACCATGCTCTCCCAGGGGGGTGGCACCTTGTCCGGGGGGCAGAGGCAGCGGTTGGCCATCGCCCGGGCGGTGGTGAACAAGCCGCGCATCCTCTTTTTCGACGAGGCCACCAGCGCTTTGGACAACCGCACCCAGTCCGTGGTGGGCCAAAGCCTGGCGCAGTTGCAGGCGACGCGGGTGGTGATCGCCCATCGTCTCTCCACCATCGTCAACGCGGATCGCATTTTTGTCTTGGACAAGGGGCAAGTGGTGGAGAGCGGGACGTACAAGGAGTTGATGGACAAGAAGGGAAGTTTCGCCGAACTGGCGAAGCGGCAGGTGGCGTGATCTTCATGGGCGCGCCGCAGGAGGTCGAGATGAGGCCGGGAAAAACGGATCGGGGATACGGGCATGAGGGCTGACCGCTTGAAGAAGCTGATGATCCTGCCGCTGATGTGGCTGCTGACGGGGTGCGGCGGCACGGGGGATCCGGCGGTGGACCGGGCGCGATTGGCGGCCAAGGCCACGGGGGAGATCCAGATTGGCGTGGGGTGGCCCGATGCGGAAAAATCCCTATTCCGCAAGGCGCTGGATCTGGCGATGGAGGAGGTGAACGGCAAGGGCGGGGTGAAGGGTCGTCCCCTCAAGCTGGTGGGCAAGAGTGATGATCGCCTGCTTTCCCAGGGCAAGGTGGCGGCCCAGGAGTTCGCCGACAATTTGGAGATGGTGGCGGTGATCGGCCACTTGAACTCCTACATTTCGGCCCCCGTTTCCATCACCTATCAGTATTACGGGTTGTTGATGATGAGCCCGGGCTCCACCACGCCCAAGTTGACCCAACAAGGATTCAGCCGGGTGTTTCGCAATATTCCATCGGACAAGCAGATCGGTCAGCAGATGGCGGATTTTGCCAAAAAGCAGGGATACAAATCGGTGGCGGTGTGCAACGTCAACAACGCCTACGGCCAGGGGTTGGCCAACATTTTCGAGTGGCGGGCCGAGGAGTTGGGCATGGATATCGTGGATCGGCGGGCCTTCGATTCGGTGGGCAAGTCGGTCAACTTCCGCGATACCTTGCGGCAATGGAAAAACCGTCGGTTCGACGCCATTTTCATTGCCGGATCGCTGCCGGAAGGGGGGCATATCATTTCGCAAATTCGCGAGGTGGGGATCAAGGCCCCGATTTTGGCGGGGGATGGGATGGGTTTTCCGGAACTGGTGGCGTTGGCGGGGCCGGCGGCGGAGGGGGTGGTGTCCGCCACCACCTTCCATCTCGACGATCCTCGTCCCGAGGTGCAAGCGTTCAAGGAGAAGTTCCACCAAAAGTACCATGCCTATCCCGATGCTCGGGCGGCGCAGGGGTATGATGCGTTGCGGGTCGTGGTTCATGCCATGGAGCAGGCGGGAACCACCGCGCCGGACCAGGTGGCGGCGGCCTTGAAAAAGGTGAAGGATTGGCAAGGGGTGACGGGTCCCCACAGTTTTGACCAAAATGGCGACGTGGTGGACAAACCGATCATCAAGCAAGTGGTGCGGAATGGTCGATTGGAATTTTTGCTGGACGCGGCACTGCCTCTGGAGGTGAAAGCCGCCCCTTCCTCGTAATCGAAGCGGAGCGACGACAGCCAAAAGGCCTCCCCTGCGGGAGGCCTTTTGGTGTGAGCGAGGCGAGGTTCCTCCCCTCTCCCGAGGTCGGCGGTTGGTGCCGTCCGTCGCGGGCGGCGCGACGTTTCAGGAGAGAGGAGGCGTTGTTTCTTACGCCTTTTTCGGCCCCTTGTCGGCGGGCGGCAGAAGCGAGGCTTCGCGCATGGCGTGAAGGATCAAGTCCACCACCTGATCTTGGGTGAAGATGTCGGTATTGATGGTCAGGTCGAATTCGGAGCCGTCGGGGGGAAAGCGTTTGGCCAGCTTTTCGACGAAGGAGGCGCGCTCCTTGTTGGTTCGGACGATCAGGCGTTCGGCGCGGACCCGCTTGATGTCCATGTTTTTGGCCACCCGCTTGGTGCAGACGGCGAGGGATCCTTCCAGGCGGATCCGGAACACCCCCTTGGGAACCAGCAGATGGGCCCCGCGTCCCACCACCACGCCGCCGGTTTGGGTGATGCCCAGCACGACGCGGGCCAGATAGTGGAAAAAGTCGTCCTTGGAGGCACCCTTGTCGGAAAAGAAGGTGTGCATCAGGTCATCCATCAGGGTGGTGACCCGCTCATCCATTTTTTCCAGGAGAAATTTGTCGCCCTTGGCCTCCTTGATGACCTCCTTGAGCAGATCCCGGTCGAAAAGCCGGACGCCCAACCGTTCCGCCAGCAGGCGGGAAATTTCGGTGCCGCCCGCGCCGAAGTAGCGGGAGACGGTGATCACCGGGGGGCGCATGACGCCGCCATCCGGGCCATGTCCCTCGGTGTAGGCCTCCGCGCCGATAATGGACTGGATGATATCCTGCGCCCCTTTCTTGCTCATGACCGGGATCTCCCTCGAACAGTCGAAGTACTCAGGCGCGGGGAACCGTGCTTCCCTCGCGGAAACGTCCATTCCCGCGCCTTGCCGGTGGGGCGTTGGCTGCGGGACGCCAGAAAACGCCGCCACCCGTTGGATCCGGGCGGCGGCGGTCACTCTTCAGCGCATCGTCGATCCGGCGGAGGGGGAAGTGGTCACTCCAGACCCATTTCCTCGTCGGTGGAGCGGACGAAATCGCGGTCGTACTTCACCAGATCGACGTTTTTGTCGGGATAGTCGAACTGGGAGAGGAAATATTTGATGCTCTGGAGACGCATCTGCTTCTTGTCCACGGCGTGGATGACAGTCCAGGGGGCGTACTCGGTGGAGGTGTAATACCAGAGGTCTTCTTCGGCTTTGGTATATTCGTCCCACTTTTCCTGGGAAACCTTGTCCACCGGGGAGAGTTTCCACTGCTTCAACGGGTCTTCGCGACGGCTGTTGAAGCGGCGGAGCTGCTCCTCCTTGGTGACGGAGAACCAGAACTTGAGGATCTTGACGCCAGCCTGGGTCAGGGACTGCTCGAAATGGGGGATGAACTGCATGAACTGGATGGATTGTTCGGGGGTGCAGAAGCCCATGACCCGTTCGACGCAGGCGCGGTTGTACCAGCTGCGATCCCAGAAGGTGATTTCACCGCCGGCGGGGAGGTGATGAATGTAGCGTTGCAGATACCATTGGGTGCGCTCCCGGTCGGTGGGCTTGTCCAGGGCGACGATGCGATACCAGCGGGGGTTCATGTGTTCGACAAAGCGCTTGATGGTGCCGCCCTTGCCGGCGGCGTCGCGCCCTTCGAAGATCAGGACGATTTTTTGTCCGGTTTCCCGAGCCCAGGCCTGCATTTTGACCAATTCCAGGTGCAGGGGGTCGATGACCTCAAGGTATTCGGGCTCCTTCATCCGCTTGAACTTGGGCCAGGGCTGGCGCTTGGCCGCTTTGCTGCCCTCGCCGAACTCCACGTCCATCCACTGGGGCGTAATTTTGCGCAACCGCTTGGCCTTGCCCGAGATTTCCTTCGACATCGATTGATTCTCCTTGCCCGTTCTAATCGCCGTCTTGCGTCCTGACGGCCCTTGTTTGGATTCCCTCCCCGGGGGGGGGATGGCGTGATTTTGAAGTCCTGAGCTGCGGCGGCGGGGGGATTGGATTTCGCTCTCCCGCCGACGGTCCGACCCTTTCGGTTCCTGCGGCGCTCACACGAAGGCGCCCGAGATTCCGCACGATCGGGGAAGTTCCATGAGAATATAAAGGGCCTGTCGGGTTCTGTCCACCGGCGACCTTCACGACCTTGGCGAAGCCTTTTCGGGGGAAGGATGGCCCGGGCCCCCGTGGCGAGACTCCTTGAGGAATGCAAGGTATTGATTAACATTCATGTTGTCAATTGGCTGTGGACTTTTGCCCCTGAAATGGGGTACATAGGACGCTTTACAGCGCACCATCGCGGCGCCCCGGAACAGGGAAGCGCCTTCGCGCCGTAGTTGTGAGGCGCGCCTACCGCGCGAACAGCGCGCTCTATCGCCAGATATGAAAAGAGAAGGATCGCGTCATGGCCAGCCCGAGCATGTCCCTCAACCTCACCATCACGCCGGATATGAGCACCACGGCGGCGTTTGGCGCCATTCTGCGCGCCAATTACGATTTTGTTCGGGCCTGGGCCCCGGTGGCCTACGAAGGCAAGGATATCGAGGGGGTCCATCAGGTGCGGGTGGGGATGCGCCGCATGCGTTCGGCGGTGATCGTCTTCCGCAAGGCGATTCCCCGGGAGTTGACCGACGCCTGGGGCGAGGAGATGCGCTGGCTGGCCAACGCCATGGGCCCGGCCCGGGATCTGGACGTGTTCATCACCGAGGCGATGGACGCGGTGACGGGTAAAATTCCCCTGCCCGCCGGCGAGGAGCGGATTCGTCAACTGGCGGAGCAGCATCGCGCCGAGGCCTATGCTCAGGTGCGGGCCGCCATCGATAGTGATCGCTACAAAAAGTACACCACAGGCTTGAATCATTGGCTCAAGGAGCAGGGGTGGTATCAGGCGGACATGCCCGGCAAGGTGCGGGCGCGGATGAACAAAACCGTGGCCTCCTACGCCACCAGCGTCCTCAACAAGCGGGTCTCCCAGACCTTGCAGGACGGTGCCCGCATCAACGAAATGTCCACCGAAGAGCTTCACATGCTGCGCATCGACTGCAAAAAGCTGCGCTACGCCACGGAATTTTTCGGGTCGTTGTTCAACAAGAAGGGGATGGGCCAGTTTACCGGCTATCTCAAGGAGTTGCAGGGGCTGCTGGGCACCATGAACGACGTGACGGTGATGCAGGGGCTGCTGGACGCCCTGATTCAGGATGTGGACGAGCGGGAGACGGTGAAATACGCCGGGGCCCTCATCGGCTGGCGGGCGCGGCAGTATGAGGAGGTGCGGGGCACGCTGGGCGAAAGCTGGGAGGCCTTCGCCAACACCATCCCCCCTTGGTTCAAGGGGGTGGGCGAGTAATTTCCCCCCCCGGTGCGGCTTGGCCGGGCGGTTTGGAACGCTTGACCTTGGAGGAAAACGCGGGAGGGGCCCGACCTTGGGCTCCTCCCGTTTTGTTTACCGTGAAACAACCCGACAGGAACGTCCCCTCTCCCCTCGGGGGAGGGTTAGGGTGAGGGGAGCCGGGGCGGGACGGGAACCATTGTTTGTAACTATTCACCACCCCCGCTTTTGCGACTGCGGGTCCAGGGGGATCATCC
>JADGAP010000015.1 GCA_015231965.1 Magnetococcales bacterium | reverse complement strand
ACCTGTCGCCAGCAGAAGCGCAATGTCCTGGACTTCCTGGCGCAGGCTGTCGAGGCGAACCTGCGCGGACATCCTGCCCCCTCGCTCCTGCCAAAACAGGCTGTTTCGATGCTTCAGGCTGCCTGAATCGGTTTACTGAGCTGAACGGTTACGATCGAACAAAGAAGCACCGTCCACAAGACACTCCGGGCTCTTGAATACCCGTACACTTCCGTCAAGATATCGGATAGAATATATGTGAAAGGAAAATATAAAACTGTAACAGACACTGGATACCCAGCCAGATTTATAATTTTCCCAGCCGTCACATCAGAAACCAGCTGAAATGTTACATAGATTAGAGTGATCACTCCAAGATATTTATACTTTTTTTCTACCATCGCCGCATCTATCATCTATTCACCCTCCCATTGTTAGTTCATCGTCACGCGCTTCTTTCTTGGTTGAGCTTGAGCAAAGTCAAAAACATTATCAAGCTTATTTGATATGCTAGCATCAACATTCATCGGCTTTATTGAATAGAGTATTGCAATTGAAGAGTGAACATCCTGAACTAATCGGTAAGACTTTGAAATCCCAGATCCAGCCACATTCCCCATGTAAACATATACATATCTTCCCCCATTATCATCTTCGATTTCATAGTATATATACGGAACTTGATCCCACTCTTTTTCATAGTACACCACATCAATAACACCCACATCATCATTCCCGACATTCTCAAGCCTTACTATTTCACAATATTTATTAGCTAATTCGGCATATTTTGCCTCAGCCATATTCTGTTTTTCACAGAGAAATATATAATCAACACCTCTCGCCAAATTACTTATCACTGCGTTTCTAAGATTTTTTGGTGTGCCGCCACTAGCTTCAATCGACTTTAATAGAACTATCACCCGTTTCAGGCCTGTAATACCTCTTTCTATCTCACCCAACCGATCCTGGGAAATCAGCAAAGGAACTCGATTACTGCAAGCCCAATCGATGTTCTTATTAACAAACCCATCTCTTACCATCAAAGCTATACCAACAACAGAGCCTATTATCCCGGCATACGACAACATATCAAGTAGATGCATCATATTCACAGGAAGTTCCTTTCATAGAACGCGCCTATCTTATTTTGAACGTGCATTGCATAGTATATCGACATAAAAGTACACGCAATCTGAATCTTGTAGTACTGACCAACAAACTCAGCTGATCTTTTCTCCGCTAAAGAAGTCGCGAATTCGGAACCGTATGATACGAGAACAAGAAACGTTACCCCACCAACTATTATCCAGTCCAAAATTGGAACGTCATGATTCCTTACCTTGCTTGGCACTCTTGAGAATAAACTGCTGTAAACAAGAGATGTCGAGAAGAAAAATAGGCTACCATCTTTTATTATTTGTTCAAGCAGTATCTCCTTATTATTGACATAATATACCAACATAATTACCCAGATCTGGAGTAATGCAACACCAACCATAACAAACATGAAGAGAAAGAGTTTCTTCGTTGAGAACATAACCACCTCCGGGGATTTTTCTTGCCATACCAATAGCGGACCATCCTCATTTTGTCAAGAGAGAAAGAGTTTCTTCGTTGAGAACATAACCACCTCCGAGGATTTTTCTTGTATACCGATAGCGGACCATCCTCATTTTGTCAAGTAAGCTTCTTTTCTTTCACCGATCCCCCCCCAACCGCCACCACTGCATGAAGAGCAGCGCCACCCCCACCACCCCGGCGAGGATGCACAGGGGGTAGATCACCGCCGCCGAGGCCCAGCCATAGACCGCCGAAGGTCCGGGACCGCCGAGCAGGGCGATATCCTCGTGGATCATGGCGTCGATCAAGAGATGAAGGAGCCCCCCCGACAGCCCCCCGGCCAGGGCGGAGGACCAGGAGACCTCCTCCTGTCGCGCCAACGTCACCCCATCGGGCAGGGCCTCGAAGCGGCTGCGCACGTGCAAGTCGAGCCAGTGCAACAGCGGCGGCCCAAAGCGCCGAACCAGCAGCGCCGCCAACAATCCCGCCGCCACCGCCCCGTAGACCGTGTGCATCCCCCGATACAGCGGCCACTCTTTGCGCGCCATGTAGTACATCGGCTCCAGGCCAAGAAGCACCTGACTCAACCCGAAGGCGAGCAGACTCATGGAGCGCCATCCCGCCTTGAGCAACAATCCCGGACCCAAATGAACCGGCAGGATGGGCATGGACGTTACCTTCCCTTCCCCAAGCAATGAATCCAACCAAGGTTCCTGATCAACGAATCGATGTCCCGGCTATTATACTCATTTTCAATCTGGAATGGCCACGCTTTGCGCCATGGTTCAATAAGGATTGGCGACCCCCAGCCGGGCGAGGATCTTCCTCTCCCGCCGCTCCTGCCGCTTCGCCTCCTTGGCGGAACGCTCGTGGTCAAACCCCAGCAGATGCAACATGCCGTGGACCGCCAGATGGACGGCATGGTTCCGCAGCGACCGACCCGCCGCTTCCGCCTCCCGCTGGACCGTCTCCCGGGCGAGAACCAACTGCCCCAGCAACCATCGCTCCCCCCGCGCCAGGGGAACCTCCCGCCCCTCCCACAGGGCGAAGGAGAGGACGTTGGTGGGTTTGTCGCGTTGCCGGTAGAGACGGTTCAACCCCTGAACCTCGGCGTCGTCGCTCAAGGCAACCTCCACCAGAACGCCGTCGAAGCGCCCCTTGGGGGCGTGTTGACGGAGAAAGCGCCGCCCCTCAAATCGCCAGGTCGCCCGGATCGCCCGCGCCACCCGATCGGCCAGCCCCCGGGACCACGCCCCGGCCCGCCGATCCACCCCCACCCGCAGTCGCGACCGTTGTTTTTTCATGGTTCAGGCTTCCTATTTGCCCGACGGACGTTTCACCTGATCGGGATATTCGATGCGCCGGTGATAGAAGCCCAGGGTCAACACCCGCACGAAGGCCTCCTCGATGCGGGCGATGTCCCGCATGGTCAGGCGGCACTCGTCCAACTGGCCGTCCTTGATCTTGTGATCGACGATGCGCCGCACCAGGGCCTGGATCTGGGCGGGAGAAGGGGTTCGCAGGGTGCGGGCCGCCGCCTCCACCGAGTCGGCCATCATCAAAATGCCCGACTCCGGGCTCTGGGGCTTGGGACCGGGATAACGATAATCCTGCTCCGCCACCGTGTCGCCCCGCTTGGCCGCCTCGTTCATCGCCTTGTTGAAAAAATATTGCAAAATGCCGGTGCCCTGGTGTTCGGTGATGGCCGCCAATACCGGCCCCCCCAAACGATAGCGCCGGGCCATCTCCACCCCGGTCTTGGTGTGGGACATGATCACCTTGGCCGACATGGAGGGGGACAAGTGGTCGTGACGGTTCTCCCCCGACTGGTTTTCCACAAAATAGTGGGGTTTGTCCATCTTGCCGATGTCGTGATAGAGGGCCATCACCCGGGCCATCAGGGGGTTGGCCCCGATGTTCTCCGCCGCCGCCTCGGCCAGGTTGCCCATCATCACCGAATGGTGATAGGTGCCCGGGGCGTGCAACGAAAGCTGCTTGAGCAGGGGATGGTCCCCCGAGGCCAGCTCCAGCAACCGGGAGTCGGTGGTGACGTCGAAAAAGGTCTCCAGCAGGGGAATCAGCGCCAGCCCCAGCAATCCCGTGAGCAGACCGCTGGAGAGGGCCATGGCCAACCCGTGCAGCCACTCCACCGAGGGCATGCGGCCCTCCAGGATCTCCATCACCGGCACCGCCGCCATCTGGGCCAGGGCGATGAACAGGCCGGCGCGCAGCACGTCGTAACGTCGGCGACAGGTGCGCATGCTGGCGGCCCCCGCCAGGGATCCGATGGCGTGATACATGAAGACGGTCAGGCCGCCGTTGGCCGCCAGGGCGGTCAAGAACGACAAGACCGTGCCCATGACCATGGAGCCGCCGGGCAGGGAGAGCCGAGCCCCCACGATGAGGGAGGTGAGGGCGGCCCCCAGGGCGGCGGGGGGAAGATAGGCGGCGCTGGCGGGCGGAAATCCGAAGAGATCCGACAACCCCTGCCCCACCGCCAGGGTGATCGCCCCGAAGAGGGAGACCACCAGCAATATCGCCCCCAGCAGATAGAGGGTGCGGCGGTCCCGGGGGAAGGCGCTGGAGGTACGGATCAAAAACAACCGGGAGAGCCAAAGGAACATTCCCACCACGGCGGCCAAACCGGCCACCCGGGAGGCCATCGCCCCGGCCCACTGTTTTTGGTACATCATTTCAATCTTTTGCCGCACCGTTTCGGTGACGATCTCGCCCCGCCGCACCAACACCTGACCCTGACGGGCGTGGAAATAGACCGTCTCCACCGCGTCAAAGGCCTTTTGCCGACGAAGTTTGGTCTCCGACAAATTGGGGGCGAGATTGGGCCGCATCTGAGCGACGAGATAGCGCAGCAGGAACCGGCGAATCACCGGAGCCCAGTCGGAAAGCTCCACCGCCATTTCGGAGGCCAGCACCCGGCGAAACTCCTCCAGGGTGATGAAATCCCGGGTTCCCGACACCTTGATCTCATGACCGGTGGCGATGGCCCGCAAGGTGTAGGGGGTTCGTTCCAACTCCGCCAGAGACGCCCCCGCCCCCACGATGCGGCGATGGGCGTGGGCCAACAACCAGCGTTGGATGTCCGCCAACAGCGGCTCCACCTTCTCCTGCGAAAAAATCAGGTCGAACTCGGTTTCGCTGAGATCGTATTCCAATTTTTGCGCAAACTGCTGACGCACTTCATCTTTTCCACCCGCCGCCATGTTGGAGCGCATCCCCGCCAACCAACTCAAGCTGTCGCGCAGCTTGGTGGCGATTTGATCCATCATCCCCGCGTCCCAATCGTAGACCGGGGGGGTGGATTGGGCTGCGGCCTCGCGGCGGGCTTGGGTGGATTTTTCATCCTCCAACAGCAAATCTTGATGGGCCTTGATGTCGCTGGCGGCGATCTCCCCCACCTCGGGCAGCTCCGGAGGGCTCAGCGCCACCGGCGAATAGATCAGCGTCACCAGGGAGACGAGAATCACGAAGAGAGCAAAATCCATCAACCCGGTCAGGCCGAAGTTCCGCCAAAAGGCCCTTCGTTCGCCTCGGGAGGCGTGGTCGCCGTCCCGGTCCCGCTCGGCAGGATTCGCCATGTCACGGCCTCCGTCTCTCACCCTCGGCTCGTTGATAGGCCAGCACGATTCGCCGCACCAGGGGGTGACGCACCACATCCGCCTCGGTGAACGTCACCACCCGCACCCCCTCCACGTCGTGTAGAATGGAGAGGGCCTGTACCAACCCGGACACCTGGCCCCGGGGCAGATCGATCTGGGTCACATCCCCCGCCGCCACCACTTGCGACCCCTCCCCCAGACGGGTGAGGAACATTTTCATCTGCTCGGGGGTGGTGTTTTGCGCCTCGTCCAAAATGATGAAGGCCTCGTGCAGGGTTCGGCCCCGCATGTAGGCCAAGGGGGCGATTTCCAGACTGCCCTGGGCCATCATCTTGTCCACCCGATCCACCCCCAGCATGTCGTGCAGGGCGTCGTAGAGGGGGCGCAGGTAGGGGTCCACCTTGGCTTGCAGATCCCCGGGAAGGAAGCCCAACCGCTCCCCCGCCTCCACCGCCGGACGGGTGAGAATGATGCGGGCGGCCCGTCGGTTGAGAAAGGCGTGAACCGCCATGGCCACCGCCAGGTAGGTCTTGCCCGTCCCCGCCGGGCCCACCGCCAGGGTGAGGGTGGTCTCCTGGAGACATTGAACATAATCCGCCTGCCGTAAACTGCGGGGACGAATGGTGCGCAACGGCGTGGGGATGGCCAGGGCGTCGCCGTAGGGCGGCAGCCACTCCCCCCCCGGGGCGGCGGCGTCCTCGCCGTCCTCCTCTGAATCCGCTCCGGCCCCTTTCCCGTCCACGGGAGTTTGCCCCAGAACCCGCAATCCGTCCTCCACCCGGCTCATGTCCACCGCCTCGCCCCGGGTCAACAGGGCGTAAAGTTCGCTCAACAGCCGTTTGGTCCGCCGCCACCCTTCCGCGTCGGCGGTGATGGCCAGCACGTTGCCCCGGGGGATGATCTCCACCCCCAACCCCTCCTCGATCCGCTTCAAGTGGCGGTCGTACTCCCCGAACAGGGAGGCCGCCAGGCGGTTGTCGGGAAACTCCAGCAGGCGGGTGCGGGGTTTGATCATGGGGCGACGACGGGAACGCCGCGCAACGAGTTGGGCATCCCCTCGACGATGCGCACCGGAACCAGAGTTCCGATCCACGACTCGGGGCCGGGAAAATTGACCTTGC
Source organism: Magnetococcales bacterium (assembly GCA_015231965.1). GTDB lineage: Bacteria > Pseudomonadota > Magnetococcia > Magnetococcales > JADGAP01 > JADGAP01. The sequence continues at coordinate 29,240 of JADGAP010000015.1, read as the reverse complement.
GCCACGTCCCGTCGCGTCCCGCCAGTTCGCCGGATCCGGGACGGGAAGGGCCTTCCACCAGCACCTCCTCCACCCGTCCCACCTGTCGCCGGTTGCCCGCCAGTTGATGTCGTTCCAGCACCTTTTGCAGGCGGGCCAGGCGGGCGGCGATCTCCGGCTCGGGAACCGGATCGGGCAGTTGCGCCGCCTGGGTTCCGGGGCGGGCGGAATATTTGAAGGAGTAGGCGTGGTCGTAGCCCACCCGCTCGGCCAGATTCAGGGTGTCTTGAAAATCCGCCTCGGTCTCGCCGGGAAAGCCGACGATGAAATCGCTGGCCAGGGCGAGGTCGGGGCAGGCGGCCCGCAGCCGCTCCACCCAGGCGAGATACTCCGCCGCCGTGTGACCCCGTCCCATGGCCTGCAAAATCCGATCGGAGCCGCTTTGGATGGGCAAATGGAGATAGGGGGCCAGTTGGGGAACGTCGGCGAAGACCTCCACCAGATCGGCGTTCATATCGGCGGGATGGGAGGTGATGAAGCGGAGGCGGCGCACCCCGTCGATCAACGCCACGCGGCGGATCAACAGGGCCAGGTCGTGGACCACCCCCTCCCGATCCAGGGACTGGTAGGCGTTGACGTTCTGCCCCAGCAGTTGGATCTCCACCGCCCCCTGGCGAACCAGCCCCTCCACCTCCTCCACCACCCGCTCCACGGACCGGCTCCACTCCCGACCCCGGGTGAAGGGGACCACGCAGTAGGTGCAAAATTTGTCGCACCCCTCCTGCACCGTCACCGAGCCGATGGGACCGGCGGAGCGGACGGCGGGCAGTTCGTCAAACTTGGCCTCAGTCGGAATGTCGACGTCCCACAGACGGCTCTCCCCCTGCTCCAGGCGGGTGAGAAAGTCGGGCAGGCGGTGATAATTTTGCGGCCCGAAGACCAGATCGACGTAGGGTGCCCGTTTGAAGATCAAGCGCCCCTCGGTCTGCCCCACGCACCCCCCCACGGCAAAGATCACCCGCCGCCCGGCGGTGAGTTTTTTCAGCCGTCCCAGTTCGGAAAAGAGCTTCTCCTCGGCCTTTTCCCGCACATGGCAGGTGTTGAGGATGATCAGGTCCGCCGCGGCGGGATCCTCCACCGGGGCGTATCCCCGGCTTTCGGCCAGAAGATCCAGCATCCGCCCGGAGTCGTAGGCGTTCATCTGACAGCCGAAGGTTCGGATATAGACCGCGCCGCTCACCGAGGGCTCCAGGGGCGTTGAGGAAGGGAAAAAGGAGGGGTGCGGGGCATGGAGGGGATGGTCATGAGAGGGGTCAGCGGTTGCGTCCACCGTTTTTGAGGGCCACCCGGGCCGCCAGCTCCGGCCCGACGTGGGAGGGCACGAAAGGCGTCGCATCGCCCCCCATGGCGGCCACCTCCTTGATCAGGCGGGAGGAGATGAAGGCGGCGGATTCGTCGGCCATCAAAAAGACCGTCTCCACCTGTCGGGCGAGACGGCGGTTCATCGCCGCCATCTGAAATTCATAGTCGAAATCGGAGACCGCCCGCACCCCCCGCAGCACCACCCCGGCCTTGACCCGCTGCACGTAGTCCACCAGCAGGCCGTCCAGGCGGTCCACCTCGACGTTGGGCAGGGTCTCCACCGATTTGCGCAGCAGCCGCAGCCGGTCCTCCTCGGGAAACAGGGTCTGTTTTTCCAGGTTGACCGCCACCGCCACGATCAACCGGTCAAAGAGGGCCGCCCCCCGTTGAATGATGTTGATGTGACCCAGGGTGACTGGATCAAAGCTGCCCGGATAGACCGCAATTCTGTTCATGCCGTTCCATTCCCACGCACCTGCCGCGGACGCTTCCTTGCCGCATCGCCCCTCCCGACGGGGCCGGGAAAAAGCAGAAAAGGCGGTTGGAGAGCCTCCGCCTGTATTCCCCCCCCCGCCGACGGTCAGGGCTCCCACGTCCACAAGGAGAGGGCGGTTTCGCCATAACGTCGATGTTTCCAGGGGTTCCATCCACGAGGCAGAGCCGGGGGGGGGAGGTCGGCCTCATGCTCCGCCGCCGCCACCGCCCCGGGAGCGGGAAACCCCTCCCGCGTCACCATTTCAAGAGTAGCGGGAATCAAGTTCCGGCGGTAGGGGGGATCAAGGAGAAAAAGATCGAAAGGAGGGGCTTCGACGCCGTTTTCCGGGGGGGATTGCCGCAGATTGCGATACAAGACGAGGCTGTCGGCGGCGGCCTGGATCACCCGCGCCCGATCCTCCGCCCCCAGCAGCGCGATATTTTCCCGAATCAGTCGCGCCGTCGCCGGGGTTCGCTCCACCAGCAGGGCGCGACTCGCCCCCCGGCTCAGGGCTTCCAGCCCCAGGGCTCCGCTGCCGGCGAACAGATCCATCACCCGCGCCCCGACCACCGCCCCGCCCAACAGATCGAACAGGGATTCCCGCACCCGCTCGCTGGTGGGGCGCGTCCCATCGCCGGGGGGGGTTTTCACCCGTCGCCCCCGCCACTCTCCGCCGGTGATTCGTATCAGGCCCATGTTTCCCATTGTGGACAACCCGTCGTGGATGTCCACCCCTGCCGAGAAATTTTGTCCCCTCCCTGGGGAGAAACTTGCCGCATGACCGAACCATTCCAACCCTGATTTTGCGTTGCACCATGTTTTTCAAGCAAAATAAGCCGTTGATAACCATTCACAAAGAACATTTCGTCATTTCCTCTGGAACTAATGGCACGATCAATGCGCTCTATATCTATAACAGCGGTCGCTCATCCACCCCGTCCAACCACGGGAAAATCACGCAAGCAACCACTCACCAATGGACCCGAAGGGGCCAAACCATCTTAGAAAGAGGAGTCACGACCATGACCGCGTTGAATCTCGAAATGGCCGAGAACGGCTACGAAATCCAGGAACAACAAACAGGGCGCGTGATGTTTCAGGGCATCCGAAGCTGGGACGCCGCCTGGGAAGTACATGAGATGCTCACCGGCGAACTGGAGGAAGAAGAGGAGCTGGCCCGGGAGTGCCCCCAGGCGGAAGCGGTCTTTCACTCCCACGCGGTCGGTCGGGCGTGACCCCCAACACGGCGCGCCCTCCGCGCCTCCAGACCTCCGGCGGGATCCCCCTCCCGCCGGTGGAAGGTGGATAGCCTCCCGCCGCCGCCCCCAGAAATCCCGCCCCTTTTTCCCGCCCTCCGCCGCCATCGTTCGACCCCGCCCTTCTCCCTCCCCCGGTTTGCGTGTAATGTTCCTTGGTCAGGATGGATCGACGCCTTCCAATGGGGCGTCGATGACCGCCGTGAGATGTTCATGAATCCGCCTTGTTCCACGAGGACGTTGGTGAGCAACGGCCGGGTGTGGACCAGATCAAGAGCTTGACCTCGTTCAGGGGAATCCCGACGCCATGCTGCTGATGATCGATAATTTCGACTCGTTCACCTACAATCTGGTCCAATATTTCGGGGAGTTGGGGGCCGAGGTGACGGTGGCGCGCAACAACGCCATCTCCCTGGAGCAGATTGAGGCCCTGGCCCCCCGGCTCATCGCCATCTCCCCCGGACCCTGCACCCCCAACGAGGCGGGAATCAGCCTGGAGACGTTGCGCCATTTTTCCGGACGCATCCCCATTCTCGGGGTCTGCCTGGGCCATCAGGCCATGGGGCAGGCCTTCGGCGGACGGGTGATCCGCGCCCCCCACGTCATGCACGGCAAAACCTCCCCCATCCATCACCGGGGCCAAGGGGTTTTCGCCGGGCTGCCCTCCCCCTTCCTGGCCACCCGCTACCACTCCCTGGTGGTGGAGCGGGAGACCCTCCCCGACTGCCTGGAAATCACCGCCTGGACCGAGGATGGGCTGATCATGGGGTTGCGCCACAAAACCTTGCCGGTGGAAGGGGTGCAGTTCCATCCCGAATCCATCCTCACCGAGGCCGGCCATCAATTGTTGGGCAATTTTCTCCGCATGACCGCCTGATCCCTCGCCCGTCCCCATTTTTTTCCGACCCTCCGACGGGTCGGGGTCTCCCAATGGTCCTGACAACATGCTATGTTGCGAGGATGCGCCCGGTGTGGGCGCTCTGGAGGAACCCTTGGACGCAGGTTTCCTTCCCTCTCTCTCCAACCCAAGGCCCCGCCCCCATGGACGCACCCCCGGTCGCTGCTTCGCGGACCCCTCCCCCCGAACGGAAGATTCGGCTGAAGATCTCCTTGCCCGTTTTCTTTTTCATCTTCATTTCGTTGGCCTCCATCATCATCGTGTTGCTCACCCACTCCTCCGCCTCCATCTCCATCGATGATCTGGCGCGCAACCTGGTGCAGCGCATCAGCCAACGCACGTTGGAAAACACCGTCAACCTGTTGGATTCCGCCGCCTCCATGGCCCGGCTCAACGAGGTGATGCTGCGCCCGGACCCCGACGGTGCCATGCCCCTGGAGCGTTTCGACCGTCTCACCAGGCGGCAGATGGAGCTTTATCCTCAGGCGGCCCTGGTCTATTTCGGCGACGAGGCGGGCAACCATTGGCTCAACAAGCGCGGGGCCGACGGGGCCATCAACACCCGGGTCATCCAACGGCTGCGGGACGACGAAGCCGCCCGCGCGGCGGTCAACCAAGCCCTGGAGATCTCCCCCGACGACGAGGCGGGCAAACAGCAGCGGGCCGCCCTGATCTCCCCCATCCTCACCACCACGTGGCGTTATCACGACCGCCAGGGCCGCGATCTCCGCTCCGAGGAGGATCCCTACTTCGTCTACGACCCCCGGCTGCGCCCCTGGTACAAGGGGGCCAAGGAGTCGGGAGGGCTCTCCTGGACCGACGTCTATGTCTGGTCCGGCAGCCCCCTGCATGGGCGGGATTTTCAGGTCGGCGTCACCGTCTCCGTCCCCATTCGGGAGGGGGAGCGGGTCGCCGGGGTGGCGGCCATCGACATCGTGCTGCAAGACATCTCCAGCTTTTTGCGCAAGCTGGTGATCGGGCAGAGCGGCCGGGCCTTCATCGTCAACGGCAAGGGCGAAACCATCGGCCTGCCCGACTACAACGAGGTGATGCGCCCCAAGACCGACGCCGCCGGCGGCATGGAGCTGAACCACATCAGCCAGGTCTCCCACCCCGCCATGCGCGAGGCTTGGCGCATTCTGCGCACCATGCTCCACCTCAAGGAGGGGGAGCCGGTGGCCCTGGACGAGGAGAAACTCTTCACCTTCGACTCGACGGACGGGGCCTACTACGGTTTTTTCAAATCCTTCTCCCTGGGCAAGGAGCGGGAGTGGATCATCGGCATCGTCGCCCCCCAGGACGACTTTCTCGGCGAGGTGAAGCGCAACCTGCTGTTGAGCGCCCTCATCTCGTTGATCAGCGTCGCGGTGGTGGTGTGGATCAGCATTCGCATCAGCCGACGCATCACCCTGCCGTTGCAGGCCCTGGCCGCGGAGGCGGAACGGATCCGCTACCTGGATTTGCGGCCCAGTCCAGCCCAGCAGTCGGTGTTCCAGGAGATCGATCAGGTCTCCACCTCCTTCTCCAACATGAAGACCAGTCTGCGCTCCTTTGAAAAGTACGTGCCCACCGACCTGGTGCGACAGTTGATCCGCTCCGGGCACGAGGCGGTGTTGGGCGGCGAACGGCGCCCCCTCTCCATCTTCTTCTCCGATCTGGCGGGCTTCACCACGTTGTCCGAATCCCTGCCTCCCGAGCAGTTGGTGGCCATTCTGGGGGAATATCTGGGGGAGATGAGCGACCTCATCACCCGCCACAACGGCACGGTGGACAAGTACATCGGCGACGCCATCATGGCCTTTTGGAACGCCCCCAACAGCGACTCCGACCACGCCCTCCACGCCTGCCTGGCAGCCCTGGACAATCAAAAGACGTTGGCCGCATTGCGGGAAAAGTGGATCGCCCAAGGGGTTCCGCCGCTGCACTGTCGCATCGGGATCAACTCCGGCGACGTGGTGGTGGGCAATTTCGGTTCGGCGCAGCGACTCAACTACACCTGCATGGGCGATCCGGTCAATCTCGCCTCCCGCCTGGAGGGGGTGTGCAAGATGTACGGCGTGGAGATCGTAATCAGCCAGCGCACCTTTGAACTGGCCCTCCAGGGCATCGAGGCCCGGCGGCTGGACTACGTGGCGGTCAAGGGCAAGACCGAGGGGGTCTTCATCTACGAATTGATGGCCCGCCGTGGCGGGTTGTCCGAGGAGATGAAACTGTTCTGCGCCGCCTATGACCGGGCCTTTTCCCTCTATTTGGGAGAGCGGTGGGAGGAGGCTGCCCATCTGTTTGACGAAGCGGTGCAGCTCAAAGGCTCTCCCGACGCCGCCTCGACCAAGTTGGCCGCCCGTTGCCGGGATTACGCCGCCGGTCGCCTGCCCCCGTCCATTGTCTATTCGCTGATGGAAAAATGATCCCCACCGCCCCTCGCGTCGGCGGCGGCGCTTCGTTCGCCCCCGGAATCCGCCTGACCTTTCTCGGGCTCACGGCCTTGATCGCCTTTTTGGCGGTGGGGATTCCGGCGGTGTGGCTGCTCCCCGCCGCCCGCTCCCATGTGGTGCTGGCCCTGGGACTCCTGCCCCTGATGATGGGGGCGATGATCTATTTCACCCAACCCCTCACCCGCTCCGCCCCTCCCCCGCCGTGGGTCTGGTTGATCCCGCTGCTGGCCCTGGTTGCCGGGGGGCTGGCGGCGTTTTCCGTCGCCCTGGACCAACGGGGGGTGATGATCGCCGCCCCCTTGGCCCAACTCGCCGCCCTGCTCCTGTTGGGGTGGATGCAGGGGCGGGCCAGAAACGCCCTGGGCGGCGTCCATCCCGGCCTCCGATGGTATCAGGGGGCGTTGATTTTTCTCTTGTTGGGTCTCTCGGCCATCCTGGCGGCGCGGTTTTTTCCCACCCATTGGGCCCCGCTGCGCTCCCTCCATCTCCATCTCAATCTGATGGGCTTCATCGGCCTGACCGCCATCGGCACGCTGCAAACCCTGCTCCCCACGGCGGGACGCTACCCGGATGCGGAAGCCCACGCCCGGTTGCGCCTCGATTGGAAATACGCCGCCCTCGGCACGCTGGCCTCGGCCCTGGGGGCGGCGGGATGGCACGCCTTCTCCTTCGCCGGACTGGTGCTGTGGATGATCCCCGTGGTCCGCCTGGGGCGGGCGGTCTGGCGTCATCGCGCCCCCATCCTCGCTGCGGGGGGGGCAGCCATCGCTCTGGCCGGCGCGGTGATCGGCTTCGGCGTGATGATGATCAGCGGCGTGTTGATCGTTCTCAAGGTGATGAGCCCCCAGGACAGCCTGCCCCTCTTTTTCACCGTCTTCCTCTTTCCCCTGGTCACCGGGGCGCTGAGCCATCTGCTCCCCCTCTGGCTCCGCCCGGGACCGGACAGCGCGGCCCGCGTCCTTCTCGCCCAACGGCTGGGACGCTGGTCTGGACCCCGCACCCTGCTTTTTTTGACGGCGGGGATCCTCATCGCCGTCGGGCAGTCGTGGGCGGCCCTGCCCGGCGCGGCGGGGATGGCCCTGTTCGTCATTCAAACCCTGGTCGCCATCGCCCAGGACCGGAAACCATCCCTCTCCCACCCGGCCTGATCCCCCACATCCCCCGGGCGTGTTTTGGATCGCGAAATTTTAACTAATAAATAATGTTAAATATTCTCTTCCATTCCACCACCGGAAGCCACCCCATCCCACCTTTGCCGCCGTTCCCTCGCCTTCGTTCGCCTCCCAAAGCGCCAACCCATTCGCCGGGACAACAACTTCCGATCATCCCATCGAACTCCGGAATAATTGGCATTCCGTCCAGTGTTGCTCATTCGATGAACGGCCCATGAGAATTATACGAAATTTTTTAGTTTAACGTTTAAAAAGGTGTGATTGATTTGCCTTTTTTATCACAGTTCCTTAACATCCGTTTAATACAGCGGCGTGGCCATCGACGTTCGCTCCCTGCTGGGCGCGTGATCTTCTTGCGGCGTACTGAAGATCAGGCATGACAATGCGTTTTATGAAGCTCGCCTCCTCCGCGTGAAGGGGATTCATGGCCTCCAATGCGCCTGACGAACGTTCATTCTGTCATGGTTCGCGAGTTTTACAATTCATATATGTTGAAACAAAACATGACCGCGCCACCCCCGAAGCCCCATGACCGGCTTCGAGCCAAGCCTCCCCTGAGCCCATCGACGAAGAAGGAGCGACAGAAGTATGGAAACAACGAATCCCCTCGCCGGATTGCTGGGAAAATCCCCGTTCAAACCGATCCAACGGCACATGCGCAAGGTCGCCGAGTGCGCCGACCAGGTTCCCCTCCTGGTCGCCGCCCTGGTGAAGGGCGACGCCCCCCAACTGCAAAGCATCGCCGAGCGGATTTCCGCGTTGGAAAATGAGGCGGATGCGCTGGAAAACGACATTTTCCTCCACCTGCCCAAAAGCCTGTTCATGCCGGTGGACCGCCGCGACCTGCTGGCGATTTTGGATCTGAACGATGACGTGGCCGACCACTGCGAACATTTGGCCATCACCCTGGTCTCCCACGACCACGCTCCCCCGGCTGGACTGGGAGAGGCCTTTCTGGGTGCCGTGAACCTGTGCGTCGCGGTGGTGCGCGTCATGGGCGGCATTATCGAGAAACTGGATGAATTGGTGGAAACCGGCTTCAGCGGTCGTGAGGCGGAACAGGTCATTCGGATGCTGTCGGAGTTGTCGGAGGCCAAGGACGGGGCGACCCGGGCGGTCATCCAAGTCACCCGCTCCCTGTACAAGGACGAGGGCTCCCTCTCTCCAGTCCAAGCGGTCTACTGGTCCCGGGTGATGGACGACGTGGGGGAAATCGCCCACTGCGCTGAAAAAGCCGGCAACCACATCCGCCTGCTGTTGGCCCGCTGACCCCCCCACGCACCGCCCCCTCGGAAGGAGAAGGTTGGATGGAAATTATTGCTCAACATGGAACCCTGTTCATGGGCATGGCGGCTCTGTTCGCGTTTTACGCCTGCTGGGCCATCGGTGCCAACGACGTGGCCAATGCCATGGGGCCGCCGGTGGGCTCCGGCTCCCTGACCCTGCGCAACGCCGTGATCATCGCCGCCATCTTTGAATTCGCCGGCGCGTTCATCGCCGGCGGTGAAGTCACCGGAACCATTCGCAAGGGCATCGTCGATCCGCAGGTGTTTGTCGCCGTTCCCCACCTGCTGATGTACGGCATGACCTCCGCCATGTTGGCCACGGCCATCTGGCTGCACATCGCCACGGCCAAGGGATGGCCGGTCTCCACGACCCACACCATCGTCGGCGCGGTGGCCGGATTCGCCGCCGTGGGCGTCGGCGTTGACACCGTGCAATGGGGCAAGATGGGGGAAATCGTCGCCTCCTGGGTAGTCTCCCCGGTGCTGGGGGCGGTCATGGCCTTCCTCCTCACCATCAGCGTCCGCAAACTGGTGTTGGAAACCAACGATCCCTTTGCAAGCGCCCGCAAATGGGGCCCTATGTACGTCTTCCTGGTGGGCTTCATCGTCGCCCTGGTCACCCTGTTCAAGGGACTGGAACATCTCAAGCTCAAACTCAGCACCACGGAAACATTTGTCATCGCCGTGTTGCTCGGCGTCGGCTGCGCCGTCATCGGCAAGCTCATGATCAACCGGATCCAGCCCGACCCCTCCCTGGAAAAGGAGTTCCACTTCGCCAACGCCGAAAAAGTCTTCGTGCCGATGATGATCTTCACCGCCGCCGCCATGTGCTTCGCCCACGGCTCCAATGACGTGGCCAACGGCATCGGCCCCTTGGCGGCGGTGCTGGACGTGGTGAACAGCGGCGGCAAGGTCTCCGGCAAATCGCCCCTGCCCTTGTGGGTGTTGACCATGGGCGGCGTGGCCATCGTCGTCGGCTTGGCCACCTACGGGGCCAAGGTGATCCAGACCATCGGCACCAAGCTCACCGAACTGACCCCCAGCCGCGCCTTTTCCGCCACGCTTTCGGCGGCCACGGTGGTGGTGCTGGCCTCCAAGACCGGCATGCCCGTCTCCACCACCCACATCGCGGTGGGATCGGTGATCGGCGTCGGACTGGCCCGGGGCGTCGGCTCCATCGACCTGCGGGTGCTGCTCAACATCGTCATCTCCTGGCTGATCACCGTGCCCGCCGGCGCTCTCGGCTCCGCAGTCCTCTTCTTCCTGCTCAAGGGAATCTTCGGCGCGTAACCCCGCCCCAACCCCTCCCGGGAGCCGCGAGCTCCCGGATTTTTTTGATGATTATCAAGTCCGGAAACACGGTAGGAATGAAACGGCAAATCCGCCGGGGCGACCAGAGAACGGCCGGACGCCCCCCCCGGCGCCGCCTGGAGAGGTTCCGGAAGAAGGGGGGAGCGTCAAAGGGCTTCGTAATCCATGGCGTCCACGATCTCCAGCGGCGGCTCGTCCACCCCCTCCCGAAGATGGACGCGCAGACCGCAACGATGCAAATGCTTGGCCACGTTCCAGTAGATGAGCATTTGATGGGCAATCTGCTCCCGGGAGATTTCGACGTCCACCGGGTGGGTTCCCCGGCGCGACCGCTCCCGACGCCACGCCAGAACCCGGTCCACCGGCGGCAGCAAAAATTCGATCACGTACTTGCGCCGCCAATCGGTGGAAAGAAAATAGCGCCCCTCCGGGGGAATGCACATTCGGCCGAAGTCCAGGGCGTGGTTTTGCTTGAGCCAGTGGGGTTCATAGACCGAAACCGCCTTCTCCATGCCCTGGAACGGCAGGAGCAGGTGCAACTCCCGGGGGCGGAGGGTCAGGGAGCGGCTGGTCCACCATTGCCGATCCGACAGGTCGACATAGCCCTCCTCGCTCCAGCCGCCCAGGCGCTGGATGAGGGTGCTCTTCCCCGATCCCGGAGGACCGGTGATCAGCAATTCATGCAACCGAGCCCCCGGAGGAAACGGGACATTTCGCAGGAGAACCGGCTCGGCGAAGCGACGGAGTTGTAGGGAGATCATTCGGATGGTTCCGGATTTCGGGGAATCTGGGCGTTTCCTCCCAACGGAGGCGAGAACCCCGGGGAGTGTTCGCCTCTCCCCCGCCATCGGCAGGGAGGAGGACAGCATAACGCAACCTCTCCGATTGCACAAAAAAATTGCCCTCCGCCATTCCGACCCATCCGGCGGCGCTCCTTGCCCAACCGTTTGGAATCGCCATTCTTGGAAACTCCGTTGACCAACCCTCCCGGGGCACCCGGCACCCCCTGACCATTATGCCACCCCCCGTCGCCCACCGGCTGGGACGAGGGTCCGCACCCCGCACCCTGCTCTTTGTTGACGGCGGGAATTCACATCGCCGTGGAACCGTCGTGGGCGGCCCTGCGCAGCGCGGCGAGGATGGCCCTGTTCGTCGTGCAAACCCTCGCGGCCCTCCTGCCGGACCGCCAGAGTCCCGCCCCTTCCTGATCTTCCTGGGCTCCCAGCCCGCCAAACCCCTCCATTGTACATCTTTTTCCCATTCAACTTTCACATACTCTCAATGTTAATTTCAGACCGCGCCATGTCACGGGCTGAATCACGTCGCGTTCACATTCCTGTTCCAAAAAACTCTGACGGGGACAGTACCCTTGACTCCCCTTCCGCGAACGGTCTCCCCCATTTTCTGCCCACATCCCCCGCTCCATCTCCCAAAAGATCAACGTAACACTTTGCTAATCCGGCGAATTTCTATTTTTTAACGCCACGTTGAATCGCCCGAAGACCTCCTTCTCCCTTCCCCACTCCGACACCAATCCCCGTCTTGATATTAAACTTAGATAAACATTAGCCAACTTAATGTTGTGTTATTTTTAAATACATGTGATTGCTTTGCATTTTATTTCCGGTGCCTGTAATGTTTTCACAATGCAACGACGTGCAAGCTTCACGGCGAATGCTTCGCGAATCTTGTGATTTGTTGGCTGCGATGTCATGAACGCCCACGAAAATGTGAATCGAGGAGTCCGCCAGCCGTATTGAATGTCAAAACAGACTGTCAGGACTTCATAAAACCAGGAGCCACACCGTAACGACGCGCTGGATGTTTTACAAAGCGCGCTGAGCCGGATGTACATTGTTAAAATCGCCCAGCATGATAATGGTTTTAAATAAAAGCAGGCGACATCCACCCCTACCCCAGGAAGAGGTGCAACATGGCAAGAGAGGTGCAGCATGGATATTAGCATGATGGTCTTTATGATGTGGGCGGCCATCGTCATCGTCCTCATCTTCGACTTCACCAACGGCTTTCACGACGCCTCCAACATCACCGGCACGATCATCGCCGCCCGCGCCATGACCCCCATCCAGGCCTCGCTGGTCACCGGCGCGTTTCACTTCCTGGGGCCCATGCTGGGCGGAACCGCCGTCGCCGACACCATCGGCAAGTTCGTGACCCTGAGCGACGTGCCGGCCTCCATCTCGCTGGGGATCGTGCTGGCGGGCATCTGCGGCTCCATCTTCTGGAACCTCTTCACCTGGTACTTCGGGCTGCCCTCCTCCTCCTCTCACGCTCTGGTGGGCGGGATTGTGGGCGCGGTGATGTTTGCCGCCGGTTCGGACCACGTGATGTGGGGCATGCAGGAGTTGGTGACCAAGGGCAAGCTCACCGGCGTGATGAAGGTGGTCATGTCCCTCTTCCTGTCGCCGGTTCTCGGGTTCTGGATCGGTTTCGGGGTGCAAAAGCTCTCCCGCTGGCTGACCCGCGACTCCCGCCCCTCGATCAACAAGTTTTTCCAGGGGGGTCAATGGCTTTCGGCGGCGGCCCTCTCCTTCTCCCACGGCACCAACGACGCCCAGAAGAGCATGGGCATCATCGCCCTGGCGCTGATGTTGGGCGGTGAGATCCAAAAGTTCCACATTCCGTTCTGGGTCATCTTGACCTGCGCCATTTTGATCACGGCGGGCAACATGATGGGCGGATGGCGCATCGCCCGCACCGTGGGCTTCGGCATCTACAAGGTGCGTCCCATCCACTCCTTCAACACCCAGATGATCTCCGCCAGCGTGATCTTCGGCGCGGCGGTGTGGGGCGCCCCGGTCTCCACCACCCACGTCACCAGCTCCACCATCATGGGCATCGGCACCGCCGAACACCCCCGGGCGGTGAAGTGGCGCAAGGGTAAGGAAATTCTGGCCACGTGGTTCCTCACCATCCCCGGCGCGGGCTTGGTGGGCGGCATCACCGCCTGGATTTTGACCGCTTTCTTGAAGTAACGGACCAGCAAACGGTCCAGGGCCTTAGGCCCGCCCAACCCAACGTTCCGTCGTCCCACGGGGACGACCGATCCAAAAACATGACGAACTGACACGACGAAAAGGAGTCAATCCATGGGTGGTTCTGGCAATTCCCTCTTCGGTTCCGCGCTGGACAACGTTTTTCCCCGGGTTCCCCCCTTCTTCGGGCTGCTGACCCAGCAGGCTGATCTGCTGGTGCAAAGCTACTCCGCGATGGTCGAGTTCCTGCAGACCGGCGACAAAGCCAAGTCGGCGATGCTGGTCAAGCTGGACGAGCAGGCCGAGGAGATGAAGCAAAAGCATTTGACCATCCTCAACAACGCCTTCTCCACCCCGATGGACCGGGAGGACGTTTACCGCTCCATCTCCACCATCGACAACCCCGTCTCCTCCGCCCGCATCATCGTGGAAGAGATGGAGACCCTGGGGATCCAGGCCGACGCCTACATCGTCGAAATGGCCACCACCCTGCGGGACGCCGCCAGCGCCATTCAGCGGGGCTATCGCCTGCTGGACGCCGCTCCGGTCAAGGCCGAGGGCGACGCCACCGCCGCCAGCCAATGTCGCCTGGTGGTGGACAAGACCTACCGCCGCGCCCTGGCCTCCCTCTACAGCGCCGACGCCCTCATGAAAAAACTGAAGGAGCGGACGCCGGACGCCGAAGTCGAGGCCATGGGCTTCGTTCTGGAGATCCTCAAGCGTCGCGAAATCTACCGTCACCTGCACGTCGCCGCCCGGGACATGTCCGACACCGGCACCGTGTTGCACGACATCGTGATTCAGTTGACCTGATCGAGCCTGCTCCGGCTTGATTCCCTTGCTGGCCGCGCCCCAGGGTGCCGCCAGCATTTTTTTGCCGCTCTTCCCTCTCATGAAGGGAAGAGCGGCGCCGCAGGCGACGGCCTCCCGACGGATTCAGAGAGCTCCTCTCCCGCTGGGAGGATCGCCAAGGATAAGGCCATGGGTTATTTGATCGAAATTGTGGAAGATGAAGAGGACGTTCGACACTCCCTGGACGTCATGTTGCGCCGTGCGGGTCATTACACCCGGTGCGCCTCCTGCGGCGTGATGGCCCTGGAGTTGGCGGTTCAGTCCCCGCCGCCGGATTTGATCATCCTCGACCTCATGCTCCCCGATCTGGACGGCTTGGACGTTTGCCGACGGCTGCGAGCCTTTCCCATCACCAGCCATCTGCCGGTGCTGATGCTCACCGCCCGCGCCGATGAATCGGACCGGGTGCGGGGGTTCGAGGCCGGGGCCGACGACTACCTGCTCAAACCCTTCTCCCCCCGGGAACTGATGATGCGCATCCACGCCATTCTCCGCCGCACCCCGGCGGGGGCGATGGCGGGGGACGAGGTTCAGGGATTCGCCATGGACGGGCTGCGCCTGCTGATCGAGGAAGGCAAGGCCCTGGTGGACAACGAGGACGTGGGGCTCACCGCCATGGAGTTTCGGCTGCTGCAATATCTGGCGGCCCACTACGGACAGATCGTCTCCCGGGAGACCCTGCTGCGGGAGGTCTGGCGGCGGGACGCCCCCCAGCGGGTGCGCACCATCGACGTGCATATCAACCGCCTGCGGGAAAAATTGGGGCCCAGCGGGGCCTGGATCGAAACCTTGCGGGGGTACGGCTATCGCATGCTCCGTCGCCGGGAGGGAGCGTCGCCGCCCCTCGCCGCCCCCTCCCTCGAAGCCCCACAATAGAACCGTTTCCTGGCCAAGGCGTCCGGGTGTGAATCCAAGGCCGCAACGATTGGGACGAAATGCGCCAAACTCCACAAAGGCGGTTGACACCACGACCCGTGGTGGGTAATCTCTCCCTCGCTTTCGGACGAGGGGGCAAGGCAACATCGTCACCGCGAAAGAAGCGCTCTGGGGGCGTAGCTCAGTCGGTTAGAGTGCCGGCCTGTCACGCCGGAGGTCGCGGGTTCGAGCCCCGTCGCTCCCGCCATCAGATGCGTCAGGGGCAAGTCGGAACACTCCGGCTTGCCCCTTTTTTTGCGCCAAGACGACTCCCGCCCGCCCCACGTCAACGGTTTGCGGCGCAAGGCTTTGTTGCAGCGCAAAAAACTCCGCTCGTCCGGTGTAAAAACCTCCGCCGTTGCCCCCACCCTCATGAAATGGTATCAACACATGTCGATGATGGCGGATCAAGGCGGATGAAGCCGGTGGAAGGGGAATGAGGCCGCGATTCAAACCATCCAGAGAGACCCGACGCGGTCCGGTCGCCATCCACGGACGTGGGGAAGGGTCCGTCCAGGGCGCGGCGCGTCCCAGTCTCTTTTTTCAGTCAACTCAAACAAGGAGTGGTAGGGATGCAGATCACAGGACTCTACTGGGGATCCAAGCTCCTCAAGTACGTCGATTTTCCGACGGCCAAGGTCTTGGGTCCGGAAGCCACGAAAGAGGAAATCCAGGCTCTGATCGACCAATGGGGCGGCGTGCTGATCAAACCCATCTTCAAGGGCGGCATCGGCAAGAAAGGCAAGGCCGGGTTGGTGGGCAAGGCCACCGATCTCTACACCGCCCTCAAGGAGAAGGAACGGCTCTATTTCGCCGAGCATCGCCATGGCAACGCCACCGCCAAGGCGGAAGGGGTGACGTTCGAAAGCTTCGTTCCCTCGGAGCATGAACTCTACATCTCCCTCACCGACAGCACCCAGTTCCGAGCCCCCACCCTCACCATCACCCACCACGGGGGCGTGGACATCGAGGAGCTGCCCAAGGACAAGATCGCCATTGTCCCCTTCGACCCCCTCACCGGCTTCAAGGGGTTCATCGCCTCCAATGCCCTGACCCGGCTGGGTGCCCCCAACGAAATCATCAGCCCCCTGGTGCAAAATCTGCCCAAGCTGTGGGATCTCTTCCACGGTTTCGGCATGACCACCCTGGAGCTCAACCCGGTGCGCATGTTCCGGGACGCCAACGGCCGTCTGATCCCCCTGGCCTGCGACTTCAAATGCTCCTTCGACACCGACGACCCCAACTGGAAGCGGCTGGAGCTCCCCAGCGATCTCAACGCCGCCAACCTCTCCAAGTTCGAGATGGAGGTCAACCAGCTGCGGACCTACCAGGGGCAGTCGGACGTCTTCGTCATCAACGACCTGGGCACCATCACCGCCATGACCTTCGGCGGCGGGGCCAACGCCCTCGTGACCGAACTGCTGGGCGACCGGGCCACCATCTCCTCCGACTTCGGCGGCAATCCCCCCTACGCCAAAATGTTGGAGATCTCCCGCATCACCTATAAATATTGGCTCAAGCAAAGCAACGTCCTGTTCCTCATCGGCGGCAAGGCCAACAACACCGACATCTACGAAACCTTCCGCGCCATGGCCGACGCCCTGCGGGAGCATTTCAGCGCCTACGGCCCCACCCCCCTCTACGTGGTGGTGGGTCGCGGCGGACCCAACCTGATCCGGGGCCTGGGATACCTGCAAGACACCCTGGACGCCCTGGGACTGCCCTACCGCATGTTCGGGTTCGACTCGGCCATGAGCGAGGTGGTCAACTACGCCCAATACGCCGACGACTGGATGGCCAAGGGCGGTCGCGAGTTGGTGGCCCGCAAACTGGGCGTCAAGTGAGCCAAACGATCCTTCCGCGCACCCCCGCCCCTCGGGTCGGGCCGCGAATGAGCCAAACGATTGAGGAATAAGCGCCATGCAAAACATGCAAAGCGTTGACAACAAAGGCTACAACTACATGCACGCGCGGGGCGAACCCGCCTTCCCCTACTTCGTGGGGGTCCACTCCCTGTCCGAACTCGCCACCCGCGAGGACAAGGTTTGCGTTCTCAACATCATGGGCGGCGAAAGCACCACCGTCACCCCGGTGAGTCACGCCTTCTCCGGCGGCAACGTGGTCTGCGGCACCATGCCGGGCCGCACCGGCTCGGTGATGAAAACCCCCGCCGGCGATATCCCGGTCTACAACAGCATCCTGGAAGCCCTGGACGCCGGACACCGCTTCAACGTCGCCGTGGTCTACGTCCCCCCGTCGGGGGTCAAGGATGCGGTCATCGAGGCGGTGCGGGTCAATCCCGAACTGAAGAAGGTGGTCATCCTCACCGAAAAGGTGCCGGTGCGCGACTCCCGCCTGATCCGTCAATACTGCCAGTGGCGCGGCGTGGATGTTTTCGGAGCCAACTGCCTCGGCGTGGCCGACGCCCACAATCGGGTGCGCATCGGCGGCGCGTTGGGCGGCAGCAATCCCGAGGAGTCCCTGGTTCCCGGCTCCATCGCCCTCTTTTCCAACTCGGGCAACTTCACCACCACCATCGCCACCTACCTGCTCACCGCCGGTTGGGGCACCACCGTCTCCCTCTCCTCCGGCAAGGATCTTTACATCCACTTCGCCGCGCCGGAGTTCACCTACTGCATGCACAACGACCCCCGCTCCAAGGCGGCGGTGATGTACATCGAGCCGGGCGGATACTACGAGCACGACCTGCAATTTCAAAAGCCGGTGGTGGCCTGCATCGTGGGCCGCTGGAAGGCCAAGCTCACCCGGGCCTGCGGCCATGCGGGGGCTATCGCCGGTTCCGGCGACAACGCCATGAGCAAGGAACAGTGGTTCATGGATAAAGTCGGGGTGAAAGAGCTGTACACCCCGGATCATCCCGTCTGCACCGCCAAGGGGGCGGTGGTCACCAACATCGCCCACATCCCCCAGGCCCTCACCGCCGTGATGAAGCTCAACGGTATCGAGCCCGATTTCTCCCCCCGGGGCGACTTGGAGCTCAAGTGCTGGTTCAGCAACAGCCAGGGCCTCGAACTGCCGCCGGAGCTTGACGCGCCGTTGGTGGAGGCCATGGCCCCCTACAACGAGCAGATCACCAACCTGAAAAAGCAGGTGGGCGTGATCTATCCGCGGCAGAACATGAAGGACTGCTCCGGTGCCTCGCGCATGGACTCCAAAACCCAGGTGACGCAGATCCACGGCGTCAGCATCCTGGACGCCTCCACCCGCACCTTCGAGGAAAATCTGGTCCAGTCGTTGCTTCGGGAGTACCCCGACGCCAACGGAACGGCCATGGCCAACGCGGTGCTCAACACCTTCGTCTGCCAAGCCGGAACCCCCGGTCTGGACGCCGCCCAGGCGGCCCGGGAGTCGGGCAGCAGCCCCAACGTGGTCCTCTCCACCGCCCTGGCGATGGTCGGACCCAAGGAGGTGGAGGCCAGCCGCAACGCCGCCCAGGCGCTGCTGAACCTCTTCGGCCTGACCAAGCTCGCCGACGCCTCGGATCTCTCCTTCGACTTTTCCGAGCAACTCGCCCAAGCCGAAGTCTACAAGGACGCCTTGTTGGCGGAAAAGGCGGGCAAGCGCGGCGAGGCCCTGCTGGAGGCCCTGGAAGCCCGCAAGGTCCAGTCGGTCTTCCTCGACTTTCTCAAGGCCTTGGCCAAAAAGCACGACGCCGCCCTGCGGGACGCCGTGCTGCTGGCCGCCGTGACCACCCATCTGGCGTGGCGGCCATTGATGCGCAAGCGTCTGTCGGTCACCACCCTGTTGAACATGCCCTGGCACTTCCGCATCTTCTCCACCCTGGTGGGGGCCGCCGCGCCCGCCGCCAAGCAGGAGAAAAAGAGCTTCATGGGCGTGGACGTGAAGGAGATGGCCGCCTCCTGGAGCTTCACCGAAACCGCGTTCCTGGCGGTTCTGGGCTGGAAAGCGACCAAGGAGGAGTTGTTCGCCTTCTCCGTGCTGCTGGGTTTGATCATCAGCAACGGTCCGGGCACCATCTCGGCGCAGGGGGCCAAGGGGGCGGTCAGCTCCGACGGACCCGAGGATCCCAAGCGGGTTCAGATCAACAAGGGCTACCTGGGCTTCCTGACCCACACCGGCTTCGCCCACGGCGGCAACGGCTACGAGGCCATCGCCTTCCTGGTGGAGCAGTTCAAGGGCAGCAACCTCACCGATCCCGCCAAGGCCAACCATGGCATCGATCTGGCGGCCATCGCCATGAAGTACGCCAAGGACTACAAGTCCTACAAGGTCAAGGCCAAGGCGGCGGGGGATTTGGAATACCTCAAGATCCCCTGCGTCAATCACCCCATCTTCAAGGGCAAGGATGTCAACTACGACCCCCGCGAGGTGTTCGTGGCCGACCTCTTCAAGCAACGGGGCGACTACAACATTTTCCTCGACTTCTACCATGAGCTGGTTCACGCCCTGTTCAAGTCCGGCGTCAGCAGCAACGTCTACTGCGTCAACGTCGACGCGGTGATCGCGGTGATCCTGCTCAAGCTGCTGTGGAAGCCCTATCAGGAAGGCAAGATCCCCGACGACTCCATGGAGTCGGCGGCCTTCGTCACCTTCCTCTTCGGGCGCATGATCGGCAGCGCCGCCGAAATCGAGGATCACATGAATCGCGGGCGCAACATGGACACCCGCACCCCGGCCAGCGGTTGCTCCTACGCCGGATAAGTTTCTCCCCCGGAACCCCGCCGGGGATGCGCTTCGGCTTGCATCCCCGGCGGCTCTTGGGAAACAATGGCGGCGTCCTTCGCGGGACGCCGTTTTTTTTGGGCCGACGGGACCGTTTTCTCCCTCTTCACCTCTGCTTGACGGGATGCCGGGGGAGACCTACGATGAGGCGTGAGTAATGGGCTCACCGATGCGGGAGGGTTCCGCGGGGGGCCGACGCTGACCGTGTGGAGGAGAGCATGACCACCTTGACCATCCCCGACGCCCTGGCGGAGCCGTTGAAAATTTTGGCGGAGCGTCAAAGGGAGACGTTGGAGGAACTGGTGCGAGAAATTTTGCGCCGACATTTGGAAGATCGTGAGGAGGTCGAGGAGGCCGAGGAGGCCCGATTGGCCTTGGCGGCGTTCCGGCGCGACCCTTCGGGAGCGGTCTCCATGGACGACATGCTGAAGGAAGCCGGATTCACCCGGGAAGAGCTTCAATGACCTACAAAGTTTTTTGGGACGAGGCGGCCCGACGCCAACTCCTCAAGCTGGGGCGTGACGTTCAGTCCCGCATTTTATAGCAATTCCATTTTAAAATTGCACATATCGTCAAGCGGTGCCTGGGTTATGCAACCAACTCCCCAACCACGAAAACGTCATTCCCGCGAAGGCGGGAATCCAGGGGGGGGGAGGGAAATGCAGATTTTGCTACGAGGAACCAAGCACTTTTTCCGTTTGTTTGAAGGGAGCCATCCATTGATCGGCTTTCCTGGATTCCCGCTTTCGCGGGAATGACGAGCGTATAATCTTTAGCTGGCAATGTATAAAACTGGTTTTGAATGACTATACAGAAAACCATCGAATTGGAATCCGATCCCCGCCCTTCGGGGTCGCTGAAACTGGCGGGTCGTCCAGATGCGTGGCGGATGCGCGTGGGAGATTACCGCGTTCTGTACAGCATCGAGGACGAACGGTTGATCGTCCTCGTGGTCAAGGTCGCCCACCGCCGCGAAGTGTATCGCTGACCCCCGGGAGTCCGGTTCGTGAAAATTTTGGTGTTCGTGGAAGCCGACGTGGTGGTGCGCCATTTTTTGCACAGCCGGGCCTTTGACCATCTGGCCGCCCATCACGACCTGCGCTTCCTCTTTCCCGAACCGGGATTCAGCCGCATGGGGGCGGTGGACGCCGCCGCCCTGGAGCTCCCCTCCCCCCGGGAGATCCTGCCGGTCCCCAAGGATCGGCTCCAGGTCTGGCGGGAATATTTCATCGTCGGCAAGTTGCGCTGGCGCCCCTGGGAGAGCCCCCAGGCCAAGGCGGTGCGCCTGTTCAACCGAAAAAATTTCAACTGGAAGGGCCAGCTGCTCTACTCCACCCTCGCCTTGCCGGGGATCTACGCCCTCTATCGGGCGTGGAACCGCCAGCGCCTGGCCAAAATGCCCTACGTGGGTCTGGAGCAACTGCTGGAGCGGGAGCGCCCCGATCTGTTGATCCACCCCTGCGTTCTCACCGGGGGCTACCTCAACGATCTCACCCTGGTCTCCCGGGAGCGGGGGATCCCCCTGCTGGTGATCATGAACTCATGGGACAACCCCAGCACCAAGCAATCCATGGTGGGGGAGCCGGATTGGCTGCTGGTGTGGGGCGAACAGACCCGACGCCACGCCATCGACTACATGGGGGTGTCGCCGCAACGGGTGATCCCCTTCGGGGCGGCCCAGTTTGAACTCTATCGTCATCCGGCGGCCATGACCCGGGAGCGGTTTTGCGCGTTGCACGGGGTGGAGGCGGAACGAAAGCTGCTACTCTACGCCGGCTCCAGCAAGGGGGCCGCCGAAATCGCCCATCTGGACCATCTGGAAGCCGCCATCGAGAGCGGCGCGCTGCCCGACGTGACGGTGATCTACCGTCCCCATCCCTGGGGGGCGGGGGGCAAGGGGGGGGCGGCGATTCTCGATCGTCCCTGGCGTCACGTGCGCATCGAACAGACCATGCGGGGCTATCTGGAGGGGGTGCGGGCCGGAACCGCCCACGAAAAATCCCTCCCCGACTACCGCCACACCCACGACACCCTCTCCAGCATCGACGCCCTGATCTCCCCTCTCTCCACCATCATTCTGGAGGGGGCGATGCACGGCAAACCCGCCTGCTGCTTCCTCCCCGACGACGACTCGGCCCACCTCAAGGGGGAGATGCAGATGATCTATTTCAAGGAGATGTTCGAGATGCCGGAGATCGTCAAGGCGTGGGGGATTGGGGAGTTGGTCCCGGCGGCCCAAACCTTGATTGCCCAATCCCGGGATCCCGCCTTCGCCTCCCGGCTGGGGGCCGCCATGGAACCCATCGTCCATCCCTTCAACCGCCCCTACGGCGAACGGTTGACGGAATTTTGCGAACAGGCCGTGGAACGTCACCCCGATCCATGAACCCAGATTATCCATTGGAAGGCCGGTCAAGCGTCCACTATTGAATAAAGGTGAAGGGGAATTTGGGGGACAGTTCCCTGTCCCCCAAGGTCTTGCAGTTGACTTTGCTTTGGCTTTTTTATTTTTAGCGCGCTTTTCAAACAAGCGAATTGCGCCTTTTGCAATTCGCGCAGCGCGCCCAAAAGTCGGCGAAGCCGACCAGATTTTCACCGAATTTCCGGGTTGACATTCCAATGGACGATCCGGGATGCAAAAAAAGGCCGACGGGGGAGGCACCCCTCGTCGGCCTGGTTCGTCTCGTCTCCGGTCTTGCCGCCGAATCATCTCCGCGAGGGATCGCTCCCTCCCTCAGTCCCCGCCCCCCGGCCCGGCGAACTGGCAGGTGGGGGCCAGTTTGGCCCCGCCGTACATGAAGTTGGTCTTGGTGGTGGCGGAGGGGTCGTAGCCGTTGGGCAATTGCTGAAGCAGTTGGAAAAAGCGGGCGGCCTGACGCTCCACCTTGGGCGAGATCAGGCACTCTTTTCCCCGATGCTTGAAATCGAAGGAAAACTCCTCCACCAACAGCGGCCCCTTTTTCGAGCACATCCGCCAGGCGTTCAACACCGCCTTGGCCTTCACCCGGGCACCCTTGGGACCGAACGAGAGACAACCGATTTCGAGAGAGTTTTCCCAAAGGGTGTAGGGACGCACCGGCTGCAACTTTTTTCCGCCGCCAACAATCCCGGCGACCGGACCCAACCCCTTGGGGAAGATCCTCGCCAATTTTTTCATGGTGTGGGGCTTGGACGGGCGACCTTTTTTTCCGTCGAACTTCAGGGTGCAGGAGCGGCTGTACATCTGGCGCCACGTGGGGGTGATATCCAGTTCAAACTTGCACTCATGGCCATCCCCCCCCTTGGGCGTCAGGTCAACGGCCGCAGAGAGGCGATGTTCCGGGCTGCGGTATTTGAGCGTCGCATAAAAACTTTTCTTGTTTTCGACCCCCCGCACCCGATAGACAAACCCGGCGCAACGCAGATCAAACTTCCGGGTATCCAGAAATTCGACGGTGCGCACGTCCGGCTTCGCCGGTTTTTTCGGGTCTTTGGCCTTCACGGAGCAGGCCTTGGCCAGCGCCTTCACCTCTTGCCAAAAACGCTTTCTCCCCTTGGCCTCATCCTTCACGAACCGCTTCAAACTCAGGACGATCTTGTATTCCCGGCAGTCGATGATTTCCGACCGGCAAGGCTCCTTGGGCTTGCACTTCTTGTCTTGATCACCTTTTCCCATGATCCCCCCCCCTTGTCATTTTGTGGTGAATGATGGGGGGATAGATTACTCGATGATCAGGGCGTGGTCCATCAATTCCAGCAGTTCATCCAGCAGCGAGGTCAGGGGGGATTCGCCGCGACGAAACCGTTCGGCGGCATCGACGAAAAAGGGTTTGGCGAAGAAAATTTGCCGCTTGCGGATCTGCTTGAGGGCCTCCTCCCAGCGGTTGAGCAGCCCCAACCATCCGGCGACGGTGAGGGTTCCTGGGGGGACGTTGCGGGTGGCCAGCTCCACCGCCAGGGATTTCTGCATCAGTCGGATGAGGGGCATGGCCCCTTCCAGGCGCTCGTTTTGCGCCTCCATCAACAACTGATCCAGGGCCTGGTGGATCTCCTCGCCGCTGGGGGGGGCGGGGGGGGGCTCCTTTTGCAGCATCAAGGTGCGCCCCGAGGCGGTGCGGGCGAAAGAACCACGGGCGGCGGACCCGCCGCTGGCGACCTCGCCCTCCAGGGGTTGCAATCCGTTCCAATTGCGGGGGGTCCGTCCGGGGAGGGACAAGGCGTTCATTTTCATGGCGCGGCGCTTTCAGCTTTCCCTGTGAAGCCAATCCGTGAGACTGGGGATTTCATCCATCAACCCTTGCGATCCAACACCGCGTCGTCCGGCAAGGGATCGGCGATTGTCCGGTGATAACGTTCCATGGCCAGGCGGCGATTCTCCCCCTGCCGCAAGGGTTCCTCCGGCGTCCGCCCCGGGGGGGCGCTGCTCGAAGCGGCGGCGGCCTGGAGCGCCTCTTCCTCGGCGATCTCCTCGGCCAGGGAGGGGAGGCCCTCCGGGAGGTTTTTCGGCGGCTGGGCGAACTCCGGGGCCGGGGGGGAGCGGGGGTCGCTGGCGGCGAAGGCGAAGAGGTGTTCCCCCACGTCCTTGCCGGTGACCTCGCGCAACGCCACGTTGGCGGAAGAGGCGGCCATGCCCGCCAAAAATCCCACGCCGCCGAACAGACCGCCAAAAAGCGTCCCGCCGATCACCCGCGCCCCGTTGCCGATCTCATCCCCGGAAAATTTTTGATACAGGGTGGAGATGCCCGGCAGATGATGCAGCGGATTGAGAATGTCCAGCAGTTCGCCAAAGCCGAACCCCTCCTCCGTCTTGCCCGCCGCGTCCGATCCCGCCCCGGCGGGGGGTTCCGGGGGAGCGGCGGGGGTCGGGGTGCGGGAGATCGGGGGAATCATGGGGGTCGCCTCGGGGGAGGAGAGGGAGGGGGCCCCTGACGATCCGCCCTCCCGGATGGCAAGAGTCGAGCAAGTTTCGAGCCACTCCTCGGCTCCGCCACGCCCGGACGAGGAAATCCCGGCGGCGTGCGGTTTTCGGACCCACGAGGGACGTTTTTCAGGGGAGCGACGGCAAGGAAAACCGGACGGAGGGGGCAAACTTGCCGCCGGGGGCGGGGACTTTCCGTCAGGAGAGGAGAGGTTTGACGGTCAGGAATGCTCCGCCCAGGGCGGAGAGGATCAGCAGGGCGTGACGAAAATGGGGGGGCAGGCCGTGAACGAAGCGGCTGGAGAGGAAAAATCCGGCGAGGACTGGGGGGGCGAGGAGCAATCCAAGCCCCAACTCCCGCCAGCCGAAGCGGTCGAACCACGCCAGGACGGCCAGGGAGATAACGCCGCCCAGGGTGAAATAGGCCGCCAGGGAGCTGCGCACCCGGGCCGGGTCGGCGTGCTGATAGACCAGGGCGATGGGCGGCCCCCCCACCGCCGAGGTGGTGCCCATGAATCCGGAAAAAAATCCCCCCATCAGCAAGGAGAGGGGATGGGGCTCGAAGCGACGTCCGAGGGCCGTCAACCCGACGGCGGTCAAGATCATTCCGCCGGTCAGGGCGGTGATCAGGGGAGCCGATCCCAGGGCCACCACCAGTCCCCCCAGAAAGGTTCCCGGCAGGCGTCCGACGAAGGCCCAGCCTAAGTCCCGGTAAATCGCCGCGTTCCACTCCCGATGCCAAGCCAGGGCGGTCAACAGCAGGGTGGCGACCAGAATCGGACCGGGGAGCAGTTGGGGGGCGAGCAACGCCAACACCGGAACCGACACGATCCCCAGGCCGATGCCCATGCAGCCCTGGATCAACGCCCCCAGGGCGATGATCGACAAACTCAGGGCCAGGCCGATTCCTTGATCCATGATTTCCATGGCGATCATGGTATCATGAGTAAGCCTCTCCATGCACATCGACCCATCGACGCCTGGAGATTATTTCCCCTCCCCTCCCCCTTCACCGCCGCCCAGAACCCCTGATGACGCCCTCCCAACGCATTGCCGTCGCCATGTCCGGCGGCGTGGACTCCTCCACCGTCGCCGCCTGGTTGTCGGCCCAAGGGTGGGAGGTGATCGGACTCTCCATGCACCTGTGGGACCACGGCCAGACCCTGGGACCGGCCTCCCGCGCCTGCTGCGCCGTCACCGATCTCCACGACGCCCGCCAGGTCGCCGACCGGCTGAACATCCCTTTCTACGCCCTGGACATGGAAGCGGACTTCCACCGCGAGGTGGTGCAACCCTTTCTCCAGGATTACGCCCGGGGGCTCACCCCCAGCCCGTGCATCCACTGCAACGGGGCGCTGAAATTCCGCCTGCTGCTGGAAAAGGCCCGCCAACTGGGGGCCGTCGCCCTGGCCACCGGTCACTACGCCCGGCTGGAACACCCCCCCGGTCAGGAGCCCCAGCTCTCCCGAGCGGTGGACCCGCGCAAGGATCAATCCTATTTCCTCTTCTCCCTCCCCCGGGAGTCCCTGCCGGAGCTGCGCTTCCCCCTGGGGGAGATCCCCAAGGAGGAGACCCGGCGGCTGGCGGAACAGTGGGGATTGCACGTCGCCCACAAACGGGAGAGTCAAGATCTCTGTTTCATTCCCGAGGGCGGGGTGGACGATTTTTTGGCGCGCCACGCCCCCCAATCGTTGCAACCGGGGGAGATGGTGGACGAAACCGGTCGGGTGTTGGGTCGGCATCGGGGATTGGGCTGCTACACCGTGGGGCAGCGCCATGGCTTGGGCCTCTCCGGCGGCGGACCGCCCCTCCACGTGTTGCGACTGGACCCCCGGCGCAATCAAGTGGTGGTGGGTCCGGCGGAGGCGTTGATGCGCCCCTTCGTCGATCTGGAGCGGGTCAACTGGCTCACCGCCCGCCCCCCCGGCCCCGGGGAGCCGCTGCTGGCCCGCATCCGTTCCACCGCGCCGCTGGTCCCCGCCGCCCTCGCCCCCCTCCCCGGCGGCGGCTGGCGCCTCCGCTTCGCCCAACCCCAGCGCGCCCCCGCCCCCGGCCAGGGGTGCGCCCTCTACCGGGAAAATCGTCTGCTGGGCGGCGGTTGGATCACGATTCCATTAGAGGATGAATCCTGAGTTTGTGATACAATGTCACCACCGAAAAATGACGACCGCAGCCGGGAGCTCCCAAGTTCCCCCCGCCGCCGTCCGCCCCCTTGTTTGCAATGACCGGCCCATCATTGGAGAGCGCATCATGGTCCTGCTCAAACTGCTGGAAAAAATTCCCTTCTTCCATGATTTCACCTCCGAGGAGTTGACCCGTTTCATTGAAGGGGACAGCTTTTTCGCCAATTATCACCGGGGGGATCACATCATCCGCGAGGGGGGGGTGGACCACGCCCTGTTCATCCTGATCAAGGGTGCCGCCGTGGTCACCAAGGAGAACAAGCCGGAGATGCTCATCGCCAGCCTCAAGCCGGGAACCACCTTCGGCGAGATCTCCTTCCTCACCCATCAGGCGCGAACCACCAACGTCATCGCCAGCGAGGAGTGCACCGTCTTCCGCCTGGACGGCAAGATGCTGGCCAAGATGGACCTGAGCATTCAGAACAAAATCAAGGATCAACTCATCACCGTGCTGGTCAAGCGGCTGGACGAGATGAATATGACCCTGGTGCGGCTGGCCCGTTAGGTCGCCCCCTCTCGCGAGCCATCCGACGGGAGGCGCGGCGGGAGACGCGACAGGAGGCGGCGTTGACACTTCCCCTCACCTCCATTTTGACCCCGGTGTTCAACAACCTGCGCTGCGTCGAGCTGCTGCATCGCACCCTGACGGAACAGACCCGGGACGCCCCCTGGGAGCTGTTGCTCATCGACAACGGCTCCACCGAACCGGGCTTCGAGGCGTTCTACACCCGGCTGGAACGGGAACCCAACGTGCGGGTGATCCGCAACGGGCGCAATCTGGGGTTCGGCAAGGCCAACAACATCGGCCTAAGCCACGCGGCGGGCGAGATCCTCGCCCTGCTCAACTCGGACATGTTCACCCTGCGCCCCTGGCTGGCCCCGGCCCTGGCCCGCTTCGCCGCCGAACCCCGCTGCGGCGCGGTGCAAGGGGGCATCCTCCTGCCGGAGGAAAACGCCCCCCCCGCCGCCTGGCGCACCCAGACCATCGGAGCCCGCTTCGACGATCAGGGATTGCCCCAATATTTCCTGGACGGGCTCCTCCCCGACGACCCCCGCCTCGCCGCCCCCCTCACCCTGGAAGCCTTCATGGGGACCGGCGTGCTGCTGCGCCGCGCGGCGGTGGAGGCGGTGGGATTTTTCGACGAAGCCTTCGATCTGGTCTTTTTGGAAGATACCGACCTGTCGTTGCGGCTGAGCGAAGCGGGCTGGACCATCCGTTATGAACCGGAGACCCTCTTCCACCATTTTCACGCCTCCTCCATGCCCTACCTCTCGCAAGAGGAGTACGACCGCAGCCGCCGCGCCAATCTGGCCCGTTTTCGCGCCCTCTGGCCGTGGGAGCGCCTTCGCCGCGTTGTCGCCCCACACCAGCCGATACTGGGCTCCGACCATTCCGTGCGTGATGAATCATATTGGAAATAAATATGTTATAGTAGTTCCAGTTCAGAATTGCACATCAGGTCAAACGGTGCCTGGTGGTGCAACCAACGTTATAACGACGAAAACGTCATTCCCGCGAAGGCGGGAATCCAGCGGCTTCAAAGGGGTCTGGGACACGCGCAATGGCGCATCAATCGACTATGAAATCATGGCGATACGAACATTTTACGCGCTCTACGGTTCTCAAAGCCACTGGATTCCCGCTGCAGCCTGCCCTCGAATGCTTAAATCGGGGGCGGGAAGGACGGTTCATTTTGGGCATGGGTTCCTTGCATCTGCAATCTCCGCATGTGTAAATTTGAATTGAAACTGCTAGATAGAGTCATTCCAAATAAATTTTGCACATTGTCAGCTACAGAATTTACCCTCGTCATTCCCGCGAAAGCGGGAAGCCAGGAAAACCGATCAGTGAATGGCTCCCTTCAAACAAACGGAAAGAGGGCTTGGTTCCTTGGTACGATCTCTGCGTTTCCCTCCCCCGCCCCTGGATTCCCGCTTCCGCGGGAATGACGTTTTCGTGGGGGGAAAGTTTGCTGTATCCTCTGGCTCCCCTTGACACCCTGTGCAAATTTAAAATAGGGCGACCATGAACCGATCCGCAGTTCGTTCAGCCTGATCCATTTTAGATTGGCATTGCCCTATCTCATTCACACCCCAGTGATGACCAAATCCAGCGCCGCGATGATCTCCCCCCGCTGCTCCTGGAGCGAACCCGCCTTCTCCCCACCCTCAAAAATATCGCAAATCGTCGCTGAACACCCCCTCCGCTTCCACTCGTCGGTTGTAGGCGTCGATGGCCTCGCGGTTTTCCGACTGCCACTGCTTGGCCTGCTCTTCCCGCGCCAACTCCACTTCGTTGATTCCCGCTTGGGTGAACATCGAGCTTCCTCCGAAAAGAGGGCATGGCCAAGGTTGGGTGAAAATCGGGCGTCCGCGGCAACTGGCGCCTGGGTATCGTTGGGTGAAAATCGGGTTGCCTTCGGCAACTGGGGGCGCGCTGCGCCCATTGCAAAAAACGCAGGGAGTGTTAACCAAAGAGTGATATGATATACTCCTGCCGTGTGGTGCTTTCACCCCGA
>JADGAP010000159.1 GCA_015231965.1 Magnetococcales bacterium | reverse complement strand
CGTCAAGCCCCAGCCCATGACAACCTGAAACATGCGCCGATCCCGCTTCCTTCCCCCCCGGATAAACTCTCCAACCGTTTGCAATATAACATTATTTTATGGTGATGAGGGACTCCTCTGGCGACTGCGCGGTTGGGAAATCTCTCCCCATGACGATTCATCATAAAAACAAAGGTATAGTTTCCCTGATATATTATCTTTAGTCTTTCAGCCATCATCAATTTTTATCCCATTCGCCTAATATATCGTTAATATTCACATGGTTAAGCCATCAAAATCCCGCTCCATGGAAAAAAATGTTGCACCGCAAAAATAGGGATGGAAAATCGCCGGGGGTTTATCCAAGATGGTTCCCAACGGGCATGGCGCACCACGCCACCCCGGAGCATGAAAAAACAATGGCTCCCGTCCAGCCCCGGCTCCCCTCACCCTGGCCCTCTCCCAGAGGGAGAGGGGACGCCTGGACGATGTTTTTCACGGCAAAGCCAGCGGCGGCCAAACGGCGGCCAGCGGATTGAACCGAGCGATGGATTGAGGACAAGGGCAAGAAAATGGGTGGAGAAGCGAAGGACCAGGGATCGAAGGGGGGCTCTCCTCCCCGGGACGAGGATCCGACGGCCTATTGGTCGGAGGATCCCCGAGATATCGGCTGGGTGCGGCAAAACGTCCCCTGTCAAACCGCCTGCCCCGCCGGAACCAACGTTCCGGCCTACATTCGGATGATTTTGGAGGAGCGCCACGGCCAATCCTACGAGATCAACCGGGAGGCCAACGTGCTGCCGGGGGTGCTGGGGCGCATCTGCTCCCGCCCCTGCGAATCGGCGTGCCGCCACGGCTGGCAGGGCAACGGCGAGCCGGTGGCCATCTGCCATCTCAAACGGGCGGCGGGGGATCACAAATCCCAGAACCATCGCATCACCGAACGGCTCTACGCCCCCACCGGCAAGCGGGTGGCGGTGATCGGAGCCGGACCCGCCGGGGTGGCGGCGGCCCATGACCTCTCCCTGCTGGGTCACGACGTGGTGATCCTGGAAAAAGAGGAGAAGGCCGGGGGAATGCTCCGTTACGGCATTCCGGAGTTCCGCCTGCCCCGGGAGATCATCGACGTGGAGTTGCACAACGCCCTGCGGCTGGGGGTCAACCTGCGCACCGGCGTCACCGTGGGGACGGGCAAGGGGGAGACCCGGGTCTCCGCCCTGCTGAGCGAATACGACGCGGTGCTGCTGGGCGCCGGGTGCATGGCCCCCTCCACCCTGCCGCTGCGGCAAGGTGCCGAGGGAGAGGATCCCATCGGCTTCGCCAAAGACGTGGAGTACGGCCTGAACTTTCTCACCGAACTGCACCGGGGCCAGCACAAACGGGTGGGACGCCGGGTGGCGGTGGTGGGCGCGGGCTTCACCGCCCTCGACTGCGCCCGGGTGGCCCGTCGCCTGGGGGCCGCCGAGGTCACGGTCCACATCCGCACCACCGAGGAGTTCATCCCCGTCACCCACGAGGAGCTGTTCGAGGTCAAGCGGGAGGGGATCCGGCTCAAGGGGCTGCGCACCCCGGTGGGACTGCGGCAGGACGAGGAGGGGCGACTGCTGGGGGTGGAGTTCATCCAAAACCGGCTGGGGGGATGGCGGGCCAACGGTCGCCGCGAGGCCCTGCCCATCGAGGGATCGGAATTTTTCGAGCCCTGCGACACCTTGATCATCGCCATCGGCCAGCAGACGGTGAACGACTTCATCGATGTGCGGGTGGAGATCGACCGCCGGGGGCTGGTGCGGGTGGGAGAAAACGGCATGACCTCGGTCAACGGCCTGTTCGCCGCCGGGGATTTCGTCAACGGGGCCAGCACCGCCATCCAGGCCATCGGCCATGGACGGGCCATTGCCGCCAAGGTGGACGCCTGGCTGGTAGGGCGGGAGCGGCGGCAGCGGGTGCGCATCGAACCGGTGAAAGCCCCCCTGCGGGAGCGGGCCTTCGACTTCATCCCCCGTCAGGAGATGCCCACCCTCCCCCTGGCCAACCGTTTCAAGTCCGGGGTCTGCGAGGTGGAGTCCGGCATGGACCGGGAGCGGGCGACGGAGGAGGCCAAACGCTGCTACCTGTGCAACCTGCGCTACCAGATCGACGTTGATCGCTGCATTTACTGCCGCGCCTGCATCGAGGCCGCCCCCCGCAACTGCATCAAGCTGGTGAGCGGCGTGGCCATGAACCCCGACGGCAGCTTCGGCCCGCTGCAAGAGACCAAGGAGTGGAACCGGGTGGCCGCCATCTGGATCGACAACAACGAGTGCATTCGCTGCGGCGCCTGTTTCCGGGTCTGTCCGGTGGCGTGCATCTCCATCACCCGCAATGAACTCGTGACGGTGGACGTATAAACCCATGAGCCGACTCGACGCCCCTCAGGCCGCCGCCGACGGCCCGCACTACGTGATCATCGGCAACGGCGTGGCCGGCAATCAGGCGGCGGAAGTGATCCGCGATCGCGCCCCCGACAGCCGCGTCACCATCCTCACCAACAGCCGCCTGTTGTTCTACAACCGGTATCTGCTGCCCCGCATTTTTCTCGGGCAGGAAGATTGGCGCTCCATGCTGGCCCACCCCGCCGAACACTACGCCCAGCGCCGCATCGCGGTGCGGCGGGATTGCTGGGTGACCAACGTCGACGCCCAGCGCCGCCAGATCACCCTGTCGCACAACGAAACCATCGGCTACGACACCCTGCTGGTGGCCGCCGGAGGACGGGGATATCTGCCCGAGGAGCTGGCGGAGTTCCGCCCGCTGCTCCACGGCTTCGGCTCCTACGAACAAGCCATGACGGTCAAGCGGGCGCTGCCGGAAGGGGGAACCGTGGTCATGCTGGGGGGGGGTTTTGATCGGCCTCCACCTGGCCCGCGCCCTGGTTCAGGCCCAATACCGGGTGGCGCTGGTCACCGGCGAAACCACCTTCTGGCCCCATCAACCCCACCTCTCCCACCGCCCCGCGCTGCTGGCGGCCATCGCCCGCATGGGGGTGGAGGTGATGGAGGCCGACGAGCGCGGCGGCATCGCGGCCATCGAAACCGGGGCCTCCGGTCTGCCCGCCCGCCGGGTGCTGTTCCGCGACGGCAGCGACGTTTACGGCGACCTCGTCCTGACCTGCATGGGCCTGGCCCCCTCGCTGGAGTTCATGATGGGCTCCGGGGCGGACATCGAGCGGGGCCTGCTGGTCAGCCCCTCGTTGCGCACCAGCGACCCCAACATCTACGCCGCCGGGGACGTGTGCCAAATCTGGACCCCGGAGGCCCATCGCTATCGCTTTTACTACGGCTACAAAAATGTGCGGGCCATGGGGGCCATCGCCGCCCTCAACATGACCGGCGGTTCGGAGCCCTTCCTCTCCACCCAGGACGAGGAGCTGCGGATCAACCACGAGGGGATGCTGGACTCCCCCTTCTGGGAATACGAGTGATGGCGGCCCGGTCCTCGCGCCGTCGCGCCGAAACGACGCCGGAATCGCCGCCGGGCGTCGAGATCAACGGGGAACAGCGGGATGGGGCGCCATCCGGGGAGAAGGGCATGAGCGGGGCGGACATTCAAATCGCCATTTGCGGCTCGGCGGGGGATGGAACCATCGCCGCCGGCGACATTCTGCGCAACGCGGTGGCCGAGGCCGGCTACAAGGTGATCAGCTTCGACGTCTATCCCCCGGAGATCCGGGGGTTTGGCAAGTGCATCTCGCGGTTGCGCATCACCACGGATCAGGCCTACTCCCTCAAGGAGCGCTCCGATGTGCTGCTCTCCCTGGACGACAGCCACACCATCCCCCACGTCGGCGAGGTGCGGGATTTCGGCGCGGTGATCTGCGAAGCCAAGCCGGTGGGCCATCTGGCCGAGGGGGAGCATCTCTCGGCCCACATCCTGCCGGGGCAGATCCCCTACAGCCTGCCCATCCGCGAGTTGTCGGAAAAGGCCACCGGGGGCAACCGTTCCCGCAACATCGTCGCCCTGGGCTACGTCGCCGGACTGTGCGATCTGCCCAAGGCCCCCTTCCTGCGGATCATCGAGTCGAAGTTCAAGAAGCAGGGGCCCAAGGTCATCGCCAACAACGCCGCCGGCTTCGGGGCGGGATACGAGGCGGGGTGCCAAACCTTCAAGCTCGACGACGTCCACTTCGCCCCCCCGGCCCGGGCGCTGCAACCCGGCGCCAAGGTGACGATTCTCAACGGCAACCACGCCGTGGCCCGGGGTTGTCTCGACGCCCGCCTGACCACCTTCTTCGGGTATCCCATCACCCCCGCCACCACCATCATGGAGCGATTGGCGACGGAGTTGCCTCGTCACGGCGGGCGGCTGCTGCAAACCGAGGATGAAATTTCCGCCATCGCCGCCGTGATTGGCGCGGGGTACGCCGGATCCCGCTCGGCCACCTC
This sequence comes from Magnetococcales bacterium, assembly GCA_015231965.1. Taxonomy (GTDB): domain Bacteria; phylum Pseudomonadota; class Magnetococcia; order Magnetococcales; family JADGAP01; genus JADGAP01. Next base: position 3,579 of record JADGAP010000159.1, on the reverse strand, counting down.
CACCTCCGGTCCGGGGTTGGCCCTGATGGGAGAAATGTTGGGCCTGGGAACCATCGCCGAGGTTCCCGCCGTGGTCTTCGTGTCGCAGCGGGGCGGCCCCTCCACCGGCATGCCCACCAAGACGGAACAATCGGACCTCAACGCCGCCCTCTACGGCAGCCATGGCGACTCCCAACGCATCGTCATCGCCCCGACCAACGTCGAGGGGTGCTATCGTTGCGCTGGCAAGGCCTTCGAGATGGCCGAACGATATCAAACCCCGGTGATCGTGCTGCTGGACCTCTATCTTTCCAACCGTTACGAGACGGTGGAGTTGTCCGCCTCCGGCCCCCCCTTCGAGTTGGACGCCAACGTCCACGCCAAACGGCTCAAGCCGGGGGAGGTCTATCAACGCTACGTCCTCACCGACGACTGGGTCAGCCCCCGGGCGATTCCCGGGGATCCGGGGTGCATGCACGTCATCACCGGCCTGGAACACAATGCCTTGGGTCGGCCCAATGATTCGGAAGAGATGCACGAGTTGATGAGCCGCAAGCGCCACGAAAAGCTCCAGGGGGCGTTGCGTCATCCCGACTTCACCCACGTCAAGCGGTTCGGCGACGCGGGCAAGGTCGAGGTGGGGATCCTGGCCTGGGGCTCCACCTTCGGCGAATGTCTGGAGGCGATGATCATGGCCCGGGCCGAGGGGATCCGCTGCTCGGCCATGAAGGTGGTGATGCTCTCCCCCCTCCCCGAGGCGGAGATTCGCGCCTTCCTGGACGACTGCGGCGCGGTTCTGGTTCCGGAGTTGAACTACGAGGGGCAGTTCGCCCAGTTGGTCCAGGGGCGGTTGGCCCGTCCCGTCACCCGCCTGACCCGGGTTCCCGGCGGTCCCATGCCGGTGGCGGCGATTCTGGCGGAGATCCGCCGTCTGGCGGGCCGGTGTTGAATGCCAACCCCTCTCCCCCCGGGAGAGGGGCAGGGGTGAGGGAAGCCGGAAGCGCTTTGAATATTCTTGGGTCGCGGAGAGTCGGTCATGTTGATGGAAAAGCCGGTTTATGTGGATGAAAAGCTGCGGGAGGTGCTCTCCAGCGGTCGCTTGGAATATCGCTCCAAGGCATTGCCCACCTGGTGCCCGGGGTGCGGTTATTTCGCCATTGTCGAGGGGGTGACGGCGGCCCTCAATGACATGAAAATCCCCATGGATCAGGCGGTGGTCCTGTCGGGCATCGGATGCTCCTCCCGCTTCCCCTTTTTCGTCAACACCTACGGCTTTCACACCCTGCACGGTCGGGTGCTGCCGGTGGCCACCGGAACCAAGGTGGCCAACGAAAGCTTGATGGTCATCGCGGTGGGGGGCGACGGCGACGGCTTCGCCATCGGCGGGGGTCATCTCTCCCACGCCGCCAAGCGCAATGTGGATATCACCTATCTGCTTTTCGACAATGGCGTTTACGGCCTGACCAAGGGGCAGACCTCCCCCCTCTCGGCCCAAGGGTTCAAAACCACCACCAGCCCTTACGAAAATCCCGATCAGCCCCTCAACCCCCTGATGATGATGCTCTCCTACGGAGCCAGCTGGGTGGGTCAGGCCTATGCGGGACGCCCCGACCATCTCAAGGAGATGATCGCCCAGGCCATCGCCCACCGGGGATTTTCCTACCTCCACATCCTGAGCCCCTGCGTCACCTTCGACAAAACCAACAAGACTTACGTCAACCTGGGAATGATCGTGCGGGATCTACCCCCCAACCACGATCCCACCCATCGCATGGTCGCCATGGCCCAAGCCGAACAAGCCGACGCCCCCGCCCTCGGACTCTTCTACCAGGAGTCCCGCCCCACCCTGGGGGACAACCTCAACAGCCTCATCGCCAAGGCCGGCGGCGACGCCTCCGCCAAACCCGATCGCCGCAAGGGGGAGTAGTTCGGAAGTCGTCCAAGGTTCCGGAACGCCGCCCTTGTAATGAACCCAAAAATCTGGACAGTATGATAAGCTTTGGAACATTCCCAACCAGGAGGAGTGGAAATGGGCCAAGTACGCAAGCGGTGTACGGGTGAGTTCAAGGCCAAGGTTGCCTTGGCGGCGATGAAGGGGGATGAGACAACACGCGACCCCACTGCGCCACCCCAGCGCTCCCCCTGCGTGACCCCTGCGCGATCATTTTCCGCGTTTCTTCCGTCGGATCACGCGCGTTTCTTGGCTGTCCACGCCCCATTCTTCCTCAACCACGCCATTCCGAGCCCCTGACATGCCGCCGCTTCTCGACTGGGACCATGGCCGGGTGGAGATGAGCCACGGCGGCGGCGGTCGGGCCATGGCCCGGCTCCTCGCCGCCCTCTTCCTCCCCGCCTTCGACAACCCCGCCCTGCGCCAGGGGAACGATCAGGCCCAACTCCCCCTGCCCACTGGGGGAAGGCTGGCCCTCTCCTGCGACGCCCACGTGGTAACGCCGCTGATTTTTCCCGGCGGCGACATCGGCTCCCTCGCCATTCACGGTTCGATCAACGACGTGGCCATGGCCGGGGCCGATCCGTTGTGGATCGCCGCCTCGTTCATCCTGGAGGAGGGGCTGCCCCTGTCCATCCTGCGGCGCATCGTCCTCTCCATGGGCCAGGCGGCCAAGGCGGCGGGGGTTCCAGTGGTGACGGGGGATACGAAGGTGGTCGAGCGGGGCAAGGCGGACGGAATGTTCATCTCCACCACGGCGGTGGGGGTGGTTCCAGAGGGGGTTCACCTCTCCGGCGACGGAATGCGTCCCGGGGATCGGCTGCTGTTGAGCGGCTCCATCGGCGACCACGGGGTGGCGGTGCTGTCGTGTCGCGAGGGGCTGGGCTTCGAGACGGCGATTGTGTCGGATTCCGCCCCGCTGCACACCCTCACCGCCGCCATGGTCCGGGCCGTCCCCCAGGGGTTGCGCTGCCTGCGGGATCCCACCCGGGGGGGATTGGCCTCCACCCTCCACGAACTGGCGGCCCAGTCCGGCGTCGCCCTGCGGCTGCGGGAAGAGGCCATTCCCCTCCGCCCCGAGGTGAGCGGGGCCTGCGAACTGCTGGGGCTGGACCCCCTCTATATCGCCAACGAGGGCAAACTCATCGCCTGTTGCGCCCCGGAACACGCGGAGGAACTTCTGGCGGTGATGCGCCGACATCCCCTGGGGCGGCAGGCGGCGATCATCGGCGAGGTGCTGAAAGGGGCGCCGGGCGTCCGCATGGTGACGCGAACCGGCGGCGAACGGCTGGTGGATTGGCTCACCGGCGAACAGACCCCCCGCATCTGCTGAGAGCTTGTGAAAAAATAAAATCCTATCGTCATTCCAATCCCGTGATGCACCTCACGGGATGGCCGCAACCAAAGGGGTATGGCTCCGTGAGAATCGGGTCGCCTGCGGCGACGAGAAGGCGCGTTGCGCGACGATTGTGCAGGAAGCATCATCGGACTGGCGAGGCCAGCCCGCAGGGTGAGGGCCAGGGAGGGACCGAATCAGCTTCCCCCCAAGACCCCCCTTCCCCTTATCCTACTAATTGAGTAATTCCAAAGCAGTTTTGCACATTGCCAGCTAAAGAATTGACGCTCGTCATTCCCGCGAAAGCGGGAAT
>JADGAP010000158.1 GCA_015231965.1 Magnetococcales bacterium | reverse complement strand
TCCCCCGCCCCGGCACCCTCTTCCTCCGACGGCAGATCCCGCACCGAATAGGTGAGTTCCATGGCCCGGGCGGTGGCGGCCAGACGGGCCTCCAACTCGGCGCAACGGACCTGGGTGGGGGGGCGCAGCATCAGCATCATGGTGAATTGCCCCCGCAGCCGGGTCATGCTGGAATCCTCGATATTGCACCCGGTTTCGTACAAAACCCGGGAGATGGCGGCGACGATGCCGGGGCGATCCTTCCCGGCCAGGGTGAGCAGGGCGTGTTGCGTGGTCATGCTATCGATCCTCCGTTGTCCCGACGCGGGTTGCGATGTTATATAGTCTAGCATGAAAAACTCGCCCAATCGCGAACAGATGCTGTTTCTCATCGCTGGCGGCATCATCATGGTGCTGATTCTGGCGGTGGTGGTGTTCAACATGATCCGGGAGCCCTCTCGCGACGCGACGGCTCAACCGGAGACCCGTCCCGTGGTCTCGGGGGTCATCCCGCCTCCCGGTGGCGGCGACGCCAAGACCAACGAGTGGGTGACCACCCAGCGCATCGCCCCCGCCCCCGTCTTCGCCAACGCGCCCAGCGACTCCCCCGCCAAGGAAGCCCCTCCCAAGGAGGCCCCGGGCAAACCCGCCATCGAGCACGAATCATTCAATAAAAACAGCCTCGCCAAGGCCGAGGAGACCGCTCCCCGTCCCGTCCGCCCCCCCGTCGAGGCCGCTCCGGAGAAATCCGCCAAGAAAGAGCCCCCCAGGGAGGCCCCCAAGGCGGTCAAGGAGCCCCCCGCCAAGGAGGTTGCCAAGAAAGAGCCCCCTAAGGAGGTCGCCAAGAAGGAGCCTCCCAAGGAGACGCCCAAGGAGGCCGCCAAGAAGGAGCCCCCCAAGGAGACGCCCAAGGAAGCCGCCAAGAAGGAGCCTCCCAAGGAGGCGGCGGGCAAATTCGCCCTCAATCTGGGCTCTTACGCCGATGCCGCCCGGGCCGAGACGCTGCTTCAGAAAATCAAGTCCACCAGCGTGCCGGTCTATGTGCAAAAGACCAACGTCGGCGGCAAGGAACTGACCCGGGTGCGCGCCGGTCCTTTCCCCACCCGCGCCGCCGCCGAGGAGGCCTCGCGGCAGGTGCAAAAGTTGGCCGGCATCGCCGGAACCGTCATCGCCCACGGACAGTAACCATGGCCCATCTCGCGGCGGATGGGATTTTGTACCACTTCGGGCGGCGCATGGTGTTGCGCGGGGTGAGCCTTGCCGCCGGTCCCGGCGATTGTCAGGTGTTGTTCGGGATCAACGGCGCGGGCAAGTCCACCCTGCTCAACATCCTCTCCACCCGCTACCGGTTGCAGCATGGACGGTATCTCCTCGACGGTCACGACGCCTCCAAGGATGCGGAAAGCGTGCGCGGCGCCCTGCTCTACGTGGGCCACCACACCCATCTCTACGGCCATCTGACCTCGTTGGAAAATTTGCGCTTTTTCGCCGACCTGCGGGGCATCTCCCCCGCCGGGGAGGAGCTGAAGGAGGCCATCGCCGCCGCCGGACTGGCCAAGGCCATGGATCGTCCGGTGCGGGGATTTTCCGCCGGCATGCGCAAACGGCTGGCCCTGGCCCGCATGTTGCTGATCCGCCCCTCGCTGCTGCTGCTGGATGAACCCTACTCCGCCCTGGACGCCGACGGCGTGGCGTGGCTCAACGCCCGGTTGCGGGACTATCTGGCCCGGGGAGGCACCCTGTTCCTGGCCACCCACGACCCGGAACGGGTGGCGGCCCTCTCGCCCAAGCCGCTGCGACTGGTCAACGGACGACTGGCGGAACCCGCTGCGGGGAGCGACGCCCCATCCCCCGAACCCCTTGCCGTCCCTTCCTCCGACCCTGGCGAAACGGCGACCCCATGATCCTCCACGCCGCCTATCGCATCGCCTGGAAGGACGTGGTGGGGGATTTCCGCCGCCGCTCCACCTTGTCGTCCATGCTCTTTTTCGCCATCGCGGCGCTGGTGGTCTTTCAGGCCGCCTTCGAGCCGGATCGCAAGGAGGCGGTCAAACTGCTGCCGGGGTTGATCTGGGTGACGGTGCTGTTCACCAGCCTGGTGGGGCTGGGACGGGTCTTTCAGGCGGAAGAGGAGGACGGGGCCTTCGAGGGATTGCTGCTGGCCCCCATCCCCCGGGAGGCGGTCTTTCTCGGCAAATGGTGGGGCAATCTCTCCCTCACCGCGTTGGTGGAACTCATGCTCCTGCCGGTGATGCTGGTCTTGTTCAACGTCGACGCCTGGGCCGTGCTGCCGGCGATGTTCGGCGTGCTGCTGCTGGGCACCCTGGGCTTCACCGCCCTGGGGGTGCTGTTGGCGGCCTTGACCCAGGGGGCCCGGGGCCGGGAAACGCTCCTCGCCCTGCTCCTCCTCCCCCTGGCCGTGCCGCTGCTCATCGCCGGGGTGCAGGCCACCGCCGCCCTGCTGGGAACCGGCGGCGAAATCGCCCCATGGGTGCGTTTGATTCTCATTTTCGATGTGGTATATTTGTCCCTGGCCCCCTGGGCCTTCGGCTGGCTGGTGGAAGAGTGAACGGGGTTCTATCCATGGCACCCCCCCTGCTTCGGGATGCGATCTCATGAAACGTTTGGCCAAACTGCAACCGCTGCTGGGTTGGGCGACGCTGCTGCTGCTGGTGGCGGGCGGATGGCTCATCGCCAACGCGCCCATGGATTTTCAGCAGGGCAACTCGGTGCGCATCATCTACCTGCACGTCCCGTCGGCCAAAATGTCGCTGCTCATGTACCTCGCCGCGACGGCGTGCAGCGTGATGTATTTATGGAAAAAGAACGAATCCATGGATATCCTGGCGGAGGCGGCGGTTCCGGTGGGGGCGCTGTTCACCGCCGTCACCCTGGCCTCCGGCTCCATCTGGGGCAAGCCGATGTGGGGGACGTGGTGGGCCTGGGACGCCCGGTTGACCTCCATGCTGGTGTTGTTGATCCTCTACGTTGGGCTGATGGCCCTGCGCAGCGCCATCGACAATCCGGTCAAGTCGGCCCAGGCGACGGCGGTGATGGTGTTGATCGGGGCGGTGGATCTGCCCATCATCCATTTTTCGGTGCAATGGTGGCGCACCCTGCATCAACCCGCCTCCCTGGGCGGCGGCGGAACCCCCCGCATCGAGGGGGCGCTGTTGACCCCCCTGTTGGTGATGGCCGTCGCCTTCATCGGCCTGGGCGGCTATTTGTGGGCGCTGCGCACCCGGACCGTGGCCGCCCAGCGGCAACTGGACGCCCTGGAACATGCGGAGGAGGACCATGACGACGCCCACCCTTGATTACACCCCCTACGTCCTGGCGGTCTACACCGTGGCCCTCGTGGTCTACGGCGGGGCGCTGTGGAGCTGGCGGCGGCAGGCCGCCCAACTGGAACAACGTCTGCGGGAACACGGAGCGACCCCATGGCTGGAGCGCAATCCCGGCGAGCCTTCCTGATCGTCACCCTGGTGTTGGTGGCGGGAGCCTTGCTGACCTTGGTCTATTCATCCTTTACCGGGGCGCTGGTCTATTTTTACACCCCGGCGGAATTGAAGGCGAAAGAGGCCGAACTGACCGGCCGCAAGCTGCGCATCGGCGGTATGGTGCAGGAGGGCTCCCTGGAAAAAACCCCGGGAACCCTGAAAATCCGCTTCATGGTCACCGACGGCAAGGAGCGGATCCAAACCGCTTACGAAGGAATGACCCCGGACCTCTTCCGCGAGGGCCAGGGGGTGGTGGTGGAAGGAACCTTCCGCCCCGGCGAAACCTTCCAGGCCGACACCATCCTGGCCAAGCATTCGGAGGACTACGTGCCGGTGGAGATGACCCCCGAGGCCATCGCCAAATCCAAGGAGTCGATCCTCAAATCGCTCAAGTGAACTCATGGCGCATTCGGAACTCCAAAGGGTTGAATGGACCGGATGGCGTTCCCCATGACCCCTGCGGGACGGCGGGGGCTCATCGCCTCCGCCGTCGCCGATCCTTCCCATCGCACACCCCGGGTGAACGCCCATGTGGATTGAAATCGGCCATTTCGCCGCCATTCTGGCCCTGCTGACCACCATCCTCCAGGGAGGCGCGGCGGTGGTGGGCGGGGCCCTGGATCGCCCCGCCTGGTTGCGCGTCTCGCGCCACGCCGCCTTCGCCGCCTTCGCCCTGCTCACCCTGGGCATGGCCGGACTGGAAATCGCCTTCCTGAACCATGATTTTTCCGTGGCTTACGTGGCCAACCACGCCTCCACCACGCTGCCCACGTTCTACCTCGCCACCGCCCTGTGGGGCGGCCACGAGGGGTCGCTGCTGCTCTGGGCGTGGCTGCTCTCCCTCTTCACCGCCCTGGCGGCGTGGCGCCACTGGTCCACCCATCCCCGCTCCATCCCCTGGGTGCTGGCCATTCTCGCGGTTCTGCTGACCGGATTCCTGCTGCTGATCCTCTTTCTCTCCAGCCCCTTCGAGCGCCTGTTCCCCATCCCTCCAGAGGGACGGGATCTTAATCCGCTGCTGCAAGACCCGGGCATGGTGTTCCACCCCCCCTTCCTCTACCTGGGATACGTCGGTTTCGCCATCCCCTACGCTTTCGCCATGGCCGCCCTGATCACCGGTCGGGCCGGGGACGAGTGGGTTCTGGCCACCCGCCGCTGGACCCTCTTCTCCTGGATGATGCTCACCGTGGGCATCGTCTTCGGGGCCTACTGGGCCTACTACGAGTTGGGATGGGGCGGCTACTGGGCCTGGGATCCGGTGGAAAACGCCTCCTTCATGCCCTGGCTCACCGGCACCGCCTTTTTCCATTCGGTGATGGTGCAGGAGCGGCGGGGGATGTTCAAAACCTGGAACCTCTTCCTCATCACCTCCACCTTCGCCTTGTCGCTGCTGGGGACATTTCTCGTCCGCTCGGGGGTGCTGTCGTCGGTCCACGCCTTCGCCAACGACCCGGGGCGGGGCGTCTATATTTTGGCCTTCATGACGCTGGTGCTGCTCTTCTCCTTCGGACTGCTCACCGCCCGCTCCGACAAACTGGCCGCCCCCGCCCGCATGGAGAGCCTGGTCTGCCGGGAAAGCGCCTTCTTGTTCAACAACCTCTTCTTCCTGGTGGCCTCCTTCACGGTGCTGCTGGGCACCCTCTACCCCCTGGCCATCGAAACCCTCACCGCCTCCAAGGTGTCGGTGGGGGCACCCTACTACAACAAGGTGTTCATCCCCATCATGCTGGGCATGTTGGTCCTGATGGGGGTCGGACCGCTGCTGGCGTGGCGCCGCGCCTCCTGGGAGCAACTGCGTGGACAATTTCTCCTCCCCGCCGGAATCGGCGCGGCGGCCCTGGTCTCCGCCTTTGTCCTGGGCGTTCGCCATCCCTACGCTTTTCTCGCCATCGGCTTGATCTTTTTCGTCGCCTCCACCCACCTGCGAGACTTCCATCAAGGGGCCGCGGCCCGCATGAAGCAGGAGCAGGTGGGCTATCTCCTCTCCCTCTTCCGCCTGGCCAGCCGCAACCGGCGGCGATACGGCGGGTTGGTGGTCCATTTCGGCATCCTGGCGATGGTCGTCGGCTTCATCGGCTCGGGGCTGTTCCAGGAGGAACGCAACGTCCTGCTCAAGGTGGGGGACTCGCTACGCCTGGGGGGCTGGACCCTGACCCTGGAGTCGGTGGGGCAACAGAAAAAACGCAACTGGCAAGCCCTGGAGGCGGTGATCCAGGCGACCCACGACAACGGCGAAACGCTGCAATTGCGGCCGCAAAAACGGGTCTACAACAAGCACTCCCAGCCCACCACCGAAGCGGCCATTCACACCGGCTGGCGAGAGGATCTCTACGTCGTGATGGGGGATGAAGTCACCGAGGGTTCGTGGAATTTGCGCCTTTACCGCAACCCCCTGGTCTCCTGGATTTGGTGGGGAACGGGCATTCTCTGTCTGGGGGTGATGCTGGCCCTGACCCAAGGCCGCCGTCTGCGGCGGAAAACCGCCTGAACCACGCGCCGGGGGGATGGAACGATGAAAGATCTCTGGAAATGGTTGCTGCTGCTGGGGGTGGGGGCGATACTGGGACTCTTCGCCCTGGGGCTGGGTCACGACACCCGGGCCATCCCCTCGCCGCTGGTGGGGCGGGCCGCCCCGGATTTTTCCGCCCCCGCCCTGGACGCCGGACCCGACCTCCGCCTGAGCGATTTCAAGGGACGTTGGGTGGTGGTCAACTTTTGGGGATCGTGGTGCGTCAGTTGCGTCGCCGAACACCCCTATCTGATCCACCTGGGGCGGCAACTGGTCGGGCGCTCCGATGTGGTCATCGTCGGCGTCGATTTCAAGGATTCGGTGGAGGACGCCCGTCGCTTCCTCGCCCGCCACGGCGACCCGGGCTATCGCCACGTCTTCGACCCCCGGCAAAAGGTCGCCATCGATTGGGGGGTTTACGGCGCGCCGGAGACCTACGTCGTCGATCCTGCCGGGGTGGTGAAACTCAAGCACACCGGACCGCTCCCCGTGGGATGGTTTGAAAGCGTTCTGCAACCCCTGCTCACCGCCGCCCGTTAACCTCGCCCAGGGGAAGGCCGTCCGTGAAAAGCGTCAAGTCGCCGCGACCTCCCATGCCGCCCACTCCCGCGCCCCCCGCAGCCCCCGCCGTGGTGCTGGTGGACGACGATCCCGACGTGCTGGCCCTGGCGGGCGCGATTTTGGAAAAAGCGGGCATTCGACCCGTCATCACCCTTGCCCGCAGCGCCGACCTCTTCTCCCTGCTGGAACGGCAGGAGACGGCGGTGGTGGTGCTGGACCTCTTCATGCCCGAGCCCTCCGGCCTGCAACTGCTGCCGGAGTTGAGCCAACGCCACCCCGCCATTTCGGTGATCCTGCTCACCGCCTCCCAGGAGTTGGAGGTGGCGGTGGGCTGCATGAAGCTGGGGGCCTTCGACTACCTGCTCAAGCCGGTGGAAAAAAACCGCCTGCTGGCCAGCGTGCGCAGCGCCCTGAAAATCTACTCGCTGCAAAATCAGGTGGATTTTCTCAAGCAATCCCTCTTCACCCCCGACCAGTCCTCTTTTGGCAACGCCTTCAACGGCATCATCACCGGCAGTTCCAAAATGTGGTCGTTGTTCCGCTACATTTTGTCGGTGGCTCCGAGCAAGGAGCCGGTGTTGATCTCCGGCGAGACCGGCACGGGCAAGGAGTTGCTGGCCCGGGCGGTCCATCTGGCCAGCGGTCGGCCGGGGCAACTGGTGACGGTGAACGTGGCCGGGTTGGATGACCATGTCTTTTCCGACACCCTGTTCGGCCACGTGCGGGGGGCCTTCACCGGGGCGGAGGCGCAACGGGAGGGACTCATCGCCCGGGCGGCCCACGGCACCCTGTTTCTCGACGAAATCGGCGACTTGAGCGAGGTCTCCCAGATCAAGCTGCTGCGGCTGTTGCAGGACAACGAATACTATCCCCTCGGTTCCGACGCCCAGAAGCATGCCACCGCCCGCATCGTCCTGGCCACCAATCGGGATCTGCGCCAGCGCATCGAGGACGGCAAATTTCGCATGGACCTCTACTATCGCCTGTCGGTCCACGAAATCCGGGTGCCGCCGCTGCGGGACCGGCGGGAAGATCTGCCGCTGCTGGTCGACCATTTGATCGCCGAGGCGGCCAAGTCCATGGGCAAGCCGCCCCCCACCCCGCCCCGGGAGTTGATCTCGCTGCTCAACGCCTATGAATTTCCCGGCAACGTGCGGGAGTTGCGGGCGATTTTGTACGACGCGGTGGCCAAGCACAAATCCCGCATGCTGTCGCTGGATGGGTTTCGCAAACTCCTCCCCACCCGGGGGCGGGGGAGCGGGGAGACCGCCCGGGGGGCCGGAAGCATCGAGGGGGAGCCCCAAATCGCTCTCACCGGGCGCTTTCCCACCTTCAAGGAGGCGGAGGAGTTGCTCATCGAGGAGGCGATGCGGCGATCCGATGACAACCAGGGCATCGCCGCATCGCTGCTGGGAGTTTCGCGACAGGCCCTCAACCGGCGGCTGATGGCCATGTCCCCCCGCAAGGGAACCAAGGGGAAGGGGTGATCGGGAACGCGGAACCGTCGTCCCGCCGGGTCAACCCGGATTGTCCATTAGCGCTGGCAACTGCTATTGCGAGTGAAAAAAGGTGAAGGGGGGGCGAGG
>JADGAP010000157.1 GCA_015231965.1 Magnetococcales bacterium | reverse complement strand
ACGCCGAATTTTCGCGCCGCCCTTCATTGCCTTGGCGTAGCGCGCCCAATCGTGATTCGGTCTATCCCTGGCCCTCTCCCTACGGGCTGGCTTCGCCAATCCGATGGTGCTTTCCTGCACAATAATCGTCGCCGGTGGCGACCAGACTTTCATCCCAGCCAATATTACCCTTGCGGTGCCATCCATTGGGCGATTCGTTTTTCCAACGCTTCCAACTCGGGGCATTTTTGCCGGATGGCGGCGTAGCGTTTGGCCGCTTCCTCCCCCAAGGTTTTGCGGCCTTCGCCCTCGCCCAGGGTGAGATGGCGCGCTTGCGCCAGTTTGGCGAAATAGTTTTCCTTCGGATGGCAATCCTGCCGCACCTCTTTCCAAACCCACTCCTTGGGCAGGTCCAGCCCGGCCAGGATCCAAACTTCCAACTCCTCGATGGCCGACTCGCCCATCAGTTTCTTCGTGGGAAAAAGTTGTACGGCCTGATGTTCGATGGCTTGCACCCGGAGTGGGCGATTTTCTCCCCTTCCCCCCGGATTTTTGCGACCATCGTTGCAATCCCGGTCGAGGCAGAGAAGAAACAGGTCCACCATGCCGTTGTCCTCGATGATCTCTTGGAGATTTTCCCACTTCAGAAGTTCTTCCACGCCTCCCAGCAAGGGATCCCTCAGAATGTCTATCCTGGCCTTGGGGCGGCCCAGATGTTGGAACATCGCCTTGATCAGGGGCGATAAAAGATATTGATCCTTGCGAAAATCCTCCGGAATCACCAGGACGTTCATGTTTCATCCCCGCCGCTGGCGAAATAGACGGAGTTTTCCAACCATCCGGAGGCGAAAAGGCGGGCGATATCCCGCCGGGTCAAGACCTCGCGAGCGGTGGGGATCTCCAGGATGCGGGTGATGCGGGATTCGTGTTCTTCCGGCAGGCGGTAGATCAGCGAGGTATTTTCCAGGGTCGAGGGCGACAGCAAGGTGAGCAAGTGGGGGGCGTGGGTGGTGGCGACGATTTGCAGGTCGCCCTTGGCCGTCTCCCGTTCGAGCAGTTCCACCAGGAGATGGAGGCGGGTGGGGTGGATGCCCGTATCCACCTCTTCGAGAAAGATGAATTGGGGACGGCGGGGGCCGAGCAGGGCGGCCAGCATGCCGAGAAAGCGCAACGTGCCGTCGGAGGCGCTGCTGGCGGAAATGGCCGAGCCATCGCCTTGTTTCAGAAACAGGACGATCTTTCCGGAAAGATCCTCGCGAAATTCCAGGTCCACCACATCCATGGGGGTGAGAGCGGTGATCCACGAGATCAGGGCGGTCTTTTTATTGTCGTCTTGACAGATGAGTTGAAGTACGGAAGGAAGATATCCCCCGCCATCTTTTAGAATGGGGATTCCGGGCTGGCTGGGGCGGCGCAAAGCATATGGTAAGAACTCGAAGAAACGCATGGATTCTAATCGATTTATGACGCTATGGCAATCTAGGTCAATATTGAGATCGGAGAACTGCTTTTCACTCTGTTGTATAAGAGGATAACTTGTGTTCAGAGCTGGGGTTTCGCCATTGGAGAATTTGACTATGACTTCGTTTGAGTTCTCCCCATCTGCAATTGGAAGAGAATGAAAAATAGAATTTTCTGGATCTGAATCTGAATCTGAATGAGAGAAAAGTGACTCATTGGAAACACGCGCTTTGTTGTTCTTGGTGAATATTTCTATATCGTAACGCCATCTCGTGATCGTGGGATGCAGTTTCTCGAACTCATGGTCAAAACGATCTTCATGCTCAAGGGTCAGACCTAGATGAAAAGATGGCTCTCCTTGAAAGGCGATTTCCCGATTTCCCCCCCGGATGCCTTCCCACACTTTTTCGCCGCTGTTGCCGTAGGCTTCGCCGATGATTTCCCCCAGGGAGTACCCCCGCCCGATGCCATGAAGGAAGCGGAAGGCGTCCCGCAGGTTGCTTTTACCGGAGGCGTTGGCCCCCACCAGCAGGGTGAACGGACCCATTTCCAGGGTGGCGTCGCGAAAGCTCTTGAAATTCGTCAGGCGCAGCCGCTTGAACATGGGGGCCTCGCGGGGAGGGGGATCGGGAGTTGGAGAGACAAAGAACGGCATCGGACGTTGCCCCCGCCTTCCCCCTCCTCCGATCCGAATCGGGGAGGAGGGGGGGATTCCAACGCCCGCGGGGTCAGTGTTCGGTGAGGGCGGCGTAGGCTTCGGGGGGGAGGAGGGTCTCGGCCTCGGCGGGGTTGGAGGGACGGATGCGGATCATCCACCCGGTGCCGTAGGGATCCTGATTGACCCACTCGGGGGCGTTTTTGAGGGGCTCGTTGATCGCCGTCACCACGCCGGAGAGGGGGGCGTAGAGTTCGGAGACCGATTTCACCGACTCCACCACGCCGAAGGGTTGACCGGCGGTGATCTCCCGGCCGACCTGGGGCAGTTCGACATAGACCACGTCGCCCAACTGATCCTGGGCGAAGAAGGTGATCCCCACCACCGCCTCGTCGCCTTCGGGGCGGACCCACTCGTGTTCCGAGGTGTACTTCAAATTCGCGGGAATGGACATGGGATCCCGAATCCTTTCCTGGCAGGGAGGTTAACGCCGTCGAAGACAAGGATTATGGCGCCGAAAGCGGGCCAGACAAAGGGATGGAGGCGGCGAAGACGATGCGACGCCTCAAGCCCCGACGAGGCGGGATTCGAGAAAGTGGGTGAAGGCCTCTTCCGGCAGGGGGCGGCTGAGATAGTAGCCCTGAATTTCGTCGCAGCCGTGCTGCTTGAGGAACTCTTGCTGTTCCAGGGTCTCCACCCCCTCGGCGATCACCTTGAGGCGCATCCCTTGGGCCATGGAGATGATGGCGGGCACCAGGGAGGCGTTGTCGGCGTCCTCCGGCAGCCCCATGATGAAGGAGCGGTCGATTTTGAGGGCGTGCAGGGGAAAACGGGTGAGGTAGCTCAGGGAGGAGTAGCCGGTGCCGAAGTCGTCCACCGAAATGTGGATCCCCATTTCGCGAATCTCCTTCAAGATGGCCACCGACCGCTCGACGTTGGCCATGACCATGCTTTCGGTGATCTCCAACTCCAGTTGGTGGACGGGCAGTCCGGTGATCTCCAGGATTTCCGCCACCCGACGGGGCAGATCCTTGTTTTGGAACTGACGGGCGGAGAGATTGACCGCCACCCGCATGGGGCCGAATCCGGCGTCCAGCCATTTTTTCAGGGTGCGGCAGGCGGTTTCCAGCACCCAGTCGCCCAGGGGGATGATCAGACCCGTCTCTTCCGCCAGGGGGATGAACTCGCCGGGGGGGATCAGTCCCTTGTCCGGATGATGCCAGCGGACCAGGGCCTCCATGCCGGTGACCCGGTCGCTGGCCAGGGCCAGCTTGGGCTGGAAATAGACGAGAAACTGATGTTGCTCCAGGGCGCGCCGCAGGTCGCTTTCCAGGCGCAGCCGGTGGGAGGCCTGCTCGGCCATGGCCGGGGCGTAGAAGACGAACCGGTTGCGCCCCGCCTGTTTGGCCCGATTGACGGCCATGTCGGCGTTGCGCAGCAGCGCGGTCTCATCCTTGCCGTCTTCCGGATAGAGGGTGATGCCGGCGCTGGCCGCCATGAACAGTTGATTGCCCTCCAGCGTCAGGGGGGCGTTGACCCCCGACAGCAGCTTGCGCACCACGTGAACCACATCCTGCACGTTGCGCACCTGACGCACGATGCAGGCGAACTCATCGCCGCCCATGCGGGAGGCGGTGTCCTCGTCCCGCAGGGCGGACTGCAACCGCTTGCCGGTCTCTTGCAACACCCGGTCGCCCAGCACATGGCCCAGGCTGTCGTTGATGTTCTTGAAGAGATCCAGGTCGATGATCACCACCCCCACCTTTTCGCCGGTGCGGTCGGCGTGACCCAGCACCTGCCGCAGCCGGTCGAGGAAGAGGGTGCGGTTGGGCAGGCCGGTGAGGGCGTCGTGGTAGGTCTGGAATTTAAGCTCCGCCTCGCTACGCTTGAGGTCGGTGAGGTCGTGGAAGACGGCGACGATGTTGACGATCCGCCCCTCCCGATCCTCGATGGCGGTGATGGTGCGCATTTCGGGGTAGGCGTCGCCCCCCTTGCGTCGGTTCCAGATTTCGCCGCGCCACACCCCCTTGGCGTGCAGGGCCTGCCAGATGTCCCGCACCAGCCCGCCGCCCTCCTCCTCCTGCTCCTCGAAGAGCAGGAAGGGGGCATTCTGCCCGATGACATCCTCCGGCAGATACCCCGTGATGGTGGAGAAGGCCGGGTTGACCTGCAACGGAATCCCCGCCGCATCCATGATGATCATCCCCTCCACGGCGTTTTCGTACAGTTGCGAGGTGAGCCGCAACTGGCCATCCACTTCGTTGAGGGCGCTTTCAAAAAGTCGGGTGACGGAGGAGACCTTCTCCTCCGCCTCTTGTTGCAACCGCTCCCGGGCCAGCAAAATTTCATCGGCCATGTGGCGAAACTGTTCTTCCACGAGAAAAAGCTGGTCCCCCCGGCCCATGTCAGGGGTTTGGATGCCCAGGTTGGCGTTGGCGAAATCCACCATCTCCCGGGAAAACTTCTGAATGTTGCGGGCGATTTGATAGGAGGTCAGCACCACCACCAGCACCAACAGACTGTAGCCGCTGAAGCGTTGCCGCCGCTCCTCGGCGAGGATGGTGGCGCTCAGTTTGTGAAAACGCTCCTGAGAGACCAGGGTGACGAAGCGCAAGGGGATATCCGTGACCCCAAAATCGAGGAACTCCTGCCCCGCCACCAGAAATTGGCCGCGCAACTGATCCAAATGGGCGTTCAACACCAGTTGATCGGGGGCGTCGGTGGCGATGGCTTGGTTGGTGCGGCCATCCAGCAGGGCGACGTAGGAGTCGGCGGTGGGGCGCCCCAGGGAGGAGAGAAGCAGATTGTCCAGGGGGGTGGCGACCAGCACCTGGAAGGGCTTGCGTCCCGGCGAAACCGCAGCCGGTTGCAGGGCCAGGAGGTGGGGCGTTCCTTCCACGTTGGTGAGCAGGGCTTGGTTTTTCAACCGCTCCAGCAACTCGGGGGGCATGGCCTTGAGCAGCGCGGGCAGGGGGGTGGGGCCCAGGCTGACGTGCAACTTCGCCCGGCCCTTGTCATCCAGAATCACCACATGGCGCAAATGCCCCAGGGAGCGCAACACCGAGTTTTCCGGCATCCAGTCGGGCAGGCGGGAGAGGGGAGCGCCCTTGGCGGTCCCGGCGGTGGGCGTCGGGAGGGGGGCGTCGTCATCCCCAGGAACGGCGTCCAGCGCGGGCGACGGCGAGGGAGCGGGGAGTTTTTGAACGGCGTCCAGCAGCTTCTTGTGACCCGCCAGCAGCCGGGCGGCGTTTTCCGAACGGCTCAGAACGTCATGAAAACGGGTGCGATTTTCCCGGTCCTGGCGAGCCAACTCCTCCAGGTAGTGATCCCGGAAAATTTCCTCCACCCGGCGGGTTTGGTATTGATCCAGCAGCAGCCACGAGACAACGCTCACCGCCAGCACGGAGGCGGTGACTTTCCAGGTAATGGGCAGGCGGCGCGAAAATCGCGACAACTTGGTCAGCACGGCGGAGCCCTTGGGGGATGAATCGCGCTTCAGAGTGCGGTTTTGCGGGACGAACCGCCATTCTAGGCATAAAAGCTCATGAAAAACAAATTGTTTGATGGTGGCCCGGAATCCGGGGATGGAGGCGGCGGCGCAGGAGTTGTTACGCTATGTGACGCATGATGCGGCAATCTGGCGTGGATCGCCAGGGAAAACCCGCCAGGGGAGGGGATCCCGGGCCAATCTTGGTGAGCCGCCCCCGTTGGAGCGGAAGTCAGCGGGGACGGGAGGGCAAAATCAGGCTCAGGTTGACGATCTCCTTCACCGGCGCGGCGACGGGCTCGAATTTGTTGTCCTTAAAGTGGAAGAAGCGCAAGCGACCATGGGTGTTTTTTTCCGCTCGTTCCAGGATGTCGTTGGCCAGGGAGGGAGAGGTGTTGAACAGGCAGATGCCGTACCCCACGTCCTCGTTGGCCACCATGGAAAACATGGGGACCAGCCCATGGCCGCCCTCGGGGAGCAGATTTTCCTTGAGGAAGCCCAACTCCACCAGCCCATCCCTCGCCCCGGTGATGAGGGCCGGGTAGCGGCTTCGCTCCTTGAAATAGAGAATGCAGGCGTGGCTCAGGGCGTAAAAAAGCCCCAGCAGCAGGGTGGCCTCGTCGTTGGGCATCACCCCCTCCAGGGGGGTCTCGCGGAACTCTCGCAGCTTGACCAGAAACCACAGCACGGCGGTGAGGCTGAACAGGGCGATGAGGATAATGGCCATGGAGGACGCCGCTTCCAGTTGGTGGGGAGGGAGTTGACCGGGGAGGGAACGGATTCCTTGCCCGGGATGCGAAAAAACGGTTGCGCCTTGCATGAATGCGCCGCAAACTATGAATCAGCATTCAATCATTTTCTAATGCCCGCGGAGGAGGTTTACAAGATGGCTGACAAGACGCTCGATGCCAAGGGGCTGAACTGCCCGTTGCCCATTCTTCGCGCCAAGAAGGCGTTGAAGGAGATGGAACTGGGCCAAATCCTCGCCATCGAGGCCACGGACCCCGGTTCGGCGAAGGATTTTGAATCCTTCTGCGCCCAGACCGGCAATGAGTTGGTCAAGGCCTCCGAAGCCGCTGGCGTGTACTACTACGAAATCAAGCGCGCCTCGTAACCATACAATCCCCGCGAGGAGAAGGCCATGGGCAAGAGACTGGCGATCATCGCCACCAAGGGTACGCTGGATATGGCCTATCCGCCATTGATCCTGGCGACCACCGCGGCGGCGTTGGACTATGAGGTCCATATTTTCTGGACCTTCTACGGACTGCAAGTGTTGAAAAAGGATCGGGATCTGAAAATTTCCCCCCTTGGCAACCCCGCCATGCCCATGATCCCTCCGGGCATGAAGACCGAGATTCCCATGCCCAACATCGCCTTCATGATCCCGGGCATGGAGATTCTGGCTTCCAACATGATGAAGCAGAAGCTGAAGGAGAAGGGGGTGGCCTCCATCGATGACCTGCTGGAGATGGCCATCGAGTCGGAGGTCAAGATGATCGCCTGCCAGATGACGGTGGATCTGTTTGATTTCAAACACTCCGACCTGATCGACGGCTTGGAATACGCCGGGGCGGCGCGGTTTTTTGAAGTGGCGCAAGGGGCCGACATCGTTCTGTTCATCTGACGATTCGCGACGTTGGCGGGGAACGAGCCCGCAGGGCGTTGGTCCCGGAATGAACCGGCCCTTGGTGGCCGGTTTTTCTTCGCCCGTCCCGCGCCGGTCGGGGAGCCGTGCGGGATCTCCTGGAAGGGGAGCGACCCGATGTTGGTGGTGGGCGTCACTGGGGCGATGGGGTGCGGCAAAAGCTCGGCGGCGGGGTGGTTGACCGCCCACGAGAGCGAGGCGTTGCGCCTGGACGCCGATGTCCTGGCCCGAGAGGCGGTCGCTCCGGGAACGGAGGGCTGGCGGCGCATCGTGGCCCATTTCGGCCCGGAGGCGACCTTGGGGGAGGGGCCGCTGGCGGAGCGGCCCTTGAATCGGCGTTGGCTGGCGGAGCGGGTCTTTGCCGACGACGAGGAGCGCCGGGTGCTGGAGGGGATGATTCATCCGGAGGTGTGGCGGCGGATGGGGGAGGCGTTGGCGGCCTGGGCGACCGCTCATCCCCGAGGATGGGTGGTGCTGGACGTCCCTCTGCTCTTCGAGAGCGGTCAGGAGGGACGTTGCGACCTGACCGTGGTGGTGACCTGCGGCGGGGCGCGGGCGTCTCGTCTGGCGGGGCGGGAGGGCGAGGGGATGTCGACGCGGGCCCAGCAGGGGGCGATGGCCGGTCAGTGGTCGGAAGAGGCCAAGCGGGCGAGGGCGGATCGGGTGATCGACAATGGGGGGGATTGGCCGGAGACCCTCCGACAACTGGAGGGGCTGAAGCGGGAGTTGAGCCAACGGGCGGCTGCCGGCGAGGGCGAGGCTTGGCCCCGGCGATGGCGACCTTGAGGCTGGCAGTCTGTCGGATTACCCCGATCAATATGTTTCAACATGTTGATCTGGCATCGAATATATTTAGATCATACAGCAATAAATTATAGTTATTCCATTTAAAATCTGCACACCAAGAACTTAGTGGAGCGAGGAACTCATTCCAAAAATAGATCGTCATTCCCGCGAAAGCGGGAAT
>JADGAP010000156.1 GCA_015231965.1 Magnetococcales bacterium | reverse complement strand
ACGAGCGTAAAATCTTTGGCTGGCAATGTGTAAAACTGGTTTGAAATTACTATAACTTTCGACGAGGAGATGCGACGTGGACGAGGATCGTTTGGACTTCGCCGCGATGAAACCCGGCCAAAGCGTCACCCTGACCCTGGGGGACAAGGAACCCATCCTCACCCGCATGGAGAAGCCCCGCCTGTTCAATCTGGCGGATTGGTTCACCGAGGAACGGGAGATCTACCTGCTGGAGGATTCCGTCGCGGAGGGTGAGGCGCTGCACTTCTCCTTCGAGCCCGTCTCCGACCCCAAGACCCTGCTGGCGGCGGACGCGGCGAATTTCGGAAGCAACAAGCGGCTGATGAGCTTCCTCGACCGCCCCCTGGAAGGGTGGGAGTTGGAAGAAGAGGAAGAAGAAGAGGAAGAGGAAGAGGAAGAGGAGGCGTGATGTGACTTCCGACAAGATCATCCCCGCCCGGGAGCGGCTGATTTTCGCCATGGACGTTCCCGACCCCGCCGCGGCCCGCGCCCTGGCGGAACGCCTGGGGGATTCGGTAACGGTTTACAAGCTGGGGTTGGAGCTTTTTTTCACCGGCGAATATTTCCCGTTGGCCGACTGGTTCATGGCCCGGGGGAAGAAGGTTTTTGCCGACATCAAGCTGTTCGACGTGCCGGAGACGGTGCGGCGGGCGGTGCGGCAGGCCCGTGAACGAGGATTCACCTTTCTCACCGTCCACGGCAACGACGGCATGTTGCGGGCCGCCGCCGAGGAGAAGGGCGATCGGCTCAAAATTCTCGGCGTCACCGCCCTGACCAGCCTGGACCGGGGGGATCTGGACGATCTGGGCTTCGCCTGCAATGTCGAGGAGTTGGTTCTCTCCCGGGCGCGGCGGGCCTTGGCGGTGGGGTGCGACGGGGTGGTCTCCTCCGGTCTGGAGGCGGCCCGACTGCGCCAGGAGTTGGGGCCCCGCCTGATGATCGTCACCCCGGGGATTCGTCCGGTGGAAAATCGTCCGGTGGACGATCAGAAACGGGTGGTCACGGTCCCCGACGCCTTCCACAACGGGGCCGACTACATCGTGGTGGGGCGACCCATCCGCGACGCGGCGGATCCTCGGGAGGCGGCGGAACGGATCCAGCAACAAATCGCCGACGCCTTGGGGTAATCCCCTCGGGAAAAATCCGGGTCCAGGCTGAAAAAAGGGCGGGGTTCATCCCGTCCTTTTTTTATTACTGTCCCCCTGGACCAGGGCCGCCTTTCCGGGCACAATGAACAGGCCCGATTGGGATCAATTCTTTTTATCAAATGACTCCGACGCCCCTTTTCCCTGAACCCTCGCGACGGGGCCATTCCCCCATGGGGCGACCCCATCGCCCGCCTCGCGATTCCCCAACCCTCGGCGGGAGTTCACCCCTCCCCCGTCACCGCGGACCGACTGAAGATGGACGCCATGGACGAGCGCCTCACCCCCTCCCCCAGGCTGGATGAATTCCTCGTCGCGCCGCCCCCCGCGCCCGTCGTCGCGCCCCGTTGGACCATCGTGCTTTCGGATACCGACAACGGCCTGGAATCGGTCCACTATTCGTTGTGGATCGCCGGGGTGTGCGACCGGGCGGGGCGGTGGCGGGAGGAGGTGCGGGGGGTGCGCATCGTCCACACCGGCGACTGGTTGAGCAAGCAGGATCCCGAACCCCGAGTGGTGGATTATTTTTGGGAGTTGCAGGAGACCGCCCCCCCCGAATGTCCGGTGATCATGCTCCAGGGCAACCACGAGGTGGAGATTCTCAAGCGGGCCGCCTTGGGGGATTACTCCCATCTCACCCATCGGGAGTTGGATTTCATCCGGGCGCAACTGTTTCTCTACGCCGAGAGCGGGGTGCTTTACCTCCACGGCTATCCCACGGTCAATCTGCTGCTGCTGCTGCATCAGTTGCGGGACGAGGGGGCGGACGTCAACGATTTCAACCGCCGGATGTGGAAGCCGTTCCACGAGGGGCGCTACGCCCTGTTCCGCGACGAGGCGGGTTTGGAGTTCGTGGGGGATGTTCGTCAGGTGAAAAAATGGTTCACCAGCCGGGACGCCGACGGGGAGACCTACGGACGGCGCATCAGTCGTCTGCTCAAGGGGCTGGGGATCCATACGGTGATCCATGGCCATCGCCCCAACAGCTTTTTGCAGGTGGACGATGAATTTTACCTTGAGGTTCCGGGCATCCGGATGATCGACAACGACAATCAGGTCAAGCTCTGCGGACTGGGGGCCGCCCTGGTCAATGATCGGGGAGCGGTGCGGTTCGTCAACCTGAAGGAGATGTATCTGGCCGGGGGGGAGAAGGCCTTTCGCAAACAGTTGCGCCAATGTTTGGAACTCCGCGCTCCTCGGGGAAAAAAATCCCTCCCCCCCGAGTTGGCGTCGCTCCCGCCGCCGGATCACCTCCCCCCCGCCTCGGGGGCGACGCCGCGCCTGACGTAACGCCACCCCCGCTAACAAGCCCCCGCCGCAACGTCAAAAGGCGCTTTGGAAATTTTTCGTGCCGCCGGCCCGCTTGGCGTCCACTTCGTGAAATTCCCATTCCATCTTGTAGCGCGCCGTTTCCGGCGGGGGATCGAGAAAGATCACCTGAAAGGGGACCGCCTTTTCCGGCAGCGCCTTGGGCATGGCCAACCCCTTTTCCTTGCTTTGCAGTTCGATCATGGTGCGGACCACGGGGGCCTCGGCCCCCATGTCCGCGTCGGAGAGAATACGGCCCGGCGCAACCTTGGCTTGCGCCAGCTCCTTGTTTTCCCCGTTCAGCAGGGTGAATTTGACGAAGGGCATGTGCTGGGAAAGGCGGGTGGTGTTGATCACCTGTCCGGTGAGAACGAGGGCCATGCCCGCGGGGAGTTTTTTCCACTCCCCCTCGACCTTTTCCGCCTGGAAGGTGCTGCGCAGGCCGTATCGCCACGCCTCCACCGCCTCCAAGCGATAGACCGAGGTTCCGATCAGGGTGAGGGCCAACATCGCCGCCAGGGGCCAGGGAGCGATGCGGGGCAGGGGAAGTCGCTTCTTGGGGGGGGGCGACTGGGAGCCGCCGCGCCGCCGGGGGGGGGCCTTGGGCGTCTCCTCGTCGTCGTCGTCGGGCTGGGCGGGAATCATTCTCCCCGCCCCGGCCAGCAGGGTGAGGGCGTCCTCATCCATGATGGTGGATTTTTTCTGGTAGGCGGGATTGAGCAGGGTATCGGGTTCGTCGTCCATCTCCCGCAGCCCCAGGCTGGCCAGGGCGTCCTCCTCGGCACCGGTCAGGCGATTGGCCCCCGCCATGCCCAAAGCCCCCAGGGCGTCCTCTTCCGCCGCACTCAACCGTTTTTTGCCGGAGGGGATGGTCTCCGCGTCCAGATCGATCTCCTCCACCCGACCCGTGGCACCCAGCAACCCCTCCATATCGTCGTCGCCCAGCAGCTCCTCGTCGCCCAGATCGATCTCTTCCAGCAATTGACCGCGTCCGGCATCCTCACCCGCCAACAACCCGTCCAGATCCTCCAGCCCGTCTCCCTCCTCGTTGAGCAGGGCGTCCAGGTCGTCGACCGCGCCGCCGCCCTCCTCGGCCATCAGGCCGTCCAACAGCGACTCGGCGTCGGTGTCGTCATCTTTCCCGAACAGGCCCGCCTCCAAATCGGCGTCGCTTATGCCCGTCTCCTCCGCGTCGTCGGCGAAGGAGGGTTCACGATCCTCGGTCAACAGGTCATCCAGGTCGGGCAGGTCGCCGGAATCCAGGAATTCGGGGTCGGAATCATATCCCGAGCCGAGCCCAAGTTCGGCGTCCAGATCCCTTCGCAAGGAGCCATCCCCATCGTCCATGCTGGGCTCCACCCGCAATTTTCCGCCCCTTGGGGAGGCGGCGGCGGGGGAAGGGGGCGGCGGGGATTCTTCCCGCAACAGGTCGGCCAGGTCCGCAAAATCCTCCAGATGGTCGGCCGCCTCGGCCAGGACGTCCAGATCCTCGTCCTCTCGCGGCGCGCTCGAAATCTCCAATCCTCCAGGATCGTCCAACGCCGCCAACGCTGCCAGATCATCGGCTGCGTCGTCCCAATCGTCGGCGAGTTTTTTTCCGGCGGGGGTAGTCTCCAGCAGCTCGTCCAACGCTCCCAGGTCGGTGAAATCCTCCTCATCGGTCGCGGCGAGGGGAGCGTCAAGATTCCGCGCCTGAGCGGCGGAGGGCGGCGGCGAGAAGGCGTCGTCCTCCAACAGATCGTCCAACTCCTCCAGATGATCCGTCTCGTCCAACGCCTCCGATGCGGGTTCCGGTTGCATCGCCGTGGAAGCGAAGGGATCGGAGGCGCGCTCCTGGTCGTCGTCCAGGTCGGCGAAGGCGTCAAACTCCTCCAGACCGGCGGTGCCGTCCGGGATTTTGTGATCCAGGCCGTCGAGCATCTGTTCCAAATCGTCCAGACCGTCCAACCCCTCCAGGTCGTCCAGGCCGTCCATTCCGCCGCCGCTTAGGGCGTCCAGGTCGTCCAGACCGACGAAATCGTCGGCAGGGCGGGGGGGCGTCCGGGGTTGGGAAGCGGTGGAAGCCGCCGCCGCAACCATGGGGGCCGAAAGCACCAGGGTGCCCGCTCCATCGACCCTCTCTTGCGCTGCGGGGGCGGGCATCGTTGCCCTGACCGGCGGGGCCGACGGGGGCGTTTGGCGTTTGGCCGCCGGAGGGGGGGCGGAAGACGAGGGGGCCCGCGCCGGAGCCGGAACCGGGACCGCGGCGGGGCGGGGCGGTGGGACCGCCGGGGGCTCGTCCAGCAGGATCGGCGCTCCCGACGGAGGTTGGAAAAAGACCGTGCGGCACTGGGAGCAGCGCAACGAGCGCCCCCTGGGGCCCAATTGCTGTTCCGACACCGCGAAGCGGGTTTCGCACTGGGGGCAACGAACCAACACGGTCAAAACTCCTTGGGCGGCTCTGGAAAGGCCGGGGCCGCCGGTGAAACAGGTTGGATGCGAAAATCTCGCTCGAAAACCGCGTGGGGAGGGGGTGAACCCACCTTCCCCGCTTGCCGCCAACCCGATGGGGCGGCTAACATGGATCCTTGGAATCGCTCCGGAGGACGGGGCGGCGCTTCCGGGAGGGTTTGGTCATTCCATGATCCGGTTTCACAACGTCCACTTGCGCTATCCCACCGGTTACGAGGCCCTCAAGGGGGTCTCCTTCACCGTGCCCCGGGGCGGGTTCCATTTTTTGACTGGCCACTCGGGGGCGGGCAAAAGTTCGGTGCTTAAGCTGATCTACCGGGCGGAACTCCCCTCCGAGGGGGGGGTGGTGGTGGACGGGCGCAACGTGGAGCGCCTCACCCCCAAGCAGATCCCCCTGCTGCGTCGCGGCATCGGGGTGATTTTCCAGGATTACAAACTGCTCTACGACCGCTCGGTGTTTGAAAACGTCGCCCTGGCCATGGAGGTGGCAGGCCATCCCATGGATAAAATTCCCGGTCAGGTGCAGCGCACCCTGGAATACGTGGGACTCAAGGACCGGATGCATCTGAGCCCCATCGCCTTGTCCGGCGGGGAGCAGCAGCGGGTGGCCATCGCCCGGGCCATCGTCAACCGACCGCCGTTGATCATCGCCGACGAGCCCACCGGCAACCTGGACAAGCCCATGGCCCGACGCATCTTTGACCTGTTCACCGCCCTGCACCAGTCCGGTGCCACGGTGTTGATCGTCTCCCACGACCTAGATTTGGTGGCGGAATTGGGTTTTCCCCAGATCGACATGGCCGATGGGCGAATTACCCAACTCCCCGCCTCGACCCGCGTTCCCCTGACCCCTGCAACCCTATGACGCAACTAACGTGCCACAAGTTTCATCCCCCCCACCCTCCCCAGAGAGGGTGGGGGCCATGATCCGCAACAAGGGTTCCTGGTGGGATCGCTTTCGCGGCGCTCGCCCCTCCCGGGGGGGCAAGCCTCGGGGAGGGGCGGCTCGTCCCACGCCGACGGGGCATGTCAACGCGCCGACGCCGGTCTTCCGGGTGGGGGGGGGATTCCACCGCCGGGCGATGCGCCGGGCCTGGCGACAATTTCACGAGGGTTCCCTCTCCCACTGGATCACCGTGATGGTGATCGCCCTGGCCTTGACCATCTACGGGGCCTTCGCCCTGCTGTTGAGCAACGCCAATACCGCCATGGAAGGATGGCGGGTGGACAACACGGTGACGATCTTTCTGAAAAAGCAGGAAGACGGCAAACAGGCGGAGCGGGTGAAAAAGCGGTTGGAGGATGTGGCCGGGATCGGCTCTCCGGTGGTCTCCTCCCCCGAGCAGGGGATGGGGCGGCTGAAGGAGTTGTTGGGAACCGAGGCGGGGGTGCTGGACGGGCTGGAGGAGAATCCCCTCCCCTACGCCGTGGAGTTCCAACTGTTGGAGCCGGATCCGGCCAAGGCCGCCGCCTTGACCAGCGGCATCGCCCAATGGCGGGAGGTGGAGGCGGTCTCCTTCGACCGGCAGTGGGCCGACCGGTTGGCGGCGGTGGTGACGGTGGTGCGTTATGCGGGGATGGCGCTGTCGGCGTTGTTGCTGTCGGCGGTGGCGTTGATCATCTCCAACACCATCAAGCTCACCATCCTCGCCCGGCGGGAGGAGGTGGAGGTGATGCGCTTCATGGGGGCGACCAACAGCTTCATCAAAATTCCTTTCATCTACGAAGGGGTGTTGCAAGGGGTGTTGGGCTCGTTTCTCGCCTTGGGGTTGACCTCCGGGCTGTTCCTTGGGGCGCGTCAGGTGGCGTTGGAGTTGGGTCGGGCCTTTGGCCTCTCCCTGCCGATGCATTTTCTCCCCCCCCTGGAGTTGGGGCTGATGATGGGATTGGGGATCGGCCTGGGATTTCTCGGCTCGATGATCTCCCTCTCCCGCTTTCTCGAAGTGTGAGTGTGCGCGGGCCTGCGGCGCCTTGCGTCGCCGGTCGCGACGGGGGAAGAAAGCCGCCCCTTCACTTCACCCGTCGGCGACGGTGTAGCCCTCCTCTTCAATCGCCGCCTTGAACCGGTCGCGCAGGTCGGCGGGGGCGGCGTCGCTCACCGCGACCGTGACGCGGGCCGCCTCCAGATCCACCAGGCAGCCGGTCACGCCGGGCAGCGCCCCCACCGCCTGCTCCACCGCCTTGACGCAGTGGCCGCACTTCATCCCCCCAACCGATAGATTCACTTCGCCCATCGCAACCCTCCCCCTGGATCAAAAAAACGGGCATAATCATTCGGATGGAATGATGCCCCGGTTAATTGCCGTTGACCTCTCCCCCCTGTCGGAGTCCCCCCGCATGGAACTGCTGCACGCCCTGATCCTGGCCGTCATTCAAGGGATCACCGAATTTCTTCCCATCAGCTCCTCGGGCCATTTGATTCTCGCCCCCCATCTCTTCGGATGGCCGGACCAGGGGCTGCTGTTCGACATCGCCGCCAACACCGGCACCCTGGCGGCGGTCATCCTCTACTTCCGCCATGAGTTCGTCGGGCTGGTGCGGGGATTTTTCCGCAGTCTGGCGGAAAAAGGGGTGGAAGGCAATCCCGAGGGGCGGCTGGCGTGGCTCATCGCCTTGGCCACCCTTCCGGCGGGGATCGTCGGGTTGCTCTTCAAGGAGATCATCGCCACCTACGCCCGCAACCCCCTGCTCATCGGGGCCAACGCCATCGTCTTCGGCCTGCTCATGGGGCTGGCCGACTACCTGGGCAAGCGCCGCCGCACCCTCGACCAAATCACCTGGAAAGACGCCCTGCTCATCGGCTGCGCCCAGGCCATGGCCCTCAACCCCGGCACCTCCCGTTCCGGCATCACCATCACCGCCGGACTCTTCGCCGGATTCGACCGGGGCGACGCCGCCCGCTTCTCCTTCCTCATGTTCATCCCCATCGGCATCATCGCCGGCATTTTCGGACTGATGAAACTCCTGGGACAAACCCTCTCCCCCGAGGAGTGGGCCTTCTTCGGCGTGGGATTCGTCGGCTCCGCCCTCACCGGATTCGCCGTCATCCACTGGCTGCTCACCTGGTTGCGCAGCCACAGCTTAATGGTCTTCGTGGTCTACCGCCTGCTCCTGGCCATCGCCATTTTTTCGCTTGCGCGATGAGCCCCCTCCGTGGATAATCCCCCGTCTGTCCGTGGGGCTGTAGCTCAGCTGGGAGAGCGCTAGAATCGCACTCTAGAGGTCAGGGGTTCGATCCCCCTCAGCTCCACCATTTAGTTTTTGAATAGTACTCTCCGCACCCGAACCGCCTCCCAGGGCGGTTTTTTGTTGGCAAAAATCCGCAATAATTCCAATGGTTACGACGTGTGGTGA
>JADGAP010000155.1 GCA_015231965.1 Magnetococcales bacterium | reverse complement strand
GGTGGTGAAGTCGTCCTTCAGGGTTTTGAGATGCTCCATGGCCTTTTGATGCACCCCCACCCGCTGGTTGAGCTTTTCCAGGGTCGGCGTCGGGAGTTGTTTTTCCGGCTTTTTGATCAAGGTGTTGCGCCACACCTCCAGCTTTTTGGCGAAGTGGCCGGTGACCGGATTGCCTTGTTTCATCTGAGTATCCGCCAAACTGGTTCCGTTGTCATCGTCGGGTTGCAACCAATTGGGGTGGGATTTCAAGACCGCTCCAATTCCCATGCTCGTTCTCCTCTCTCGCAACAGCCCGTTGGTAAAACATGGTTAATCCATTGTCACTGGATGAGCCGAAATCGCGACAAACGCGACGACTCATTCCAGGTTCCTCGTTGTTTCACGTGGCTTTCGTACATGGATGGGAGAAATATTCGGCTTGGATGGTTCGCGCAGCCATTCCAAAGCCAGTTCATAGATCATGGTCATGCTCCTCAAAACAGGGTGAAAGGGAACAACACGTTGCTGACGATAACGATAAAACCTATAGGGTTCACTCGCGCACGACGA
Organism: Magnetococcales bacterium; assembly: GCA_015231965.1. GTDB lineage: Bacteria > Pseudomonadota > Magnetococcia > Magnetococcales > JADGAP01 > JADGAP01. The sequence continues at coordinate 7,858 of JADGAP010000155.1, read as the reverse complement.
AAAAACGGCCTCCGCACAGCTTGCGGGCCGGATCGAATGGATGGGAGGGTGAGTGGGATCAGTCCGTGAAAATTCCTGGACGTTCCCCTGACATGATTCGGAACATTGGGATAAGGCTAATCCGGCGTCAACTGAATCGAGCGCATGGTATCCGCATCGTCGCGCATCATTTCAATCATGCGTTGAAGGGCGGGATCGAGTTCCCGAGATTTTTCAATCTGGGCGTACTGTTCCAGATCCTGGGCATAGGCTTGACGCAAAAATTGAAAGGAGACGCGCCAGGGCGGGGGATTGGCGATGTACCATCGATGATCGTCTGCATCCTGAACGAGCAACAGGATGATCTTGTCGTTTTTTCTCCGGTCATCCTTCAGCCGCCGATCCAAAAATTCCCCTTCGGAACGGCCAAGACGGTCATAAACAACGGTGGCATAGCCGCGATGATCTTCCACCACAACCTCATCCAGTTGCCAGCGTGAGACAAGAACGATTTCTTCAAATTCGTAAAACAACTCCCTCCGATATTGATAGTTTGCCGATTTGTTTCTCCATTGTCCCTGCCGATCCCGCCGCCCCTCCTTGCTTTGCTCGGTAAAGACCGCGAGATCCTTTCGGACAAGTCGTTCCCCGTTGAACTCCTTTTCGACAAAAAATTGGGCGGTGTCACGGGCGGAAGTCCGATCCAGCCGTTTCAACTCCTCGTCATATCCCGCAAGAGCAGGAATCGAGGGAACCAGGAAGGCGATAACCGCCCAAACCTTCAAATAGTTATGCGACATTGCCTTCTCCTTCCGAACCCTGACATCCGCTCTATTTCTGATGCTCTCTCACAGTCTTCTCAATGGATCGTAGGAAGTCCAGGTCATCGTGCATAATTTGGCTCAAATTTTTTTGACTGGGATCCGGATGGATGGTTCGCGATGTCCAGCCCATGTGCTTCAAGTAGCTTGGATAGGCTTCCAATAAATAATCATAGGAAACGCGCCATGTTGGGGGATCAACGATGTACCAGTAATTATCTTCCCGGTCGCGGTGCAAAAGATAAATCACGCGGTCATACTTCTTCAAGTCAAGAAACAAATCACGGTCCCAATGCGCTCCATTGGAGGAAACGACCTGATCATAATGAACGATGGCAACTCCACGGTCGCCATCATGGTAAATTTTTTCGATATCAAACCTCCGAACAACGATCAATTCATCCGTTCCAAAATGCAGATCTTTGCCGTATGTATGATCATTATCCATGAACTTACCATCGATGTCTTTATTTTTCTTCGCAACCTTACTAACAGCGGAAAATGACGCAACATCGTACCTTGTCGAACCACGTCTATTGAATTCTTGCTCAACAAAATACTTCACCGTTTCCGAGGGCGAAGACCGATCCAGCCGATCAAGATCATGGTCAGAGACCGCAATTGCTTGGAAGGGTACGACCACCGCCAATAGAAGCCCCATGAATCGTTTATACACTTTGTCCTCCTTGCGAGCCCATTCAGCACCCTATTTTTGATGCTCCCTCACGGTCTTCTCAATGGATCGCAGGAAGTCCAGATCATCCAACATGATATTGCGACGGAATTTTTTCGTCGGATCAGGATCAATTTTTCGCTTCGTCCACCGTAGATGCTGAAGCACTTTTGGATAAGCATCCAGCAAATAATCATAGGAAATTCTCCAGATCGGAGGATCGACAAAATACCATCGGCTATCCTGGCGAACCAGATTATATTCAACAAGATCATGAGGGCGATGATCCTTGTGCAAGACACGATCCCAGGATTCACCGGATGACGCCGCCGCTTGATTAAACTCAACCTTGGCGATGGCCTTATCACCATGCGCCAAGACCTCTAAAACCTTATATTGAGTGACAATCACTATTTTGCTGTAATCGTAGTCCAACACTCGTCCGTATGTATAATCGTTCTCCCCTACCTGCTCAAGGATCTCCTTGTCTCTCCTTCCAACCTCGCCATCGGGCGTAAAAATGGCGTCGTTCCTCAGACTAAAGCATCCCATAAATTCGTTTCCTACCATAAACTCAATAACTTTGTCAGCAGAAGACCTATCAAGGCTGGCCATCGCCTTCTCACAATCCTGATACAATCCCGCCTGGGCATGAGAGGTTAACGTCGCAATAAAAACAGTAGCAAATATTTTTAACATGTCACACTCTTTCGATTCGCTCAAGACACGCATTTCCGCATTGCGAGCGACAGCTTCCGCTCTATTTTTGAAGCTCTCTCACGGTCTTCTCAATGGATCGCAGAAAGTCAAGATCATCCAACATGATATTATTGCGGATTTTTTTTGTCGGATCGGGGTCGAAAGTTCGCTTCGTCCAACGCAGATGAGTCAATCTCTCCGGGTAGGCTTCCAGTAAGTAGTGATAGGAGATTCTCCAAACAGGTGGATCAACAAAGAACCATTGGCGATCAAGGCGAACAAGATTATATTCAACAAATTCATGAGAACGAGGCTCCCTACGCAAGACCCGATCCCAGGATTCACCCGATGAAGATGCCGCTTGATTAAACTCAACCTTGGCGATTGCAGCATCATCATGGACCAAGACTTCTAATACCTTGAATTGAGTAACTATCACCATCTTGCTGTATATAAAATCCATGGATCGTCCGTATGTATAATCGTTCTCCCCTGTTTGCTCAAGAATCTCCTTGTCTCTCCTTCCAACCTCGCCATCGGGCGTAAAAATGGCTAAGTCGTTCCTCAGACTATAGCACCCCTTAAATTCGTTTCCTACCATAAATTCCACGGTTTCGTCAGCGGAAGACCGGTCAAGGCTGGCCATCGCTTTCTCACAGTCCTGGTACAATCCTGCCGAGACGTGCGAGATTAACATCACCAGAAAGATAGTGGAAATTATTTTCAACATGTCGCCCTCTTTCATTTCCCTCAATACGTGTATTTCCTCATTGCAAGCGTCAGCTTCCTCTCTATTTTTGATGCTCCCTCACGGTCTTCTCAATGGATCGCAGGAAGTCCAGGTCATCAAGCATGATATTGTTTCTGAATTTTTTTGTGGGATCAGGGTCATATGTTCGCTTTGTCCATCGTAAATGCTGAAGATCTTTCGGATAGACATCAAGCAAATAATCATAGGAAATTCTCCAGACCGGAGGATCGACAAAATACCATTGCCTATTCTGGCGAACTAGATTATATTTAACTGGATCATGCGAATGAAACTCCTTGTGCAAGACCCGATCCCAGGATTCGCCTGACGATGCTGCCACTTGATTAAATTCAACCTTGGCGATGGCGGTATCACCATGCTCCAAGACTTCTAAAACCTTATATTGAGTGACAATCACTATTTTGCTGTAATCGTAGTCCAACACTCGTCCGTATGTATAATCGTTCTCCCCTACCTGCTCAAGGATCTCCTTGTCTCTCCTTCCAACCTCGCCATCAGGCGTAAAAATGGCTAAGTCGTTCCTCAGGCTAAAACACCCCTTATATTCGTTTTCTACCATAAACTCAACAACTTTGTCAGCGGAAGACCGGTCCAGGCTGACCATCGCTTTCTCACAATCCTGATACAATCCAGCCTGGGCATGAGAGGTTAACGTCGCAATAAGAACAGTAAGAAATATTTTTAACATGTCCCGCTCCATTCATTTTGATCAAGACGTGTCTTGTAGAATAAAAATACAAGACACGTCTTGAACTGATTAGGTTAGCCAACCAATCGCAGACTATAAGCGGACCTACTTATAGTAGCGAAAGTATCCAGTGACCTTGAAGCCTTTTACGGAACTCACTGCCGCCGATATATAGGCATTCGCGCCAACCGATGCATGCCACATATCATGCCGCTTCTCAGGTTTCGCATTCGGATCATAAATCCCAACGTGCCATGGGGATGTGGCATTCGGATCCAACTGCTTCAGTTGAACAATATCACCTGGACGTTTGTCTTTTTCCGGAACCTGCTTGAAGTGGGGATTGGTCCCGATTTCTCCGGCACGAGAAAAATCCATCGGAAATCCGGCCTCATTGAAAATCCGGAAGATTGCCCCAGAGCAGTCTCCGCCCACCCCCTTCTTCGTCGCCATCCCGATAGACTGGTAACGGAACGTACCTTTCGCCCATTCACTCGCAACGTCAATGATCCGTTGAATCTCCTTCTCCGTCAAGGGAGGATGCCCCTTGTACTTGTCATACTCATAGAACTGGTGGAACGCATCGATGCGGCTCTCCTCCCGCTCGTTGGGATCAAACTGTAGCAAGCCGGATTTATCCTCACCGCCGCCCCGCTTGGCCATTTCGCGCAGCAAGGCGGCTTCGCGGTGCTGCCCCTGTTCTTCCGCAGCCTTGGCCCAGTCCAAAAACTGCTTGGTGTGGTACTGCGACCGCAATTGATCCATCGCCGGGCTATCGTACAAGGGATGACGGGGTTCGTCTACTTTCGGACCCGCCGCGCTCCCTCCCCCGCCTCCCGGACCCGTGAACTCGCCATTTTCGGGCTTATACTCTTGGCACTGACCACCACCACCGGGCTTGCATGGCATCGTGATTCTCCTGATCAAGGTAACAGGGTGAAGAAAGATTCCCCCTCCCGCCAGGGGAGGGGGAGAAGTCGTCGTCCACCGAAGGACAACGCCAATTACGGCAAAAGGTGTTGCGGAAGGGCCTTCATCCCTTCATCCAGCCACCGCCGGACCTCGAAGCCGGGGCACTCCTTGAGGGGTTCCACGTCCCGATGCCCGATCACCGCCGCGCCGGGAAAGTCGCTCCCCAGCAATCCCACCACCAACAACCGAAGGCTCTCCCACTGGGGTTTGGAAAAGCGTCGCGTCCCCACCAGGCAGATGCCAAGGGAGTGGGCGTTATGACCCTGAGCATGGGCGCCGGGGGTGGCGACAGGGCGCCCCGGCTCGATGGTTCCATCGGTGCGGATGACGAAGTGGTAGCCGATATCCCGCCACCCCCTGCCCGAGGGAGGCGAATCGGTGTGCCAGCGTCGGATGTCGGAGGCGGTGTGGGGGCGTCCGTCGGTGGTGGCGGAGCAGTGGAGAATCAAGGTGTCGATGGTGCGTTGCATGAGCCCCTCCCCTGGCTTGAAACCGGCGCGGATTCGGGATGCAGCGTCAGGTTGTACATCCGCTCCACCTCCTCGCCCAACTCGTTCAACATGCGGTTCCAGGCGTGGAGTTGTTGACGCAGGTCCGGAATCTTGCGAACTTCCGCCATGCGCGCCATGGTCATGCGGGCGAGGTGGCGAAACGGTCCGGGTTGGGGACGCCAAGGGCGTTTACCGACGGGATGAGGGCATTGGGTCACGAGACCTCTCCTTGGGAATGATCGCAGGGACCGCCCATGCCCTTGGGCAGACACTCGCGAGGCATGGCCTGACGGTGCTGGCACTCCAGACAGGGGTGATGGGGCGGCAGTTTGATTTCACACGCCTCCCTTGCCGCGGACAATCCTTGCCCGTGGCCAATGGGGTTATTTCGACAGGTCATTTCAGACTCCTTGCGCACATGTTGCGTGGATTGCTCACGAGAAGGAAATACGGCGCGAAAAAGAATTATCATCACTCTTTTCCGCGCCGGGTCGCCGCCGCGTCAAGTGAAGACGACGCGATGGTTCATTCAACGAACGCGATCATTGGGTTCCCTGGTCAACGCACCAGGTTTTACGAATCGAATCCCAGTTCGTAGAGCTGCTTGTAGTAGCTTCCCACCCGGGAAACCACGGCGTCGTGGTTGGGATGACCGCCGTCGAGGTAGGCGGGGTCCAGGATGTCGGTATGGATGCGAGAGCGCAGTTCGCCCACGGTCAAAGCCGGGGCGGCGGATCCGCCCAATCCAGTGGCGCCGTCTTCCTGCAACAACACGCCCACCTTGCCCAGCAGCCGAATCAATCCGGGATGGTTGCCCAACCCATCCTGAATCTCCCGCAGGGTGTGGTCATTGGAGAACTCCCGCAGCACCGCGTGGGCCGCCCCCAAATGGCGTTCCAGGGCGGGCCCCAGTTCCTTGCGCAGCGCGATTTCCGCCTCCTTGCGCGCCTCTTCCCGCATGTGCCGCACCGTGGCCAGGGCCTCGCCCATTTGCCCATGATACCATTGGGAGAGCCCTGACACCTGGTCCTTGGTCAAACCCGCCTTGTGGGCGTTTTCCAAAAAGGCCTTTTCCATTTTATCGTCGTAGGGCACGTCCTTGGGCCAGGACGAGCGGTCGATGTGATAACCCGACGGGGACTTGGGACGCCCCAGCTTGTCCCACAGGGCGGCCTTGGCCGCTTCGTCAGCGGCATCGGGCAGAATGGCCACGCCGGGCACCTTGGCCACCTTTTCGCGAAACTCCTTCATCGCCGCCGGATCCGACTTCTCGTCAGGGATCGGGGTCCGCGAGCCCATCATGCGGGCCAGGCTGGCGTAGGATTTGGCCAACCCCGCCGCATCCTTGAACCCCTTGAGGGTAGGATCCTTGCGCAGATCCTCCGGCAGGGAGTCGTGAAACCCCTTGCCGGAGGGCGTCCCCGCCGATGAGTGGTTCGTTCCGCCCGGGGGAACATTGAATCCGACACTGGGAGCGGACTCCTCGACGGGCGCGCCGGTGGTGGGGGGAATGTCATCCAACATCGTATTCATCGATCGCTTCCTCCATCAAGATGTGAAAACCACTGGCCTCAATGGCCGCCTTCAGCTTTTGCACCACCATCCGCTGGCCGATCTCCACATAAGCGCGGTAGGGGTGGGGAAACTGACTCATCTCCTCTTCCAACGCCGGGTTGAGCCGTTGGACAAAGGCCTCGTTGAGATCCCTGAGCACCCATTCGCCATGGGATGACTGAAACAGGGCTCCATAGTGGCCCGCCAACTCTTGGGCCGAGGGGGGGGGTGTCATGTTGCGTTCTCCTTGGGCTGGATGAAAATAACGTAAATAATCGCTACGACCCCATGGCCATCATTTCGCGCCTCATTCAGGCAACACGAATGGGCCGGACCTTGAACTCACTTCATCATTGCTGGGTTCGCCGGATTTGGGCTTGTTGTTTTCGTGACAGACGCGCACACGCATCCTGCCCGTCCTCCGTCGCCGCACTACGGCGCGGCTTCTCCTGCAGATGAGGATCTTCCTTGGAGTCATCCCCAAGTCCTGACCGTCGTCAACCGCGTCGGGCTCGGGCAGGGGCGTCCAGGTCGAGGCCTTGGGGATGGTTCAGGCCTCGGGCTCTTCGGCCTGGGCGGTTTGACGCGAGGATCAACACGACACGGAGGTTCAATGAAATCCGTATATTTCCTTCCTCGAGTCTGGAAAAAGTTTTCTGATCAGCTCGACTTCCTCTTCCGGAGTCCTGAGGTGGGGAACCAATCCGTAGTTTTCCCAACCAATAGCCGTTAACACGGGGCCATCTTCTTTCAACTTCAGTGGAATATAAGGGGAGTGTTCATCCAACCGAGTGGCGTAGCCGATGAAATAGTGTTGGAAATATTCGCTGCACCGGTCAGGCCCGCTTTCGCGAGTTTTCGCCACGTCCATGGTCACTTCCTCGCAATATTGCGTACTCACTACGTCGATATAATAGGCGACATCCTCAAAACCGTCTCCGTTGAAATCGGACAGCACGATGGGTTTCATTTTTACAACATGGCTCCAAATCGGATGGTGTTCCCTCCGGCGGATGTATTGATATCCAAGCTGCCCTTCAAAAGTCAGATGGTCATAAATCTGAATAGTCTTGTTCGCTTCTAACTCGCGGAACGACTCAACTTCCTTGATAAACATGTCATCAAAGAACGGTTGATGATCGATGATTGCAATGGGGGAGTGTTAACCAAAGAGTGATATGATATACTCCTGCCGTGTGGTGCTTTCAC
>JADGAP010000154.1 GCA_015231965.1 Magnetococcales bacterium | reverse complement strand
GGGGGGGGCGGGGGGGGGTTGGTGGGGGCGGGAGGGGGGGGGGGGGGGGGGGGGGGGGGGGGGGGGTCCGCCGCGTCGGCGAGGGCGTGGAAGGGTCGGGCGGTGAGGTGGAAGTGGGTGAAAACGTGGACGACCTCCGGCAGGGGGCGGATCGGCCCCTGGAGTTCCACCCCGACGGCGGCGGCGAGGGCGCGGATCGTCTCCAGGGGGTCCGCCGGGGGGGCGTCCGGCAGGGCGGCGGGGGTCATGGGTCCGGAGAGGGGTTCCCAGAGTCCGCCGAGAAGGGACTCCTGCCGTTGGCGAAAGAGCATGGCCCCGTCGGGCCGTTGCAGCAGCAGGCAGAGTTGGAGGCGGCGGGGTTTGGGGGATTTGGCGGGTTTGGCGGATTCGGCGGAATCGTCCAATGGTTTGGATGGGGCGGCGGCTCGGGGGTACTCCTCCGGGCGTTGCAGGAGAGCGGCGCGGCACCAGGGGCACCAGGGGCATTCGGGGCAGCGGGGTTGGCGGGGGGTGCAGAGGACGGCCCCCAGATCCATGATCGCCTGGGCGTAGTCGCCGGGGTGGTCGGGGGGGGTGAGTTGTCGGGCCGTCTCCCAGAGGATTTTTTGCCCGGCGGGGGCGGCGGCGGGGAGGTCCAGGGCCAGCAGTCGGCTGAGGGAGCGTTGGACGTTGCCATCCAGCACCGGATGGGGCTGATGGTAGGCGATGGAGAGAATCGCTCCGGCGGTGCTGCGGCCGATGCCGGGGAGTTTCATCCAACCGTCCAGATCGTCGGGGAGTCCCCCCTGCAAAAGGGCTTGTCGGGCGGCGGCGTGGAGGTGGCGGGCGCGGCGGTAGTATCCCAGACCTTGCCATTGGGCGAGCAGGTCGTCCAGGGGGGCTTCGGCGAGTTGGGTCAGGGTGGGGAATCGTTGGAGAAATCGTTGGTAGTAGGGAATGACGCTTTTCACCCCCGTTTGTTGGAGCATGATTTCCGAGATCCAGATGGGGTAGGGATCGGTGGTCTCGCGCCAAGGAAGGGGGCGGGCATGGCGGGCGTGGTGGCGCAACAGAGCGGCGGTGAGGTCGGCGAAGGGGAGCGGCGGCGGAGCTGGGAGGCGTGGGGAGGTCATGGCGGAAAATAAAGGGGGGGGAAGGAGGAGCGTCAAGGGTCGCGCCAGGGTGGGACGAAGTCCAGAAGGAATCAAGCACAAAACGGCGGGGGAGTGTTAACCCTGGAGCGATTCACCGTCTTGGCAGCATAGGTGACATATTGATGCAAATTGGTTTCACGACCGTGTGATCCCTCCTTTGTCAACACTCCCTTGAACATAAGGATGCAGGAAGAAAGATCAAACTATGAATTAAAAATAACATAATATAGATGTTTAACAAGATTTTCGTGAACGGTGAAAAAAACCTCAACCTTTCTCCAGGCCGACCGATAGAAGGGATGCGCGGCTATTACACCCTCGGCGGCCCCGGGGATGGAATCGGAAGCCGGAACGGTTCGACGAAATGCAACGCCCCCGCGCTCCTTTTCAAGAGCACCAGGGTGGGAGAACGCCCATGATCAACTCCCTGCAAAATACCGCCACTGCGGCGGGTCAGCCCAATACCTTGCAAACCCAGGCCCACGCCACCCGGGCGTTGGATGACCTGCGCACGCAAAACGCCCTGCAGTTGGAAGCCCGCACGGTGGAAAACGGCAAGGGGGGCGAAGGGGTCAAGGCCACCTTGAGCGAGGAGGCGAAGGAGAAGGGGCGGGAGGCGGTGGGGCAGGAAGAGAAAAAAAAGGAGGCCAAATCCCTGACGCCCCCCAGGCCCAGCCGGTTTCAGGTTGACTTGGCCAAACGGCAGGAACGACTGAACAAAACCCAGGATCTGGTGACGCAATTTTTCCTCAGCGCCGCCGCCCGGGCTCAGGGCGAGGAGGGGGAAAATCCGCCCGGAAGCAGGAAACCTTCCCTCGATGTGACGGTCTGAATGTTCAGGCCTTCGGCAAGGCAGGGGGCGATTCTATCGCCCCCATTTTTTTTGCTCTGGACGCCCCCGCTTCGCCCCTTTCTTGACCTGGATCCAGGGCTTTTCCGGTCAGAATGGGGAGTCTGTGGTGGTTTCGATTGAAATCTGCCCATGCGGAGATTGCAGATGCAAGGAGCCCATGCCCAAAATGAACCGTCATTCCCGCTTCTGCGGGAATGACGGTTTCGTCGTGATAAAGTCGGTTGCACCCCCAGGCGTCGTTTGACCTGATATGCAAATCTGAAATGGAACGACTCGATGATGCGAGGCCTCGGGATTCGAGAAATGTCTCCCGCTCCCGCTCCCTTCTCTCCCCCCCGGATCGTAGGCGCGAGGCGCTCATGGCGATGGTTCCCTTCTCTGCGGAATTTCGGCAAAAATGGCGTGGCGGAGGCAAAATCCCTCCCCGGGTCAGCCCCACGGAGATGGGGTGGTCGTGGATCGGGGGCTTTTTCGGCATCGCCCTGGTGGGGTGGTTGCACGATCATCTCCTGGCCCCCGGGGATTTGGTGCTGATCATCGGCTCCTTTGGGGCGTCGGCGGTATTGATTTACGGGGCGATCAACGTCCCCCTGGCTCAACCTCGCAACTTGGTGGGGGGGCATTTGCTGTCAGCGGTGGTGGGGGTGGCGATGCAACAATCCCTTGGCCACACTCCCTGGCTGGCGGGGGCGATGGCGGTAGCCACGGCCATCGTGGTCATGCAGCAAACCCGCACCCTGCATCCTCCGGGGGGGGCCACCGCCCTCATCGCGGTCATCGGCTCGGAGCGGATCCACGAGCTGGGATACCTCTACGTGCTGGTTCCCGCCGTCAGCGGGGCGCTGTTGATGCTGGCGGTGGCGTTGCTGGTGAACAATCTGGCCCCCGGTCGGCGTTATCCCGTTTATTGGTGGGGCGAGGAGATCCGGCCCATCCAGTGTCACGGCTGCCGCCATTTTCTCCAGGCGGAAAACGAGGGGGGGAGCCACCTTTGCCAAATCGCCGGGGTGCGGGCCGACGGCCTGCCGAGTCAGGCGGTGCAACGGCTCTCCGGTCAACCCTGCAATGCCTTCGTCCGCTTCGAGGAGAGGGGTTCCCGGGGTTGAGATCGGTTCCCCAGGGAAGGACGTCGTGGAACCTTTTCCCTCAACCGGCGGCGGGTTATCCTGAGGACCGGTCTGGTTGCGCCCCCTCGTCGACGAATCTCTCCGACGATCGGATGGACGCCCGCGCCCCGGTTCGCCCATGTCGTTTGTCGCCTCCCCTTCCGCCTCCGAGCAGCCTTTTGGATGGCGACCGCGTCCAGAACTTCACGTCCCCATTCGCAGCCACGAGGGGGCGTGGAAAGTGTTGCGCTCGGTCATCGCCAAGGGGGAGGGGGTGGTGGTGGTCACCGGCGAGCCGGGCATGGGCAAAACCCTCATGCTGCTGCGCGCCCGGGAAATTTTGCCCAGCAATCTGGAATCGGCCTTCATCACCCATCCGGCAGAGGAGCCCCGGGAATTTCTGGCCCAACTGATCCTGGCCATCGGCGGCGGGGCGGAGCATGTGGAGCAGTTTCTCGCCGAGCCCGGCCTGGAAGGGATGATCGCGGTGTTGGAGCAGCGTCTCGCCGGGGGACGGCGATTGATGCTGATGGTGGATGACGCGCATCATCTTTCCGAACCCCATTTGGCGTGGCTGGCCCATCTCGCGTCGTTTCGTTTGGAAGAGCGCAACCCGGTGGTGATGCTGCTTTCCGGGCGACGGGAGGTGCTGGATCTGCTGGCCACCCCCGAGGGGGAGTTTTTGCGGGAGCGGGTGAGCGGCGTCGCCGATTTGCCCCCCCTGACCTGGCGGGAGTCCCGGGATTACGTGGAGGCGCTCCACGCCAAGTTGCAGGGCAAGGTGTTGGATCTCACCTGGAGCGGGTGGCTTCACCTGTTGTTGTTGAGCCGGGGGGTTCCCCGCAACATCAATTTGATTGTGCGCAAATCCCTGGTGGGTCGGGAAGGTCGTCGTCGGGTGACGGGGGCGGCGGTGTTGCGGGCCATGGGGGCTTCCACCGCCCATGGGGCCATTTGGCGGGTGGGCGGTCCGTTGCCCTGGATGGCCGGGGCGGGGGGGGCGCTGGCGCTGCTGGGCTTCCTCGCCGGGACCGGCTCCCCTCCGTCCGACGCCCCTTCCCGGGTCTCCGGCCCCCAGACCGTCTCCCTGGACATCACCCCGAAATCCGAGGGCAAGGGGGGCAAGGAGGGCGCGGCGGGCGCGGATAACGGTGCCAAACCGCCGTCCGCCGCCTCTTCCGCCAAGGTCGCCACCGGGGTTTCCTCGCCGGTCAAGGCCGTCGCTCCGGTCGCGCCGCCATCCAAGACTCCCGCCGCCACGCCCCCATTGGGCGCCCGCACCATTCCCCTGCCGGTTCCTCCGCCGGAAAAGGGGGGCGGGAGTTCCGTTTCCCGTCCCGAGATCAAACCGGCCCTGGCCCCCAAGGAGGCCAAGGAGGAGCCCGTCGTCGCGACCAAGGGGGAGCGATGGGAGAGATCCGCCGAGCCGGTGAAGGCCAGCCCTCCGACTCCCGTCAAAGCGGTCGCGCCGGTCAAGAGCGAGCCCCCCTCCCCCGCTCCCGCAGCCAAATCCCCCGAGGGCAAGACGGGCGAGGGCAAGTCCGGCGAGGGCAAGTCCGGCGAGGGCAAGTCCGGCGAGGGCAAGGCGGAACTGGCCCCGTTGATGGCCCCCTCGCCGGTGCGGATTGACGCGGCGGCCCTGGCGGCCAAGAGCGCCCCTCCCGTCAAGCCTCCAGAACCGGCGGGCGAAACCAAACCGGTCCCTCCCCCCCCGGTTCCGCCTCCGGTGGAGACCAAGCCCGTCGCCGCGCCTCCCCCGCCCGTGGCCCCCAAGGAGACCAAGCCCGTCGCCGCGCCGTCGCCGGAACCGCCCGCCGCCGCCCCTCCCGGGGCTGGCAAGGTTGCCCAGGAGTACGCCGTGACGCCGGAAATGCGGCGCGGTTCCAATGCGACCGGCGAGGTTCATCGTCCCCTGGAGCAGGCGGTCTCCCCAGAGGATTTGCGCTACGCGGAAAAAACCGCCGACGCCCCCCGTAAGTTGGTGGTGGGGGAGGTCTACCATGTGGTTCAGACCGGTTCCTACACCAAGCGGATCAACGCCGAGGGGGTGGCCCAGCGGTTGCGCAAGCTGGGATATGCCGCCTACGTCTATCAAATCGTGCGTTTTGAACGCTCCTTTTACGCCGTGCGCCTCAATTTTTCCCAACGTCAAGCGGCGGAAAAGGCTGCCGAGGCGTTGCGCGCCAAGGAGCCGGATCTGCAAACCCTGGTCATCGAACTCAGCCGCGATTGATTCCTTCCCCGCCTCGCGCTTTCCGTTTCACCGTTTAATTCCGCTTGCTTCAAAGGGGTTATTCGGTATTGTCCCTGCCGATGGGGGGGGCTTTGGGATCCTTTTACCGCGCCCCATTGCAATTTTTTTCGATCCACGCTACGTTCAAACGAGAACGATTTTTCTTCCGAAAATCCCCACGTCGCCGTGGAGGATGCCCAGGGGGGTAGAGAAAAGACGCCGATTACAATTATTTTTGTTATAATACTTGTTCATTCATAAACCTAAACCGGGTCTAAGAACATGCTATTCATTCGTCGCAAGATCGGGCGCAAGTTTCTCCTGGCGGTGGGCGTGGTTCTTCTCGCGATCCTGGCGGGAATGCACCATTTGTATTCCACCCATGCGCGGGAAATCATCCAGCGGCTTAACGAACAGGCGCGGGGCGAGCAGATTCACGGCATCATCGCCGGCATGAAGGCCATCATGATGGCGGGTCACGCGGAGTTGGCCCAAGAGTACGCCGACCGGTTGAAACAGACGCCGGGGTTGGTCGATTTGCACATTCTCCGCACCAACGGTCTGGAGGCGTTCCTGGACAACCAGACCATCGAAGCGGTCAACTTTCGCCGCAACCGCACCCTGTTCCAGCCCCGCGACGACGAAGAGGAACGGCGCATTCTTCCCGAGGCGCGTCTGGCATTTTTGCAACAAACGCCCCGTCCGGAGATGTTCCGCTCTTTTGAGCGCAGCCGGGAGGGGGAGCCGCTGGAAACCTTCCTGATTGCCATTTCCAATGACCGGGACTGCCACTACTGCCACGACAAGGAGGACGCGGTGCGGGGCGTGGTCATGCTCACCACCTCCCTGGCCTCCATGGAGTCGGCCATCGCCGAGACCAATCTGAAATCGGCGAGGTTTCTGGCGATCGCCATGGTTTTTCTGCTGGTTCTGCTCTTCCTGATCCTCCGCAACACCGTGTTGCAGCCCATCCAACGGGTGGAAGCGGCCATGAGCCGGGTCGCCGAGGGGGATCTTGCCCACAAGGTGGAGGTGCGCGGCGAGGATGAGTTGGCCCATATCGCCCTCACCTTCAACGACATGGCCCGCCAACTGGAACGCACCCACAACGGCATTCAGCAGGAACGCAACAAACTCACCACCATCATCCTCAGCGCCCGCGAGGGGATCATCATCACCGATGGTCAGGGTCAGGTGGTGCTGGTGAACCCCGCCGCCGAACGCCTGCTGGGCAAAACCGATGAACAGATTATCGGTCAGGGCTTCGTGAACATCCTCGACGATCCAGAGTTTGTCCAAGTGATGCTGGAGAACAGCGGCATCAACATGCCGGATACCGTGGTCTACAATGAAAAGGTGCTGAATATTCACGCCGCCCGCATCTTTACCGGCGAGGGGGTGTTGCTGGGCAACGCCGCCCTGCTGCGGGACGTGACCGAGGAAAAAAAGCTGGAAAACGAACTGCGGCAACTCTCCTACACCGACAAGCTCACCGGACTGTTCAACCGGCGGCGCTTGGACGAACTGTTGCAGCAGGAGTTCATGCGCTGCCATCGCTACGGCGTGCAAATGTCGCTGCTGCTCTTCGATGTGGACCACTTCAAAAAATTCAACGACCAATACGGCCACGACCAAGGCGACCGGGTGTTGCAGGCGATTGGACGCACCATGGCCCAATTTTTCCGCAAGACCGACTTCCCCTGCCGCTACGGCGGCGAGGAGTTTTGCGTGGTGCTTCCCGGCATTCCCAACGACGCCACGGGGATGGGCCCCCACCAGGTGGCCGACCGGTTTCGCCAAACCGTGGAGGCGTTGGAGATCGACGGACTGAAGGTGACGATCAGCATCGGCGTCTCCCATTTTATCAACGGCCGCTACGCCTCGGCGGAAGAGATGATCAAGGATGCGGACAAGGCGCTGTATCAGGCCAAGGCCCAGGGGCGCAATCGGGTGGTGTCGGCCGTGGGGACTCCAGAGGCGGCGACCTTCTCCCGGGAGTCCCATGGTTTGGTGGTGAATGCCTGAGGTTTCGAGTCAATCGCGGGGAGGGGAGGCGGCGGAATGGAACGGCAAGGGATCCGAACGATCGTGGCGGCGGTGCTGGCGGCATGCTTCCCCTGGGTCGTGGGCGGGGCGGCGGAGATCGAGATCTCCGAAAAGCATCTCGTCGTGCAGGGGGGAAAGCTCTACGACAACTGGGGCCAGGAGCTGAAAAAAAGGCCCCCCCGGGAGACCCATCCGGCCTATCCCACCCTGGGGAAGAAAAAGGGGATGGACACCTGGCGTTGCAAGGCGTGCCACGGCTGGGACTATCGGGGCAAGGATGGGGCGTTCGGCGACAAGGGCTCCGAACATTATACCGGCATCAAGGGGATTCGCGGGTGGATGGGCCAGGAGCCGGAGAAGGCGGCAGCCATCCTGCGGGATGCCAACCATCGCTAC
The DNA here is from genome assembly GCA_015231965.1 of Magnetococcales bacterium. Taxonomy (GTDB): domain Bacteria; phylum Pseudomonadota; class Magnetococcia; order Magnetococcales; family JADGAP01; genus JADGAP01. The sequence goes on along the minus strand of JADGAP010000154.1, from coordinate 698 downwards.
ACCCCGGATCTACTCTCCGAGGCCTCGATCAAGGCCCTCTCCGTCTTCGTCACCCGGGGACAATTGGAGATGGAACCCTGGATCGTGGACGGCAAGGTCAAGGGCGACGCCCAAAAGGGGAGGGTTTTCTATCAGACCATCTGCTATCGCTGTCACGGCCTGGATGGCAAAAAGATCAACTTCGGCGACGAAAAGGAGCCGGAATACCTGGGCGGCGCGGCACGGGGCAATCCCTGGGAGGCGCTGCATAAAATTCGCAACGGCCAGCCCGGCGAGGATATGATCACCCTGGGGGCGATGAGCGTCGAAACCCAGGTGGATGTTCTGGCCTACCTTCTGACCCTGCCGGAAAAATAGTTCCCCCGTCGAGGCGCGATCCCGTCCGGGTGCGCCGCCCAGGTGCCTTTCGCTCATCACTTTGGATGATCGAAAGGCGCACGTTGCCGATTGCGGGGCGATTGCAAGCCAAGAAGCCTGTGGATGACAACTTGGCTTCCATCGTCTCTTGCGCGGCGGCTCCTGGCTCAACTTTCCTAGGAGGTTGCGTCCGCCCTGCGCAACGGGAGCAGGCCGGTCAGCCGGAGCGGCAGGATCGGTTTCCATCTCGTTCGCCTCCCCCAGAAGTAAGGCCCTTGCCACGGATTATAGTGGTTCCATTCAAAATTCGCACATCACGTCAAGCGGAGCCAGGAGATGCA
>JADGAP010000153.1 GCA_015231965.1 Magnetococcales bacterium | reverse complement strand
GCCCTGGAAGCGGCCCTCGACGACCAAACCATCCTGGTTTCGCTCATGGCGGCCAACAATGAGATTGGCGTGTTGCAGCCCCTCCAGGAGATCGGGGCGTTGTGCCGCCGCAAAAAGGTGCTGTTTCACACCGACGCCGCCCAGGCCCTGGGCAAAATGCCCCTGGACGTGGAGGCGATGAACATCGACCTGATGTCGGTCTCCGCCCACAAAATTTACGGCCCCAAGGGGATCGGGGCTCTCTACGTGCGACGCAAACCCCGGGTGCGGCTGCAACCCCTCCTTCATGGCGGCGGTCACGAGCGGGGGATGCGCTCCGGCACCCTGGCCACGCCCCTCGTCGTCGGCTTCGGCGAGGCCTGCGCCCTCGCCGGGCGGGAGATGGAAGAGGAGAACGCCCGCGTCACCGCCCTGCGGGAGCGGCTGCGCCGGGGCATCATGGACCAACTGACCCACGTGACGGTGAACGGCCACCTGGAACATCGTCTGGCGGGCAACCTCAACCTCTCCTTCGCCTTCGTCGAGGGGGAGTCGATGATGATGGCGATCAAGGGGGTGGCGGTCTCTTCCGGCTCCGCCTGCACCTCCGCCTCGCTGGAACCCTCCTACGTGCTGCGGGCGTTGGGCGTCAGCGTGGAGTTGGCCCACACCTCCATCCGCTTCGGCCTGGGGCGTTTCACCACCCCCGACGAGGTAGACCAAGTGGTGGCGATGGTGGTGACGGCGGTGCAACGACTGCGGGAGATGTCCCCCCTGTGGGAGATGGCGCAGGAAGGAATCGATATCCACTCGGTGCAATGGGCGGCCCATTGACCGACGACGCGCCAGAACAGCCCCCCAAGAGAACAACGCGGGCCGCATCGTCCTCCGGAATCCGGGAGCAAGCAGATGTCGTACAATGACAAGGTCATCGACCACTACGAAAATCCCCGCAACGTCGGGGCGTTGGACAAGGGCGACAGCAACGTCGGCACCGGCATGGTCGGTGCCCCCGCCTGCGGCGACGTGATGAAGCTGCAAATTCGCGTCGAGCAGGGGGTCATCACCGACGCCAAGTTCAAAACCTTCGGCTGCGGCTCGGCCATCGCCTCCTCCTCCCTGGTCACCGAATGGGTCAAGGGCAAGACCCTGGATCAGGCCCTCCTGATCAAAAACAAGGAGATCGCCGAGGAGTTGGCCCTGCCTCCGGTGAAAATCCACTGCTCGGTGCTGGCCGAGGACGCCATCAAGTCGGCCATCGCCGACTACCAGAGCAAGCAATCCCCCAAGGACGCGGCATAACCCCTCGAACCCGAGCGCCGGATGGCGCGGGAGGATGAAAGATGGCGGACTTGACCCTTGCCGTGACCGCGAAGGCGGCCCGGCAGATGCAAAACATGTTGGAAAAACGGGGCACCCCCCAGGCGGCCATCCGCATCGGGGTGGCCAGCGGGGGATGCTCCGGTTTCTCCTACAAGCTGGAGTATTGCGACCAGCCGGGGGAGGAGGACAAGCAGTTCGAGCAGGGGGGCGTCACCGTGGTGGTGGATCCCAAGGCGTTGCTGCTGCTGTCGGGAACCGAGGTGGACTTCGTCACGGAAAACTTCAAGTCGGGGTTCAAATTCCGCAACCCCAACGAAAAGGAGCGGTGCGGCTGCGGGGAGTCTTTCAAGGTATAATGGTTCGGTGTTTCATTCTCCCCCCGAAGGAGGTTCTCGATGAGCCCCAGCGAAACCGTGACCGTGGAAGAGATGTGGAACCTCTTTCGCGAGTCGGAAAAACAGTCGGAGAACTGGCGAAATGAGGCGGAAATTCGCCGGAAAGAGGATGACATTCGCCGGAAAGCGGATGAGGCTCGCCGGAAAGCGGATGAGGCTCGCCGGGACGAATTGAACGCCATGATCCAAGCCCTTACGGCCAATGTCGAACGGGTGTCGCGCAATGTCGATGCCATCGCCGACAAATGGGGCATGTTCGTCGAGGGGATCGTCGCTCCGGCTTGCGTCCGGCTTTTTTCCGAACGGGGGATTCCGGTGCATGAGGTCCATCAGCGGGTCAAGGTGCGTCGTGACGACGGCCTTGGGATGGAAGTCGATGTGCTGGTAGTCAACCAGAGCGCGGTGGTGCTGGTGGAGATCAAAAGTACGCTCACCACCAGCGACGTGAAATACCACTTGAAACGACTGAGCCGTTTCAAGGAATTTTTCCCCCGTTATGGCGAGTGTCGAGTTCATGGCGCGGTGGCGGGGATCGTCATGAGTCCCCTGGCGACCAATTTTGCCCGCAAGAACGGTTTGTTCGTCATCGCCCAATCCGGCGAGGCGGTCCTTTTGGACAACCCCGAGGATTTCAAACCCAAAACATGGTAGGACGTTGTTGCCGTGGATGCCAATCGCAAGACCTGCCAAGGATGTTGGACCTGCCGGGCGCTGTTGGATCAAAAGCCGTTGTGCCCCTCCTGCGGCGCGGTGCAGCCGCCCAATCCGGAAGAAGATTTTTTCCATGTGTTCGGGCTCGATCATCTGTTCGACGTGGATGCGACGGTGTTGGAGCAGGTTTATCAGGAGCGGCAGCGGCAGTTGCATCCCGACCGTTTCGCCGGACGCCCCGAGACGGAACGCCGTTTTTCGGTGGAACAGGCGGCGCAAATCAACGCCGCCTACCAAACCCTGCGCAGCCCCTTCACCCGGGCGGCCTATCTGCTGAAGTTGGCGGGACGTCCCGCCTCGGGGGATGGCGGCTCGATCAAGGATCCTGCTTTCCTAATGGAAATCATGGAACTGCGCGAAGAACTTGATGCGATTGATCCGCATTCAAGGGGAGCCGAGGAGCGGTTGCGGCGGATGCGCAAGGCCATGGAGGATCGGATGTCGGGGGAGATTTCCGCCATCGGCGCCGCCTTTCGCGACTATTTCGCCGAGGGCGACCCGCAACGCTTGAACGACGCGGGTAAACGCGTGGAGCGGCTCAACTACTACCGGCGCTACCTGGAAGAGCTGGACCGCAAGGAAGAAGAGCTTTATTAGAACCACGCATAACTTGTTCTATGCGTCATTCCCGCGAAGGCGGGAATCCAGAGCGGAGTTACGGCAAAATGAAACAACCCGCCGTTTACATTCTGGCCAGTCAACGAAACGGCACTCTTTATATAGGTGTCACCAGTGATCTTGTTAAACGAATTTTTCAACACAAGGAAGATGTTATCGACGGATTATCAAAACGCTATCATGTCCATCGATTAGTCTACTACGAACTCCATTCGGAAATGTCCGAGGCTTTGCACAGAGAAAAGCAGATCAAGAAATGGAATCGAACCTGGAAGCTGCGCCTGATTGAACAAGCAAATCCCAAATGGGACGACCTTTGGTTCTCCATCACTGGGACTGGATTCCCGCCTTCGCGGGAATGACGGCTAGATAAAGACGTTGCATGGAAACAAATTGAAACTTATCAAAGAAAGGGAAAAGTCATGACTGTTGAAGCTCTCTGGACAGTTGAATATCAGTCCCGCAGTGGGTGGATAATGGGAGGAATTGTTGTCCTTGAAACCAACCGAATATTTGGTGGAGATGGGCAATATTATTACACTGGGACCTACTCTCTAAACGATTCCAATATTGAAGGAACCATGACTGCTAAGCATTATCACGGGGAAAAGAAAACGGCGTGGGGAGATGCAGAAAGTCAATTTGAAGTAAAATTCAAAGGGGTCGTTGATAAACAATCAATTTTTGGCGAGGCGTCCCGGAGTCAAGGTAAAGTGCCTTTTAGAATGCTCAAAAGGGAGAATCTCCCGTAATAGAGTATCGCTCATGCATGGAACTCTCTGGATTCCCGCCTTCGCGGGAATGACGGGTTGGACTCCTACAGGCTCGTCCTCCACCCTTCCATGCTTCGCTAAGTCGATGAAGCCAGTGGCTACTCCAATATAACGTAGGCCAACCGAGCGCCTTTACACATGGACGTCCTCCTCGACATCGCCGAACCGGATCAATCCCGCAAGCCCCACGAAATTCGCGCGGAAGACCTGCGCCGGGTGGTGGGCATCGACCTGGGAACCACCTACTCCCTGGCCGCCGCCATCGACCTGGAGGGCAAGCCCGCCTGTATCCCCGATGCCGCCGGACGGTTCATGCTGCCCTCGGTGGTCTATCTCGATCCGGACGGCTCCACCCTGGTGGGGTGGCCCGCCCGGGATCGCGCCCTGACCCACCCCCGGGACGTCATCGCCTCGGTCAAGCGATTCATGGGCCGGGGTCTGGCGGATATCATCGAAGGGCGGGTCAAGACCCCCTACGAACTGGAGTCCGGCGAAGGGGGCATGGTGCGGGTGCGGGCCGGAGGGGGCTCCCACTCGCCGGTGGATATTTCGGCGGAGATCCTCAAAACCCTGCGCCAGCAGTCGGAAGCCGCCCTTGGCGGGCCGCTCCAGGGCGCGGTGATCACCGTCCCCGCCTATTTCGACGACGCCCAGCGGCAGGCCACCAAGGACGCCGCCCGGCTGGCCGGGATCGACCTCTTGCGGCTGCTCAACGAACCCACCGCCGCCGCCCTGGCCTATGGTCTGGATCAAGGCAAGGAGGGGCTCTACGCCATCTACGACCTGGGCGGGGGGACGTTCGACATCTCCATCCTCAAGCTGACCCAGGGGGTCTTCCAGGTGATGGCCACCGGCGGCGACTCCGCCCTGGGCGGCGACGATTTCGATCAACGCCTGGGGGATCTCTTTCTCGAAGAGATGGGGGTCTCCGCCCCCTCCCCTCGCCTGATGCAGGAGGTGAAGCAGGAGGCCCGCCGGATCAAGGAGGCGCTGAGCCAAGCGGAGAGCGCCCGGGCGGAAATTCGTCGCGAGGAGGGCGGACTCTACCATCGGGAGGTCTCCCGCGAGGCGTTCGAGGAGCGCATCGCCGACCTGATCCGCCTCACCGGCGGACCGTGCCGCCGGGCGATAAAGGATTCGGGGTTCGAGCGGGGGGAGTTGCAAGGCGTGGTGCTGGTGGGCGGCTCGACGCGGGTTCCGGCGGTGCGCCGCTTCGTCGCCGATCTTTTCGGACGGGAGCCGCTGTGCGACCTGGATCCAGATCAAGTGGTGGCCCTGGGGGCGGCCCATCAGGCGGATCTGCTGGGAGGCAACCGCCGCTCCGGCGACCTGCTGCTGCTGGACGTCACCCCTCTCTCCCTGGGCCTCGAAACCATGGGGGGGATGGTGGAGCGGATCGTTCCCCGCAACACCCCCACCCCCACCGCCCGGGCGCAAGAGTTCACCACCTTCAAGGACGGTCAGACCGCCATGGCCATCCAGGTGGTCCAGGGCGAGCGGGAGATGGTGGATCAATGCCGCTCCCTGGCCCGTTTTGAACTGCGGGGCATCCCCCCGATGGTGGCTGGCGCGGCTCGCATTCGCGTCACCTTCCAGATCGACGCCGACGGCCTGCTCACCGTCTCGGCGCGGGAGTTGACCACCGGCGTGGAACAGCGGGTGGAGGTCAAGCCTTCCTACGGCCTGAGCGACGGCGAGATCGAGCGCATCCTGCGCGACGCCCTGGACCACGGCGAGGAGGATCTGCGGCAGCGGATGCTGGCGGAATCCCGGGTGGAGGCGGAGCGGGTCATCGCCGCGCTGGGAGCCGCCCTCAAGGCCGACAGCGCCCTCCTCTCCCCCGAGGAGCTCACCCAGGTCAAACTGGCCATGGCCAAATTGTGGGAGATCTCCCGGGGCGAGGATCATGAAAAGATCAACAACGGCCTGCGGGAGTTGGATCAGCAAACCCGCTTTTTCGCCCAGCGGCGCATGGATCAAACCATCCAGACCGCCATGGCCGGACATCGGCTGGAAGAGTTCGAGAAGTAACGACCAATGGTTGTTGATTCAACGGGAATCGGGCAGAATCGACCAGATCGTCGAGACCCCCGCCACATGGTGAGCGTTCATGCGCATCGAAGCCATCCGCATCAAAAATTTCCGGGTGTTCCAGGACGTTCAACTGAGCGGCCTGCCCGGCATGGTGGTGCTGGTGGGGGCGAATGGCGTTGGCAAATCCACTTTTTTTGACCTCTTCTCCTTTCTCAAGGATTCCCTGGAACACAACGTCCGCACCGCCCTACAAAAACGGGGGGGATTCCGCGAGGTCGTCACCCGAGGTCACGAAGAAGAACCCATTGAGATTGAGATCAAGTACCGCATGATGATCTCAGGAAGGGAACGGCTGGTCGCCTATTTCCTGTCATTAGGTCTGCGCGAGAATTTTCCCGTGGTCTTCAAAGAGATTCTTCGGTACAAGCTTGGCCGCCATGGCTCCCCTTTTCACTTTCTCGATTTCTCCGAGGGCAAAGGCTTCGCCATTACCAATGAGGAAGCTTTTTCTCAAAATTTGGGAAGTCCGGATCGGGAAGAACAAACCCTCGATAAGCCGGATATTCTTGCCATCAAGGGAATCGGTCAATTTCAGCGCTTCAAGGCGGCCAACGCCTTTCGTTCCTTGATCGAACACTGGCACGTCTCGGATTTTCATATCACGGCGGCGCGCCCCAGCATCGACGCCGGGGTGGCCGAGCATCTTTCCCGCGAAGGGGAAAATCTGGCCCTGGTGACGCAATTTTTGCATGAAAATCATCCAGAGATATTCCGCCAGATTTTAATCAAAATGAAGGAGCGGGTTCCGGGGATATCCAACGTCGATGCCGCCACCACCGCCGACGGGCGGGTGGTGCTGCGTTTTCAGGATGGTCAGTTCAAGGATCCCTTCATCGCCCGCTATGTCTCCGACGGCACGATCAAAATGTTTGCCTATCTCGTGCTGCTCCACGACCCCTCCCCCCATCCCCTGCTGGCGGTGGAGGAACCGGAAAACCAACTCTATCCCAAATTGCTGGGCGAACTGGCGGAAGAGTTCCGGGCCTACGCCCAGCGGGGCGGGCAGGCGTTCATCTCCACCCACTCCCCGGACTTTCTCAACGCCGTCGAACTGAACGAACTCTTCTGGCTGCGGAAACAACATGGTTGCACAACCATTGAAGCCGCCGCTCAATCCCCGTTGGTTAAGGGATTGATGGATGCCGGGGACCAACCAGGCCGACTGTGGACGCAAGGGCTGTTCGAGGGAGTGGATCCGTGATGGGCGACTCTCCCCCTCTCCCCGTCAAATTAGTGTTTCTCCTGGAAGAGCCATCCATGAAAGAGGTGCTGGATGGGGTGCTGCACCGATTGGGGCTTCCATCGGAGGTGACTTTCCAATGCGTTCCTCATCAGGGGAAACAGGACCTTGAGCGCTCCATTCCCAATAAGCTGCGCGGTTGGAACGACCCGGACCACGACATCCGATTCGTCGTGCTTCGGGACAATGATGGACACCCTCGTTGCGCGGAATTGAAACAACGTCTGGCGAAACTATGCTCGGACAACGGACGGCCTGACGCCTTGATTCGGCTGGCCTGCCAGGAGATGGAATCCTGGCTGCTGGGCGATCCCAACGCCATCGCCGTGGGTTTCGAGGATCAGACACTGGTCAAGAAGATCGGTAATAAGGCCAAATTCCGGGATCCGGACCATTTACTCAAGCCTTCCGAGGAACTCAAGGCGCTGATTCTGGGCTATCAAAAAAGATCCGGAGCGCGCAAAATCGCCCCCTATCTGGACCCGGACCTCAACCGCTCCCGGAGTTTCCAGGTTTTTGTCAACGGGCTGCAACGTCTCGTTCAAGACGTCACACCCGCCTAAGCCCCCCCACCGGGAAAATCCCATGCCCAAAATCACCTTCAAGCCGTTGAACGAGACCATCGAGGTCCACTCCGGCCAGACGCTGCTGGAGGCCTGCCACGACCACAACGTCCCCCTGGAGGGGGCTTGCGAGGGGTCGTTGGCCTGTTCCACCTGCCATGTGATCGTGGCCCCGGCGTGGTATCACAAGCTTCCCCCCGCCTCCGACGAGGAGGAGGACATTTTGGACAAGGCGTGGGGCGTCACCACCACCAGTCGTCTGGGCTGTCAGATCGAAATCACCGACGATCTGGACGGCCTGGAAGTGACCATCCCGGAACACTCCATCAACTTTGACGCCAGCAAAAAAGGGGGCTCGCGATGAAATGGACCGACGTGCGCGACATCGCCATCGCCCTGGCCGATTCCCGCCCGGAGACCGATCCCCTCTCGGTGCGCTTCACCGACTTGATGCGGTGGGTGATGGAGCTGCCCGGCTTCGACGATCAACCCGAGCGCTGCAACGAAAAAATTTTGGAAGCCATTCAAATGACTTGGCTGGACGAACGATAATCCGCCTCCCCCCTGCCTTCCAAGCGGTGCGAGGAAGAAATCTTCTCCACCCGAAGAAATCCGGTTCACCCCAGACCGGACATCTGATATAGTGCCGCTCCTCGCCGTGAGACGTTGCGTGAATCGCGTAAATCCTCCGCAGCCCCCTTCGGCGCTTGATGGGTCGTTAGCTCAGGCGGTAGAGCATCTGACTTTTAATCAGAGGGCCACAGGTTCGAGTCCTGTACGACCCACCATCAAATCCCCTTGAAAATCCTCGTT
>JADGAP010000152.1 GCA_015231965.1 Magnetococcales bacterium | reverse complement strand
TATATTCATTGCCATATCAATATGTTGAAACATATTGATATGGATAATCCGACAGCCTGCCAGCCCCGACCGGGGCGGCGAGGGGGGAGGGAGCGGTCATCCCGCCGCGCGACGCGCCGGTCGGAAGCATCCCTTGATGGCGTCGGCGCTGCGGACGCATATTTGGAGGTGATTCTTTTCCCGAAATCCGGCGGTGGGATAGAGTTCCTTCCCTTCCCAAAAGACGCCCCGCACGGTGTCGAACGCCTGTTCGTTCCGGATTTTCATCAACCCATGGAGCGTTTGTATGACCGCGCAATCCAACTTGCGGATCAGATACTCTTCTTTCTCTTGGGAGAACCGATTGCGCGGCGCTGGACAACCAGAGATGAGCCTAAGTTTCTCATAGGCGTCATAGCCCTCTTTGAGCATGGCTAAATATTCAACCTTCAAGAAATCCAGGCAATGACCCAAATCGATGATGGTGCCGAGCACGGCGGGTTCTTCAATCGGGGCGCGGCCTGGAACCGGACGATGGGCCAACTCCTGGGCGAACCGCAACGCCCGGTCGGGATCGTTTTCCCAAAAATAGACGCCGTGTCCCAGCCAGTCGTAATCGTTCCGACTGGGTTGGAATGGCGTCTCTCCGGCCAGGATTTGATCCGCAAGCTTCCGGTCGCAGCCATGATAGCCATAGACCCGGGAGGTTGGCGTCAAGTACATAAGTCACTCCAGCGCCTTCGCCCCTCCAGGGACAACTCCCGAGGGGGCGAATTTTCCGTGATTTGGCATCCCATCAAAACGTCGGTTCCGAATCAGGCCGACGCATCCTCCGCCGCGACCCGCGTCTCTTCCTCATGACGATAGGGCGGGGCGAGTTGACCCTCGGCGTCGTAAATTCCGGTTTCGCTCAAAAATTTCAGGGCCGCTTCCCTGGTTGAAAGCTCCGTGGCCACGGACTCGCGCAGACCGGCGAGGAGCCGTTGCATCTCCGGTCCCACCAGTTGCCTTATGTCCGCATCGGCGGCGGCAGGTGCCATGACGCGGGGCGGCAACGCAACAGGGGGGGGCAAGCATACTTCACTCCGCCGTTTTTCTCGGGAGGAAAGGGCGTTGGTCCGCGTTTTCTTTCCAACCGTCACGACCAATGAATCGATGTTCATGCCACCCACTCCTTGACGCCGCTCCCATCAGGCGGCGAGGGGACGGAAAAATGGAGAGAAGTCTCTTCACTCCATTGTTTGGAGTATCGACCATGCGCCTGGGAAAGTAAAGCAAGGATTGGTCGTCCCGGGAAGGGGGCGACGGGGTCACGAGACGGCCCGGGATCCGGCGCGCCACAAGGCCCCCAGCCATTGGGGGCGTGACAACCTGGGGCGTCGGCGGAGGGTGTCGCCGCCTTGGGCCTCGATCATCCGCAACAACTCCATGCCCGCCTCCCAGGTGAGCCCCAACTCCAGCCGCAAGGGGCGACCCACCGCGGTGAGCAGCGGTTCGCCGCGCTGGAAATAGTCCCGGGTTCCCTCCACCAGCGACATCATCATCTCCGCCACCCCGGCGGAAAAACGCCGTTGCACGATCATCTCCTCGGTGACGCCGAACCGTTCCATCACCTCCCGGGGGAGATAGAGGGGGCGGCCGTGGGCGGCATCCAGCCCCAGATCCTGCCAATGGTTGACCAGTTGCAGGGCGGTGCAGAGGTCGTCGGACCAGGCGAGCTTGGGATCCCGCCGCCCATCCCCCGCCGCATGGGCCTCCCCCGCCAGATGCAGCACGATCCGCCCCACCGGATTGGCGGAATAGCGGCAATACTCCTCCAGTTGGGCGTGAGTGTCGTAGCGTTTTTCGGTGACGTCCATGCGGAAGGCGGTGAGCAGATGGTGCAGCGGCGCGGCGGGCAGCCCGGTCTCGGCCATGACGTGGGCCAGGGCGCGAAAGATGGGATGATCCCCCCGCCCCGCCTCGGCCCCTTGCAGGCGGCGGCTCCAGTCGTCCAGCAGCATCAGCCGTTCGTTCTCCTCCCGTCCGGGGAGGTCGGCGAAGTCGTCGGCGGTGCGGGCGAAGGCGTAGATGGCGAACAGATAGGGACGAATCCGCCACGGGGCCAGCAGCGAGGCCACGGGAAAATTTTCCCCGTGCTGCCGGGCGATCTCCCGGCAGTAGCGAAAATCCTCTCGGAGCCGGGAAGGGAGCGGACGCCAGGAGGGGGCCATGGCTTGGGCTACCCCCGACCCTTGACGCCCCGCCAGACGGCGAAACGTCCATCGTCGGCCACCGTCTCCACATGGCGGAAAAGCCCTTCCATGGCGGCACCGTGTTGCAAGAAGGTGTTGCCCACCACCCACAACTCCCCCCCCGGAGGCAGCAGCGCCGCCGATTGGGTGATCAGACGCAAGGCCAGCTCCCGGTCGGTGCGCCCCCCCCGGTGAAACGGGGGATGGGTGGCGATGCGGTCAAAACGCATCCGCCGCAATTGATGGCCGACGCCATCCTCGGCCACCACCTGGCACCGCCCCCCCACCCCGTTGAGTTCCACCGTCTTGCGGGCGCAGGGGATGGCCGCCAGCAGGTCGTCGGAGAGAACTACCCGGGATTGGGGCCAGGCCAGGGCCAGCGTCGCCCCCAGCAGGCCCGGTCCGCACCCCAGATCCAACAGCCGCCCCTTGGGTTCCCGTTGCAACAGGGCCGAAAGCAGCAGCATCGAACCGGGATCCGGCTTTTCCCAGGAAAAGACCCCCGGCAGCGAGGCCACCCGCACGACCGGCCCCCCCGGCGGTTCCGCCGCCCATTCGAGAAACCCCTCCCCCTCTGCCGGTTCGCTCTCCAGCAGCGCACTGGGATCTCGACCGGCGGCCCGCAGCGCCGTCTCCCGGTCCAGGGAGAGCATCCGCATGTGGCCCTTGTAAAAATCCGCCGTCAGCCCCAACCGTTTTTCCAGGCTGAACAGGCCGCTCTCCTTGTCGCCAAACAGCCAGACCCGCCCCTCCGGGGCCATGCGGCGGGCGCACTGCTCCAACATCCAGACCCCCGCCTCCCGCCCCTGGGGCCACTCCAGCAGGCTGTGATCCGCCGCCTCCCCCGCCGTGGGGCGATGGTCCGCCACCACCCGCGCCCCCGGGGCCTCCCGTCGGGTCTGTTCCGCCGTGGAGATCCGCCCCGCCGTCACCGTCCCGACGAACCCAGCCTCCCCGAAAATTCGCGCTGGCGAAGGCAAATCCCCCGGCCAGTGCAACACATGGAGGTGGGTCAGGCGCGACAGAGGAATGATTTCCGCCGCAGCTTCAAAAAAGCGTTGCGCGGCGCGAGCTCCTGGATGCATGGACAAAAAACTCCTTCAACGTCATTCGTGGTTTCCCGGACCGTGCAATTAGGAAAAAAACGGCGTCCATCAGATAATTTGATTCGCTAAATATCCCCTTCTTTTTGTACCATCCGGGTGGACCTTGAGTCTCCCCCTCCTCTTGAGCATCAGGTCTGACTCAAAGCGCTTCACCCCGATGAAACGCCCTCGGAGGTTCCGCGCTCCCGCCCCAAGGTTTAGTTTTTAAAAAAGAGCGATGGGAGCCGGAGTAGGTTGGACCGCCGCAAACTCAAACCATCTGTATAATGGCGCATCACGGAATTCTCCGGAAGAGGAAAACCCATGAAAGATCTGAAATTGGGCGTCAAGCTGGGCCTGGGCTTCGGCATTGTGCTGTTGCTGCTGGCCGTGGTGGCCTTCACCGGGTGGAAGGGCGTCGACGGGGTGGCTGATCGCGCTGAAAACGCGGAGTTCATGGGGCAGTTGGTGGAAAACATCATCACCGCCCGTCAGCAGGAGAAAAACTTCATCATCCGCCTGGACAAGTCCTCCGTCGACAAAGTGGGGGAGGCGGTGGGCAAGATCAAAACCATCGCCAAGGAGGCCCGGGACATCCATTTCAAGGCCGCCGACGACAAGGCCCGCATGGACGAGGTGCTGGCCAAGACCGAGGCCTACGAAAAGGCCTTCACCAAGCTGGTCACCCTGACTCATGAGCGGCAAAAAGCGCGGGAGGAGATGGGCGCGGCGGCCAACGAGGCCCTGGCCACGGGGGCCACGCTTCGCGAGGATCAACAAAAGAAGCTGACCTCGATGTACGCCGAGGCCGCCGCCACCGGCAAGGCCCCGGAAGAGGCCAAGATCAAGGATCGGCTGCATAAGATCGATGTCTCCAGTGAGATGGAGCGGGAGTTCCTCAAGGCCCGGGTGAGCATCCGCGACTTTTTGCTGAGCAAGGATTTCAAGCATCACGGCGACGCCCAAACCGCCCTGGACACCGTGCGCAAGGAGGCCAACGCCCTGCTCCCCACCTTCACCCAGCAGGCCAACATCGATCAGATCAAGCAAATCCTGAGCGCCACGGACAAATATGACGCCGCCATGGATCTGACCGGCGACAAGTTCAAGGCCGAAAGCGCCGCCGAGCAGGAGATGATCGCCGCCGCCCGGGAAGCCCTGAAAGTGGTGCAGGAGGCCAACGAAGGACAGAAAAAGAAGATGGCCAGCGAGATCCAGTCCTCCGAGACCATGATCGCCACCGGCAGCCTCGTGGCGGTGTTGCTGGGGCTGATTCTGGCGTGGGTCATCACCCAGGCCATCGTCAAGGCGTTGATTCAAGGTGTGACCTTCGCCCAGCGGGTGGCCGAGGGCGACCTCACCGCCACCATCGATATTCAGCAGAAGGACGAAGTGGGCCAGTTGGCCGACGCCATGCGGGGCATGTTGATCAAGCTCAAGAGCGTGGTGGAGGATGTGCGTTCCGCCGCCTCCAACGTCTCCGCCGGTTCCAGCGAGTTGTCGGATTCGGCGCAGATGCTCTCCCAGGGGGCCACCGAGCAGGCGGCGAGCATCGAGGAGACCTCCTCGGCGATGGAAGAGATGAGCAGCAACATTCAGCAAAACACCGACAACGCCCAGACCACCGAAAAGATCGCCCAGACCGCCTCCAAGGACGCGGAAGAAGGCGGCATGGCGGTGAACGAGGCGGTTTCGGCGATGAAGGAGATTGCGGGCAAGATCAGCATCATCGAGGAGATCGCCCGGCAGACCAACCTGCTGGCCCTCAACGCCGCCATCGAGGCGGCCCGGGCCGGTGAACACGGCAAGGGCTTTGCCGTGGTGGCCGCCGAGGTGCGCAAGCTGGCGGAGCGTTCCCAGACCGCCGCCGGGGAGATCAGCCATCTGTCGGCTTCCAGCGTCCAGGTGGCGGAGAAGGCCGGGGGGATCATCAGCAAGCTGGTGCCGGACATCCAGCGCACCGCCGAACTGGTGCAGGAGATCGCCGCCGCCAGCCGCGAGCAGAATCAAGGGGCCGAGCAGATCAACGCCGCCATCCAGCAGTTGGATCAGGTGATTCAGCAAAACGCCGGGGCTTCGGAAGAGATGGCCGCCACCGCCGAGGAGTTGAACTCCCAGGCCGATCAACTGGCCCAGGCCATCAGCTTCTTCCGCACTGGCGATTCCGGCGGCCCGGCCTTGACCGCGCGGCGGCGTCCGCCGTCCAAGGCACCCACCAGCCACGCCCTGGTGCATCATTCGGCACCCGCCGCCAAGGCGGTGGCCCACAAGTCCACCGCCAAGGCCGCGCCCAAGGCCCTCGCCCATCGCGGCGGCAAAGGGGTGGATCTGGCCATGGACGAGGGGGAATCCTCCGACCACGAGTTCGAGCGCTTCTGAGCCCACGCCCCGTCCCGAGGCGGGGTGGGGCGGATCAAACGCCGGGAAGGGCCGCAAGGCTCTTCCCGTTTTTTTGTTGCGGACAGGGGGAGGAGGATATGAATACAGTTAACCAGACTCAAGAGGGCGCATGACCTCAAGCGGCACCTGGGGGGGCACCCCACGCTCCAACGACGAACCCGACAGGGGCAGGAAAGCCCCCCTTGAGGACCGCGGAGGAAGGAGCGCCCGTCGAAGTCGAACACAATCCCGGTAGCCTGTGGGGGCGGCATGGCTTAAACTGCGAGGTCAACGACTTCCACGCCCGATTGCGGGCCGCTCCTCCGGGGATGAAACGCGCCATGAACATTCAACAAGCCCTCGCCCGGGTCGCCGCCGGCGGCTCCCTGACCCAGGAAGAGGCGCGGCGGGTGATGGATCAGATCATGTCCGGCGAGGCCACCGGAGCGCAGATCGGCGGCTATCTCATCGCCTTGCGGATGAAGGGGGAGACCCCCGAGGAGATCGCCGGCAGCGCCCGGGCGATGCGGGACAAGGCCCAGCGGGTGCAGGCCCCCGGCGTGGTGGTGGACACCTGCGGCACCGGCGGCGACGGCTCGGGAACCTTCAATATTTCCACCACCACCGCCTTTGTGGTGGCGGGATGCGGGGTCACGGTGGCCAAGCACGGCAACCGCTCCATCTCCTCCCGCAGCGGTTCCGCCGACGTGCTTTCGGCCCTGGGGGTGCGCATCGACGCCGAGTTGGAGGTGGTGGAACACTGCCTGGCCAAGGTGGGCATCGGCTTTCTTTTCGCGCCCCGACACCACGGGGCGATGAAACACGCCATGGGGCCGCGCAAGGAGTTGGGCCTGCGCACCGTGTTCAATCTGCTGGGGCCGTTGACCAATCCCGCTGGGGCCAAGCGGCAGGTGATCGGCGTCTTCGACGGGGCCTGGACCGACCCCCTGGCCAAGGTGCTGGGGCTGTTGGGTTCGGAACGGGCGCTGGTGGTCCACGGCGAGGACGGACTGGACGAATTGACCATCACCGGCCCCACCCGGGTGGCGGAGCTGGGCGAGGACGGCGTGGTGCGCGGCTACACCGTGACCCCGGAACAGTTCGGCCTGACCCGCGCCCCCCGGGAGTCGCTGCAAGGGGGCGACGCCGAACAGAACGCCGCCATCACCCGGGCGATTCTGCAAGGGGAGCCGGGGCCGCGGCGGGAGATCGTGCTGCTCAACGCGGCGGCGGCGCTGCTGGCGGCGGGACTGGCCCCGAGCCTGGCCGAGGGGATCGCCCTGGCGGCGGCGGCCCTCGACAGCGGTCGGGCGATGCAAAAGCTCGCCCGCCTGGCGGCCCTCTCCCAACTCACCCCGGAGGAGGTCGAGGCGGCTCGATGAAACTTTCCGACGACTCCCGCGTCGCCATCATCGGCGGCGGTCCCGCCGGTTCGATGACCGGATTTTTTCTGCTGGAGCTGGCGGATCGCATCGGGCTGCGGCTCACCGTGGACCTTTACGAAAAGCGGGATTTCAATCTCATCGGGCCGCCGGGGTGCAACATGTGCGCCGGGGTGGTCTCCGAATCCCTGGTGCAGGTGTTGGCCGCCGAGGGGATCAATCTCCCCCCCCTGGTCGTGCAGCGGGGCATCGACTCCTACGTTTTGCACACCTCCGGGCTCAATCCCGTGGCCATCGAGGCCCCGTCCCACGATCTGCGCATCGCCACCGTCTATCGGGGCAGCGGCCCGGAACGGCCCATGGGCGACGAACCGTGGGCCAGCTTCGACAAACATTTGCTGGAGTTGGCCCAACAGCGGGGGGTCAACGTCCTCCGCCAGCGGGTGACCGAGATCGAACGCACCGAGGACGGTCTGCCGGTGGTGATTCACGGCAAGGACGAGCGCACCCCCTACGATTTTCTCGTCGGAGCGGTGGGGGTCAACTCCTCGACCATGAAAATTTTCGAGGGGCTGGGGTTTGAATTTCGCCCGCCCCCCACCAGCAAGGGCTTTCTCTCGGAAATTTATCTCGGTCAGGAGCAGACCCGGGAGTATCTGGGCACGGCGCTGCACATTTTCCTGTTGGACATTCCCCGGCTCAAGTTCGCCGCCATCATTCCCAAGGCGGAATACGTCACCGTCTGTTTGCTGGGCAAGGAGATCGATCGGGAGGTAGCGCGGCATTTTCTCTCCTCGCCGGAGGTGCGCAACTGTTTTCCCGCCGATCTCAACTGGTGTTACGGCGCGGGCCACTGCGAGGCGGGGGAGGCGTGTCACTGCGCCCCCAAGCTGGCCATGGGGGCGGCCCATCACCCCTACGGCGACCGGGTGGCCCTGGTAGGGGACAGCGCCGTCTCCCGATTGTACAAGGATGGCATCGGCGCGGCCTACATCACCGCCAAATCCCTGGCCGCCACCGCCATTTTTCTCGGCATCTCCAGCGATGATTTCAAGCGTCATTACTGGCCGGTGGTGCGGGGCATCCATCTGGACAACCATTTCGGTCGAGCCATTTTCGCCGCCACCAAGCTCTATCAAAAATTCAAGTTTTTGCGGCGGGGCATGGTGCGCATGGTGCAAGAGGAACACGGTCTGGAGAGCGAGGATCGGATCATGAGTCGGGTGTTGTGGGACGCCTTCACCGGCAGCGCCACCTATCGCAACATTTTCTTCCGCACCATGACCCCCGCCTTCGGTTTTCATCTCGCCCGGGCCACCTTTCAGGCGGCGACGGAGCGGACCCGGGAGCGGTTTGGCGGCGAGTGACGGAGGAAATATTGCTGTTATAGCCATTCCATTTGAAAGTTGCACATATCGTCAAGCGGCACCTGGGTTTTGCAACCAACTCCCCAACCACGAAAACGTCATTCCCGCGAAAGCGGGAATCCAGG
>JADGAP010000151.1 GCA_015231965.1 Magnetococcales bacterium | reverse complement strand
GTTTGCGGCGGGCGACGATCCCGAGGATCCCGGGGTTGCGGCGCGCCGGGAACGGAGACCGGAATCGCGGGGAGCGCCTCCTCCTCCTCCAGGACGACCGAGGGTTCCCGGGGGGGGGGCGGTTCCCGGGGCGGCGCGGCTTCGCGACGCTCCGTGGGGGCGTGGTGCGCGCCGTTTTCGTTTTCCGCCCCTTCGCGATGATAATCGGGGGTCTGGAGGGAGGGGTCTCCCACGATGAGGATGGAAATTTGGTTTTCCGCCTCCATCTCCATCAACTGAGCCCGCTTTTGGTTGAGCAGGTAGTGGGCCACATCCAGGGGGGCGCGGTAGGTGATCTTGGTGAAACGTCCGCTGGACGCCTCTTCCTCAATTTTGCGGAAAAGGCGGAGGGCGGAGGATTCCACGGTGCGAATGGCCCCCAACCCCTTGCAACGGGGGCAAACCTGGCGGTTGGCTTCGTTGAAGGTGGGTTTCAGTCGCTGGCGGGAGAGCTCCAACAGCCCGAACTGGGAGATTTTTCCCATCTGGATCTTGGCGCGATCCTGTTTGATGGCCTCCTTGAGCCGTTTTTCCACTTCCTGATTGTGCTTTTTGTCCTCCATGTCGATGAAATCGAGGACAATCAGGCCGCCCAGGTCGCGCATCCGCAGTTGGCGGGCGATCTCTTCGGCGGCCTCCATGTTGGTTTTGTAGGCGGTGTTTTCGATGGTCCGTTCGCGGGTGGCGCGGCCCGAGTTGATGTCGATGGCCACCAGGGCCTCGCAGGGGTCCACCGCCAGATAGCCGCCGGAGCGCAGGGGGATGATGCGGTCATGCATCGACTCCATCTGCTCCTCGACGCCGAACTTGGAGAAGATGGGGGCCTTGTCCTTGTAGGGTTGCACCACCTTGACGAAGCGGGGCATGAGCAGTCGCATGAACTCCTTGCCCCGTTTGTAGGCCTCGGCGCCGTCGATCAGGATCTCCTCCATGTCGGAGGTGTAGATGTCCCGAATGGTGCGCATGACCAAATCCCCCTCCTCGTGCAGCAGGGCGGGGGGGGAGGAGGCGGCGGATTGTTCCTGGATGATTTTCCACAGCCGTTCCAGGTAGGCCAGATCCCGTTCGATCTCCCGCTTGGTGCGGCCCAGGCCGGCGGTGCGGATGATCAGGCTGCCCTTGCTGGCCCCCTTGAACGACGAGAGAACCTCCCGCAGCTTTTGCCGCTCCTCGACGTCGATGATTTTGCGGGAGATGCCGCCGCCATCGTCGCTTTCGGGCAAGAGTACGGTGTAGCGCCCGGCCAGGGAGATGTTGGTGGTGAGGGAGGCACCCTTGGTTCCTCGGGCCTCCTTGACCACTTGCACCAACAGGGTCTGGTTGCGGGTGAGAATTTTTTGAATCGGAACGTTGGTCCGGCGCCGGGGGGGCGGGGGTTTGACCTCGGCGGTGGGGGTGGCGGCGGCGGGATCCGCCGGTTCGCCTTCCTCGAAATCGCCGTCGGGGTGCCACGCGGTGACGGGAACGAAAGGCTTGCTGTCGCCGCCGTCCTTGTCCGCCGGGTAGTACTTGGGGTGGATGTCGCTCAAGGAGAGAAACCCTTGGCGCCCCCCGTTGAAGTCGACAAAGGCGGCTTGCAGGGAGGGTTCCACCCGGGTCACCTTGCCCAGGTAGATGTTGCCTTTGATCTGTTCCTTGGTGGAGGTTTCGATATCGAAATCCAGTAAGCGATTTCCCTCCACGATGGCAACGCGCACCTCTTCCAGATGGGTGGCGTCCACCAACATGCGCTTGCTCATGGGTGGCCTTTCTCTGTTCGGTCTTTTCCGCCGGTCCCGCGCGTCGGAAAACGCGTTTCGGGGACGGGGGCGGTTGAGAGAATTGATCGATTAGTATATTCAAAAAAGCAGCATCATAGGGCTTTTTGACGGAGGATGCAAATTTTGGTCGTGGAACGTGGGGAAGAGCCCCGATCGGGGGTGCGCAAGGTGGTGGTGGGGGGCGGCGAGGCGGGCATGCGCCTCGACCGATTTTTGCAGCGCCAGTGGCCGGGGATGCCGCCTTCGGCGATTCAGCGGCTGATGCGCACCGGTCAGGTTCGGATCAACGGCGGTCGGGCCAAGGGGCCGGATCGGCTGGCGGAGGGGGACGAGGTGCGTTTGCCGCCGGTGCGTCCAGAAGAGCCCAGCCCCGAGGGGCGGGGGCGGGTGGTTCCGGAGTGGGCGGTGGCGGAGGTGGGACGGCGCATCCTGTGGGAAGATGAGGCGCTGCTGGTGATGGATAAACCGGCGGGGGTTCCGGTGCATGGGGGGAGCGGCCAGCCGTGGGGCTGGGTGGATGCGGTGCGGTTGTGGTGGGGGGCGGAGCGGGAGGGGATCTACGGGAGCGCCCCGGAGTTGACCCATCGGCTGGACCGGGACACCTCCGGTTGTCTGGTGATGGGGTTGACCCCCCTGGCGGTGCGCCATTTGGCGGGGGCGTTCAAGGCGGGGGCGGTGGAAAAACGCTACCTCGCCCTGGTGCGGGGAGTTCCTCCCCCTCGGGGGAGCATCCGCCAACCCCTGACCAAGGGGGTGACGCGGGGGGGGGAGCGGATGGTGGTCGCCGCCGTCGACGAACCGGGGGATCCGGCCTGGACCGATTTTCGCGTGGTGCGGCGTTTTTCCGGTCCCTGGGGCGAGGTTTCGTTGGTGGAGGCCCATCCCCGTAGCGGGCGGACCCATCAGATTCGGGTCCATTTGGCATGGTTGGGCCATCCCCTGGCGGGGGACGGCAAATACGGCGACCGGGAGTTGGATCGTCGGTTGAAGGGGGTGGGGATGAATCGACTGTTTTTGCACGCGGCGCGGGTGGCGTTCGCCCATCCCCTGACGGGTCATCCGGTGGCGGTGGAGTCTCCCCTGCCCGAGGCGTTGCTTCGGGTGTTGGACGGCCTGGCCCAGGGAGAAAGGGCTTGACCGCGCCGGGGGGGATCGCCCTCGCCTTCGAGTTGATTATCTTCGATTGCGACGGGACGTTGGTGGACAGCGTGGCCAGCATCAGCCGGGTGTGCAATCTGGCCATGGCGGAGTTGGGGTTGCCGGGGGATCGCCCTTCCAGCGAGGTGGGGAAGGTGGTGGGCTTGTCGTTGCCGGTGGCGGCGCAGGTGTTGATGCCCGACCTCTCTCCCGAGCTTCATGGGCGGTGGGTGGTTCTCTACAAGGAGCATTATCGACGTTTGGCCGACGCCGGGGCGTTGCGGGATCAACTGTTCCCCGGGGTGCGGGAGACCTTGACGGCCCTCAGGGACGGGGGGCGGCGGTTGGCCATGGCCACCGGCAAGAGTATGCGGGGGGTGGAACGGACCCTGAAGGAGCATCGACTGGAAGGGTTGTTCGAGGCGATCAAGACCGCCGATTGCGCCCCCTCCAAGCCCCATCCGGGGATGATCGAGTTGATTTTGGCCGAGACGGGGGTGGAGGCTTCACGGGCGTTGATGGTCGGGGACACGGATTTCGATCTGTTGATGGCTCGTCACGCGGGGGTGAAGAGTTGCGCCGTTTCGTGGGGGAGTCATGACAGAGCCCGCTTGGCGGCGGCCCTCCCCGATTATTGGATTGAAGCGATGGAACAGTTGATCTTGTAGCTTATTCTAAGTTTTTACATGCAAAAAGGTTTGAGGGGGTCAGGGGGAGAAGTTCCCTGTCTCCCCCTGGCTTTTGACTTTCGCATTTGACCTTCGCATTTGACCTTCGCTTTTGACCTTCGCTTTTGACTTTCGCTTTTGATTTTCGCCTTTCAGCGCGCACCGCGAAACAAGCCCATTCCGCAAGCCTTTCGCGGAATGGGCGCCGCGCGCCGCCCTTGTCGCCGTCGATCCTCGTTGTGGGAGGATCGATGGCGACATTTGCCCGGAAGTTGGTCTTGGAGAACACAGAGTGTCCTGGTTCTGGATTTTCATCGCGGTGGTGCTCGCCCCCATTCCCCTGGCGTTCCTTTTGGATGAGTCGGCGGATCTGGAGGTGACGCGCCATCGGGTGGGGGAGGGGAATGGTCCGGGAGTGCGCATCGTCCAGGTGAGCGATTTGCATCCCAAGCCCGGGGCCAAGGTGACGGAGCGGACCCTGGAGGCGCTGCGGCAAGAGCCCCACGAGCTGCTGATTTTTACCGGCGACATGGTGGACGATCGGCGGAAACTCCCCTTGCTGGAAGATTTCCTCGCCCGGCTTCCCCCCAACGACGCCCCGCGTTACGCCATCCTGGGCAACTGGGAGCCTTGGGGGGGGATGAAGCCGGAGGAGATGCGTCAGCTTTACCAGCGCCACGGGGTGACGCTGCTGGTCAACGAGTCCACCGTCGTGAAAGGCCCCTGGGGGGAGTTTTTGTTGGTGGGGTTGGACGATCTGCTGGGAGGGGTTCCCGACTGGGGCAAGGCGACGGCCCGCCATGGGGATTGGCGGGGGCCGACGCTGCTGCTGGCCCACAATCCCGATACCCGGGACGTTTTGCGCTCCCAGGGGGTCTTTTCGCCGGAGGGGACGGGCCGCCCACCCCCCGACCGGCTCTGGATGCTCTCCGGCCACACCCACGGCGGACAAATCGCCCCCTTCGGCCTGCATTTGGACCCCGTGACCCGCAACAAGCCCTATGTCGCCGGATGGTATCGGGAGAACGGACCGCCCCTTTTCATCTCCCGGGGCGTCGGCAGCACCGTGCTGCCCATCCGCATCGGGGCCCGGCCCGAGGTGGCGGTGTTCCAGTGGCGGTTCTCCGGCGGACCTTCCCCCCCATGACCGGCTCTCCGGCGAGGGTCGCGCCCCCTGCCCCCCAACACGTCGCCGGTCTGGGACGCTGCCTCGTCGGCACGCTGCGCAAAACCCTTGATCTCTATTGGCCCGAGGGCTCCCCTCCCTGGAGCCTTCGCCATCACTACCTGCTCAGCCTCAAGCCCCGCCGCTTCTCCCGACCGCTCCGCCCCGGCGAGGCCCCCTCCCTGCAATCCCTGGGATTCGTCCCCGGCGTGGTCGACCAACTGGGGTTCGAGGCTTCTTTGCCCGCCCGCGTCTTGATGGTGGAACTGTTTCCCGAATCCCCCCCCCTGGCCCTGGCGGGGGATTCCCTGTTTCTCTGCGGGGAGAATTTCACCCGGGAGATGTCCCAGGCAGGATGGAGTCCGGTGGATCCCGCCGATCCTCGCTTCGCCCCGTCCACCGGCCCGGTGGACGACATCCTGTGGCTGTTGGACCGGCTGCGCGGGGCGTTCCCCGCCATGCCGCTGCTCTTGCTCCAGGGGGAGTACGCCGGATGGGATCCCGCCTTGCAACGCCAGGTGGGACATCCCCAACTGGAGGCGATGAGCGAGGGCTTGCGTCAGGGGCTCCGGGAGGGGGGATTCGCCGAGCCGGGGGTTCGCTTTCTCGACGTGGGGGAACGGCTGGCGGGGTTGGCGCAACGGGGCGTTGCCCATCTGGAGACCGCCTTTCCTTACCTTTACCTTCGCCACACCCGGGAGTTGCATCCCATCGGCGTGATGCGGGACTGCAAGCACGCCGCTTTTCCCGTCCGCCGGGATTTGGCGGAGGCGACGCTGGAATTTTTCGCGCTTCATGGGTTGCCCATGGACGGGCGGCGCTCCCCCCCCTTCGCCCCTCCGCGCTTGGTCGATACCCTGGAGGAGCGGGCGGAACGGTTTCTCGCGGAACACGCCGGAGTCGCCGCCGGGGCGTGGCTCGCCCGCCACCCCGGGGAGTTCGCCCGCTGGCTGAGCTACGTTGCGTTGCGTCCGGAACCGCGGCATGAGGCGATGCTGGACGACTTCGCCCATCATCTGAGGCTGATTCCGGGAGAAGAGGGGCGGTTGAAGGATGGGTTTTATTTCATGCGCTCGTGGTGCGCCCGCATCGTTGAATCCCCCCGTCCCGGCGATGGGGCGTGGTGCGTCGAAACCCTGGAGGCGTTGCTGTCGTTGTCACATCAGCCGATTGAGGTTTATGGAAACTTTGCCTTGTTGTGGCTGAAAAATCCGGGATTGGCGCTGCACGAGCTGCTGCGTCGGGGCGTGGCGGAGGCGGTGGAAATGCGGGATCGTTACGCGGCGGTGTTGCGGGGGGTGGCGGGGCATCCCTATTTCAGCCGTTTCGAGGTGGCGCAACGGCTGATGGAGCGGGGATGGGAGGCGCTGCAAGCCTGATGGGGAGGGGGAGCGCGGAAACAGGGCGCGGTTCGGCTCACGCCGCCGAGGAGAGGCCCTCGCCGACGCGGAATTGAATGGCCTCGGCCAGATGGGCGGTGTCGATGCGGGGCGCTCCGGCCAGATCGGCGATGGTGCGGGCCACCCGCAACATGCGGTGATGAGCCCGGGCGGAAAATCCCAATCGCCGCCCGGCCTGCAACAACAATCCCTTGCCCGCGTCGTCCAACGCCGCGTGACGGTCCAGCTCCGCCCCCTCCAGCGTGGTATTGAGGCGGCCCGGACCATTGCGCACATATTGCCGCTTCCACGCCGCCGTCACCCGCTCCCGCACCACTTGGGAGCCATCCCCCATCGGCAGGTTGATCAACTCATGAGGCGGCACCGGCGGCACTTCGAGATGGATGTCGATGCGGTCCAGCAGCGGACCGGAAAGCCGGGCGCGATAGCGGGAAATTTCCGCCGGTGAACACTGGCAGCGTTGCGTCGTGCTGCCGTAGTGGCCGCAGGGACAGGGATTGCACGCCGCGATCAGTTGGAACCGGGCGGGAAAATTGGCGCTGCGCGCCGCCCGGGAGATGGTCACCTGCCCCGCCTCCATCGGCTCCCGCAGCACTTCCAGGGTGGGGCGTCCGAACTCGGGAATTTCGTCGAGAAACAACACCCCCCGATGGGCCAGGCTGACCTCGCCGGGGCGGGGGCTGCTCCCGCCGCCGATCAACGCCACCCGCGAGGCGGTGTGGTGGGGCGAACGAAACGGTCGGCAGCCCACCAGCGGTTGTTTGTCGTCCAACCGCCCCGCTACCGAGTGGATGGCGGTCACCTCCAGCGCCTCTTCCAGGGAGAGGGGGGGCAGGATGCCCGGCAGGCAGCGGGCCATCAAGGTTTTGCCCGATCCGGGGGGGCCGGTCATGATCAAATTGTGTCCCCCGGCGGCCACGATCTCCAGCGCCCGCTTGGCGTACTCCTGACCCTTGACCTCCCCCAAATCCCGCACCCCTTCGGCGGTCTGGCCCAGCCAGAGGCTCCAGTCGGTGGGGGGAATGGGGGAGAGGCGGCGCTCCTGGGAGAGGTGCAGCACCAGGTCGCGCAAGGTTTCGGGGGCCACCACCCGCAGCCCGGGGACCAGGGCCGCCTCCACGCCGTTGCCCGGCGGGGCGATCAACTCCTCCGCCCCCGACCAGCGGGCATGCAGCGCCGCCGGAAGGCATCCCGCCACCGGTTTGATCCGTCCGTCCAGGGCTAGTTCGCCGATAAAATAGCGGCTGGCCAGGGTTTCCCGGGGGATCCGCTCCATCGCCGCCAGCAGTCCTATGGCCATGGGCAGGTCGTAACCGCTGCCCTCCTTAGGGATGTCCGCCGGGGCCAGATTGATGGTGATGCGTCGGGCGGGGATCTGAAATCCCGAATTTTGCAGCGCCGCCCGAATCCGATCCTTGGCCTCCCGCACCGTCGCCTCCGGCAGGCCGGACAGGTTGAGGGAGGGCAGACCTCGACTGAGATCCACCTCGATCTCCACCGGATGGGCGGAAATTCCCTCCAACGAGACGGTATTGACGCTGGCCAGCATGATGGGGTTCGATCCTTCGGGCGCGACCCGGAGTCTTTTCGGGCGAGGATCCCCGGCGGAGATCCCGGGGAAGGTTTTTGCACACGCTATTTCCGTGATTAAAGTACATCATGCGCCAAATATATCTCGAACACAAAGTACGAATTTGTCTGTGTATAAAACGGGCGTGATCCGTTGTCCAAAGTAGGAAATAGGGTCAAGCAATCAGACGCCGCCGCAGCCACGCCGCCCCCCGTCCGGCGACTCGATTCGCCAGGGCGGCGGGGTGATGGATCAGCAACTCCCGGGGCAGGGAGGCGTTCAGCCCATCCTTCCACCCCGCCTTTTGCAAAACATGGAGCAGGTGATCCACCAAGGCCCGTTCCACGGCAAGGGCCTCGTCGGGTCGGGGAGCCAATCCCGCCGCGCCGCTTCCGTCCCGCTGGGCGCGAAAGAGCCGCAACAGCAGCGCCGCCTCCGCCAGGACCGCCGCGTCCGGCGCTTCGGGGACGACGTAGGAGAGGGTTTGCAACCGCTTCACCGCCTCGGGGGAGGCGACGCAGCCGGGAAGCAGGGCTTCGAGACCGCGTTGACGGATGGCATAGCCCACCGCCTGTTGTTCGTCGCCGCGCCGGGCGCTGACCCGCTGGTCGTGGAGGCGATGGCGCACCAGGGGGGCGGCGAGATTGGCGCCCCGGGCGACGGCCAACACTCGGGGCCACAGTTCGATGTCCTGACTCAAGGGGAGGGCGTCGTCGTAGCGCAGATGGTGGGCGGTCAACACGGCGCGGCGCATCATCACCGAGGTGTGGACGAAGGGGTTGCGCAACAGGAGCATCCAGCGGATGGCGGCGTCGGAGGTCGGCGGGGGGAGGTG
>JADGAP010000150.1 GCA_015231965.1 Magnetococcales bacterium | reverse complement strand
CAAAAAATAAACCGTCATTCCCGCGAAAGCGGGAATCCAGCCGTTGATTCCATGCTCCTTACTCTACCAAAACGACAAAGTAGCCCCCACAAGCTCCAGGCCATTTTAAAAAAAGTCCAATACAATCGGTTGATTAATATTGATAATTCCATGGATTAACTTTCGATGCTTGAATGAAGGTCTGCCTATTTCATCATGGACGCAAGGCGAGGAGTTCCAAAGACACAAAGACTGGATTCCCGCTTTCGCGGGAATGACGTTTTCGTGAGGGGAAGGTTAGTTGCATCCCCTAGCTCCGCTTGACGTTATGTGCAAATTTTAAAAGGAAAGACTTTATTGGCCGGGAACCCTGTCTTTGCGATTTTTTTCGAATTCTTGTTTCACTTTATCCAGGCTATCGGCAAGACTGTGGTCAAGATGATTGCCTTTTTCAATCTTGAACTGTCGTCGCATCTCCTCTGCAATATCGATTACATGAAGCCCAAGACAAGCATATTGATATCGACGTTCATCCGTAACTTCATAATATGGACAACAATCGAACTCAGCAGTATCACTAATGATTCTATTGGCTCTATGTAACCTTGACGGTATATTAAGTAATTTGTAGGTTAAATTCACATTGATACTTTCCCAATCGACATTATCTGGATATTCGATTGCAGGATCCTTGACTTGTGGAATGCATCTACTCCCCACCAATTTCCCATCGACAAATTCATCCACCAAGTTCCCATCGACCAATCCATCGTCATAAGCCACATCCAGACAATCCATCGCAAACTGGTCGAGGATACACACTACCCTTACAGTGAGATATCGAGCCTTTCTATCCCAATTTGCCTTTTGTAAGATAAAATCTTTATACAGTACAAGTCCTGCTCCGAGGATAACACCAAAAATTCCGGAAACACTACTTATTATGGCGGGTTCCATTGCATCTCTCCGTGCATGCTGGGCTGGTCGGGATGTTCTCGAACTAAACGCGGGTCGCGACTCGGGCAACACTCCTTCAGTCAAGCGGTGATGTTCGGGTCTGCCTCGATCATGCCGATGATCACGTTGGTATCCCACAACCATTCAGTCCCACTCATCGCGCATCGCCCTTTGAATCGCCACGGGATCGCCCTTAAATACGGGGGAATCGCGCAGAATCCCGATGAATCGATGCCAATTCGGCTCTTGCGGCGGGGTTTCTCCGTCCAGGTCCGCCGGGGATGGGGCGTCGGGCTGAGTGTCGGCGTGAACCGACTCCGGGGCGCGCAGGATCACCAACCGCTCCCCCTCCGCGAAGGAGACGGGGGTGGAGGGTTGAATCACGCCCTGGGTGAACACGGCTTCGATGGGAGGTTCCATGGAGCGTCTCCTTGCGCCACGACTTCCGCCCCTGCGGACGAGGGGCGATGGTTCCATTGTAGAACATCTCGCCCAGCCCGCCAAATGCATTCACGGCGCGGGGGTCATGGCGCTTGATAGCCCGCCGTCCGCCAGAGGGGGCGGGCGGCGGGGGAGGCGAGAAATTGATAAAAGGCGAGGGCCTCCTCCGTCCGACCGCCGACGGGGGATGGCAACAACACCGCCGTCACCGGGATGGGCGGGGCCAGATCGGGGGGAAGTTCGAACCACTGGCCCCGTTTTTCCTCGGGCAAAGCCAGCAGGCGGGCCTTGTCGACAAAGCCCAGTTCCGCCGCGCCGCCCTCCACCATGTCGGCGACCTGGGCGAGGGTCTCCCCCAGCATCCGCTTGGGTTGAACCGCCCCCTCCAGGCCCGAGGCGCGCAAGAGTTCCAGGGCGGACTGGCCGTGGGGATCCTTTTGCGGGTTGACCATGGCCACCTGGCGTACCTCCGGCGAGAGCAGCAGAGTGCGCCATTGGGAGAGGACCCAAGGCTTGGCGCTCCACAGGACCAACGCCCCCCGGGCGACCCGCTGGGGCGGCAGGAGCGCCGGGGCTTCCGTCGCCGCCTCCCGGGCGGCCTCCTCGTCCGAGGATAAAAACAGGGCGTAGGCGGCCCCCATGGCGATTTGCCGCCCCAGCGACCGGGAGGAGTCGAAGATCCCGACCACCTCTCCCCCGCCTTGAGCGGCAAATTGCTTCGCCAGGGTGGAGAACACCGGTTGCAGATCCGACGACGCCGCCACCCGCAGTGGAGAAACGGCACCCTCGCCGCCCCGCGCCCCCGTGGTCGTCGCCATCAGCAGCAGCGCCATGCCCCACGCCGCCGCCCGTCCCCAGACCTTGATTCCCCTCATTTCCCGGCTCCGTTTTCCCTGGATCCCCTGCGTTTCATTCCGTGTGTTTGTTTGCATGATGGATTTCCCCAGGGGCG
Source organism: Magnetococcales bacterium (assembly GCA_015231965.1). GTDB lineage: Bacteria > Pseudomonadota > Magnetococcia > Magnetococcales > JADGAP01 > JADGAP01. The sequence continues at coordinate 6,262 of JADGAP010000150.1, read as the reverse complement.
AGGTCAACGCGGCGTCATGTTTGTCTCCACGCCCGCCCCCACGCCCGAGAGACGACATGCTGCCTAAAATAGGGGCTTTTTGCGCCAGTACCGCATGGAATCGCGCCATGACGCCCAGGAAAGAGGCGCCGCGAGGAGTGCCCCATGCTCCCCATTCAGGATGAATCTCGCTGAAAGTTCATGGAAAATTTTCCACGGCGGGAGGTCGGAACATCTGGCCTTGAAATTGCGGTAGCTGAACAGGAAGGAGAAGATGCCATGAAATTCATCATTGCCATCATCAAACCGTTCAAGCTCGACGAGGTGCGACGCGCCCTGACCATTCTGGGCGCGCGGGGCATGACCGTCACCGAAACCCGGGGCTTCGGACGGCAAAAAGGGCACACCGAGCTCTATCGCGGGGCGGAATATCAGGTCGATTTCCTGCCCAAGCTCAAGATCGAACTGGCGGTTCCGGAGGAGTTGGCGGACCAGGCGGTGGCGGCGATCATGGAGGCGGCCCGCACCGGGCGGATTGGCGACGGTAAAATTTTCGTGATGAATCTGGAGTCGGCCTATCGCATCCGCACCGGCGAGTCCGGTCCGGAAGTGTTGTAGGCACCGGTTGATCCACCCTGGCGCGAGCCGGGGCGAGGGGAGCGATTGGGCTTCAAGACCCAACGCCATATACGATCCATAACGCAAGACCGAGGGGAGTCGGCGGCGACGCCGGACGATCAACGATGACCATCTTCCGCAATGGGGGCGTGGCGCTGTCCAGCGCTCTGGGAGGGCTGGCTTTGGCCTGGCCCGGGGCGGCGCAAGCCGAGGAGCTGAATCAGGCGGCCAACGCCTGGATGATGACCTCCACGGCCCTGGTGCTGTTCATGAACATTCCGGCGCTGGCGCTGTTTTACGGCGGTCTGGTGCGGGCCAAGAACGTGCTTTCGGTGATGATGCACTGTTTTGCCATCACCTGCGTGATCTCGGTGTTGTGGTTGATCTACGGCTACAGCGTGGCCTTTGGCGACGGCGGAACCCAGCAGGCGTTGTGGGGCGGGCTGGGCAAGGCGTTCCATGCCGGGGTCGGGGTGGAGGCGGTGAAGAGCGGGATTTCGGAGACGGTTTACTCCATGTTCCAGCTCACCTTCGCCATCATCACCCCGGCGCTGGTGGCGGGTGGATTCGCCGAACGGATCCGATTTTCGGCGGTGCTGATCTTCACCGTGGTCTGGTTCACCCTGGTCTATCTGCCCTTGTGCCACTGGGTGTGGGGCGGCGGCTGGTTGCAGACCATGGGCTTCAACGATTTCGCCGGTGGATCGGTGGTCCACATCAACGCCGGGGTCGCGGCCTTGACGGCGGCGGTGATGATGGGGCGGCGCAAGGGATTTCCCCACACCGCCTTCCTGCCCCACAACCTCACCTTCACCTACATCGGCGCGGCCATGTTGTGGGTGGGGTGGTTCGGCTTCAACGGCGGCAGCGCCGTGGCGGCCAACGGCAACGCGGGCATGGCGATCATGGCCACCCACATGGCGGCGGCGGGGGGATCCCTCACCTGGATGCTCATGGAATGGGTGCGGCACGGCAAGCCCAGCGTCTTGGGCATCGTCACCGGCATGGTGGCCGGGTTGGGCACAGTGACGCCCGCTTCCGGCTTCATCGGACCCCTGGGCGGCCTGATCATCGGACTGATGGCCGGCGTGCTGTGCTACTGGGCCACCCACATCATCAAGCGCAAGTTGTTCATCGACGACTCGTTGGACGTTTTTCCGGTGCATGGGGTGGGGGGGATTTTCGGAACCCTGCTGACCGGCGTCTTCGCCGCTCCCGCGTTGGGAGGATTGGGGTACGCCGAGGGGGTGACCATGGCCTCCCAGGTGGGGGTTCAGGCGATTGGCGCGGTCACGACCATCGGGGTCAGCGTGGCGGGAAGTTGGGTGGCGTTCAAGGCGGCGGATCTGTTGACCGGCTTGCGGGTCAATCTGGAGCAGGAGACCGAGGGCCTCGACTTGGTGCTGCACGACGAGCGGGGTTACAACCTGGAATACTGAGGTTGGCGGCCCCTGGCGGTGGGAGGGCCGGGGCTGGGATGGAAGGCGGATGTTCCCGCCGTTTCCCCAGGGAAACGGCGGTAGGTTGGGAGACTTGACCTGATCCGGGCTATCGGGGGCGCCGTGTCGGGGAGGGTCTCCGGCGGCGGCGCGAGCTGAAAGGCGATCGGCCGCCGTTTTTTTTTAGGGACGGCGGGAGGGCGATTCCGAGGGGCGGCGGCCTCCCCCCGGCGCGTCTTGAAATGAATTAAATCATTCATGATGCGTTACCCCCTCCTTCCCCCCGCCTGGACGGGGAGAGGGAGAGGGTTCAAGCCTGGATCAGTGACCGCGGGCCGGTCGGGCACCGGAACGTGGGCCGCGCCGCGCCTCGTGGGCGGCGGGATGGTCCCCCCCGCCCAGGGCCGGAGCGGCCCGATTGCTCGACACCGCCGGAGCCCGATGGCCGCTCGCCGCCGTCGCGGAACGAGCGGCACCCCCGGCATTGACGGAACCGGTGGAACCAACGGAAGCGACGGAGACCGGGGAACGATTCCCGCCGCCGACGGAAGCCGGGACAGCTCCCGAACGATGGCTCCCCCCCGCCCCGGAACCCGAACGTCCGCCCCCGGACGACGCCCCGCCGCGGTAGCCTCCCGACGACGCGGGACGGCCTCCGGAAGCGGGGCCGCGCCGCCCGGCGGCGGCGGAGACGACGGCGAGGGCTGGTTCGCAATGGTAGGGATGATCGGCGTCCACCGTCACCTTTTGCCGAATGGTCCGCTCGATGTCCCGCAGGAAGATATGCTCGGTGGCGGCATCGCAGAGGGAGATGGCCACCCCCTCCCGACCGGCCCGGGCGGTCCGCCCGATGCGATGGACGTAGCTTTCCGGCTCGTTGGGCAGATCAAAATTGATGACGTGGCTGATGCCCGACACGTCGATGCCCCGGGCCGCGATGTCGGTGGCCACCAACACCCGGGCCTGTCCCGAGCGAAACTGCCCCAGGGCCGCCTCGCGGGCGTTTTGCGACTTGTTGCCGTGAATGGCCACGGCGCGAATCGACTCCTTGGCCAGGGATTCGGTCACCCGATCCGCCCCATGCTTGGTCCGGGTGAAGACCAACACCCGCTCCATCTCCTGTTGCGCCAGCAGATGATTCAACAGACTCGGCTTGTTGACCCGCTCCACCATCAACACCTTTTGCTGAACCCGCTCCACCGTGGTGGCGGCGGGCGTCACCTCCACCCGCTCCGGATTGGTCAACAATCCGTGGGCGAGATGGGCGATCTCGTCGGGCATGGTGGCGGAAAAGAGCATGGTCTGGCGCGGCGTCGGCAGGCGGGCGATGATCTTCTGAATGTCGTGGATGAACCCCATGTCCAACATGCGGTCGGCTTCATCCAGCACAAAGACCTCCACCTTGTCCAGCCGCACGTGGCCCTGGCCGATGAGATCCAGCAGCCGCCCGGGGGTGGCGGTGAGGATGTCCACGCCTCGGGACATGACCCGCACCTGACCGGTTTGCCCCACGCCGCCAAAAATCACGGTGTGGCTCAAACGGAATCCATGGCCGTAGGTCGCGATATTGGCGTTGATCTGGGAGGCCAGTTCCCGGGTGGGGGTGAGGATCAGAGCCCGGACGCCCTTGGGACCGGCGGGCTTGGGCTGCCGCGCCAAACGATCGATGATGGGCAGGGCGAAGGCGGCGGTTTTGCCGGTTCCGGTCTGGGCGATGCCCAGCAGGTCCGATCCCGCCAGCAATTTGGGAATGGCCTGCGCTTGGATGGGGGTTGGGGTGGTGTAGCCGGTCTTGCGTAAGGTGTTTTGCAGGGCGGGATGCAGGTTCAGCGAGGAAAAATCGGTCACGGAGCGCTTTCTTGGAGAGTAACGGAAGGCGGATCAACGCCGGGCGCCTCCGTCCTTCCAGTCATGGGAGTGCGCGCCCGAACTTTATAAAGTGTTCTTATCGAACTCCCTTGTCAACTGTTTATAGTGGTTCCAACTCAAATTCGCCCATTGGGGGCTTGAGGGGGCTCCTCGCTGTTTCACGTGGATAGGTTCAAATTTAACCGGCTGCCGATGAAGTAGGCCATGGAGATGAAATTGACGGTGGAGCGGTCGCGGTGGCCCCTGGCCCGACCCTTGGTCGCCTGACCGGGGCGGCATGGGCGAAAGTGGGCCTTGATTCCAGGGTTTGGACCATGCCCGGCGCGATGGCCAGGAACAAGATGCCCCATCGGGTTTCTGGAGAATCGCGAGAACGCCAGTGATGCCGAAGAGGCGCAACGCCTGTATCAGCCTGGATCCGTCAGTTGACAGGGGTCTGAAAGATGTAATCTACGGGGAAGATTGGAAAAACATTTCGGTCGTGGAGGCACCAACCCGCTTCAACATCCCGATCCCCCCGAATATGGATCATCCCCCGTCCCCCATCCCGGCATAACTGCCGAATTTACCGTGAAAGAACATCGTCCAGGCGTCCCCTCTCCCCCTGGGAGAGGGTCAGGGTGAGGGAAGCCGGGGCCGGATGCGAGCCTTTGTTTTTTTCATACTCCGGGGTGGTGTTGAACGCCGTGCACGTTGGGTTCAAGGATCCGCGCTCCGTCCAGCCTGATCCATTTTGAATTGAAATGGCTCGATCAATCGACCGACTGGGCGCGCACCAGGGGGTGCAATCCCTGACCCGCCGATTGCATGCGGCGAGAAGCGTCCACAGCGGCGTCCATGCGGGGATAAGGCCCCACCCAGAGTTGGAACACCTCCCCTCCCTGGGGGGTGGTCTGGGGTTTCCATACCGGTTTCCCCCCCTGTTCGGTAATCCAGCGGACGAGATAGTCGGTCCAGGGATCCTGGGCGGCGAAATGGCCCACCAGCACCCAGAAGACCTCCCGGGGCGGGGTTCCCGCCACCGGACGATAGGCCGCGCTTTCCGCCGAGGCCTTGTCGGCGGCCAGAGGCGGGGCGGGGGCGGGGCGGGCGGTCTCGGGCTTGACGGGGGCGTGGGAACCGGCCTGGAACCCCCCGTAAGGCGTCGGCTTGGCGGCGGGGCCCTCCTCGGCTGTCCGGGGGCGATCCATCCCCGGCGCGGCGCGGTAGGCGCTCTCCAGGGCGAGGGTCGAGTGCGGGGGGGTCGGAGCGCGGGCCGGGGCCGTCGTCGCCAGGGTCGAGGGAACGGCGGCGGGCGCGGCGGCGGTCGGGGGACTCACCGACCGGTTGAAGGGATCGGGGATGACCGAGGCGATCTCCTCTCCCGCCGGACGAATCGGGGCCAACGGCGGGGGCGGGGAGGCGGCGGGCGGCGGCTCCCGCGTCGGACGAAGGACGGCATGGCCGTTGGACACGGCGGCGGGCGTCCCGGGGCCGGTGATGGGAAGCAGCGACCCAGGGGCGGTCTCCGAACTTTTGGCCGGTTCGGGGCGACGGGCCGTCGGCGGGGCCGGCGGGGCCGGGGCGACGGCGGGACGCTTGGTCGGAAGTTGATTGAGCTTGGCGGTGTAGGCGGCGGCCCGCTTGGCGGAGGCCTTGGCGGCTGGGCTCTCCCTGGGGGGGCGCTGAACAGACGCGGGTTTCTCCTCGGCGGCGGGGGGCAAGGCGGCGGATTCCAGGGCGGATTGGGCCAACGCCTGCTCCTTGCGGGCCAACTCCAGCCGCTCCCGCTCCTCGGGGGTCTTCCACTTGCCCGCCTTCACGGCCCCGCCCGCGCCGGGGAAGGGTTTGAACACCACGGAACCGCCCCGTCCATTCATCCCGCGGGAGGCGGCTTCCGCCTCATCCTGCTTGCCGAAGGGGCCCACCATCACCCGTCCCATGCCGACGGTGCGTCCCCGCTCCACCACCACGGGATGGCCCTGGCTTTTCAACCGGCCTTGCCACTCCTTCAACTCTTCCTCGCTGGCGTAGCCCCCGGCCAGCACATACCAGACCCCCTGGGGCTTGCCCAGATTTCTCTTGATCGCCGCCTCCGCCGATCCCGTCGCCAGGAACAGCGCCAGCAGCGCCATGATGCCGAACCGTTTCACCACCAAGAACTCCATTCACGAAAGGGTGCGTTTCCGGGCGACGTAATTCCGACGCCGCAAGGGATTCATGCAAAACCCGTGCGCGAATGCGACATTGGGGACGGTGACTTGAGGGCCTCATGATTTCTGGGCGCATCGACATTCAGTTGATTCATCAATACATAATTTTTCGTAACTATTCAGCACCCCCGCTTTTGCGACTGCGGGTCCAGGGGGATCATCCCC
>JADGAP010000014.1 GCA_015231965.1 Magnetococcales bacterium | reverse complement strand
GCTCCGCCGCCTCCTCCTCCTCCGGGAATGGCTCCGCCGCCGCCTCCTCCTCCGGGAATGGCTCCGCCGCCGCCTCCTCCGGGTGGAACGGTGCCTCCGCCTCCTCCTCCGGGAACCCCGCCCAAGGTTTAATGGGGTTTTCGTGAAGCCATCGTCCGGTCTCGCCTTCTCCCAGGCGGGGCCGGACGCCCGGCCCGTCGCCCCCCTCCGGCGGCGGGTCGGGGATTTTTCGACGCCATGCGGGCTGCAAGGCCCCAGGGGTGAATTAATATCTAATATTATTATTCGGGGCGAGGACTCTCCATGTGGGGGAGGGGCGTGACGCTTCACCCCAGCAACAGAACCAGGGTTCCCTCGCCGACCCGTTGGAAGAGATCGGCGATGGCGGCGTCGGCCATGCGAACGCATCCAGCGGAGGCGGGCGTTCCCAGGCGGTCCACTCGGGGGGTGCCGTGGATGTAAATGTATCGCTCCCGGCTGTCCACCCCCGCTCCGGCGTTGACCCCCGGCTCCAACCCCTCCAGCCAGAGAATCCGCGTGGTGATGAAATCCCCCGGACCTGGATCCTCCCCCGGTGGGATAATCCGTCCGGTGAACTCCCGGGCCTTGAACACCGCCCCCAGGGGGGCGTCCGCCCCGAAACAGGCGGCGATGCGATGGAGCCCGGTGGGGGTGCAGCCGCTGTCGGCGACGCACCCAAACCCCGCCGCCCCGGTGGAAACCGCCCAGGAGGCGAGGGGCGCGCCCCCTTCCTCTTCCACCAGCCACAACCGCTGGCTCCCCCCGTCCACCACAACGGCGGGACGGGAGGCGTCCCACCCCCCGTCCCGCAACCGCACCAGAGCCGACGCCAGCGCCGCCGGAAGCGTGAGACAAACCCCCGCTTCCGGCGGGTTCCTCGTCTTACTCATCCTTGCCGCCGAACAGGCCGAAGAGTTGCAGCAGATTGAGGAAGAGATTGAAAACGTTGAGGTAGAGGCTCAAGGCCGCCGCCGCCGGGGGGAGAGCCCAGGGATTTTCCTTGTACTGCTGGGTCTCCCACAGGATGAGCCCGGAAAAGATCACCGCCCCGCCCGCCGACAAGGCGAAGACCATCGCCGAGGATTGGACGAACATATTCACCAATCCGCCCACGATCAGCACGATCAGTCCGGCGAAGAGGATGCCCCCCATGCGGGAGAGATCCCGCCGGGTGGTCAGGGAGTAGAGGGTGAGTCCGCCAAAGGCGGCACCGGTGGAGAAGAGGGCCTGGCCCACCGCCCCGGCCATGCCGTGGCTGACATAATGGGCGATCACCGGCCCGATGGAAAAGCCGGAAACGCCCGCGAAGAGAAACAGCGTCGCGGTGTTGCGCACGAACATCGCCAGCAGCGCCGATCCAATGAACAGCACCATCATCAGGATGGGATGCTCCATGGCCCAGGCGGAATGCATCCCGGTGTAGCCCGACGCCACCGCCAAGAGCATGCTGGAACCCACCAGGGCGTAGATCTGCTTGAGATAGGCCGCTGCCTCGACAGAGAGGATCCCGGCCGCTCCGGGGGCACCGCGCGCCGCTACTTTCGTCTGGTATTGGAAGGGATTGCCTTTGGCTGGCATGGTTCGTCTCCTGGCTGCAAGGTGGCGCGGCCCGGGAAATGGGTCCGCCGCCGATTTTCTGAGGGTAAGTATTGATTCACACACTTTCTTGTGACCAGAATATAGGCACGCCCGGGGGAAATGCAAGAGCTACCCCCACGGCGTTCAGCCACGATCAAGCTTCGGCGTCGGTTCGGGAGATTTTGGGATGGAAACGCCCACGGAGGGTGAACAATCGCTACCCGGCCTGGAGCCCGAGACGGAGGGGAAGGAGTCGCCCCCCCGCGCCGACCGCCGCCGCCGCCCGGAACGGAAAATCGAGATTCTTCAGGCGGTTTCCAGTCTGATGGAGGAGGGGGGGCGCAAAGTGACCACCGCCGCCGTGGCCGAGCGGCTGGGGCTGTCGGAGGCGGCGCTCTATCGTCACTTTCGGGGCAAGGAGGCGATGTTCCAGGCCCTGGGAGAGTATCTGGAGAGCCATCTGCTCCACCCGGTCAACCAGATGATGGACAGCGGCGAATCGGCGCTGACCCAATTGGCCCGGCTGTTTGACTATCATCTGCGCTTTTTCGACGAACACCCCGGACTTTGCCGCCTCTTTCTGGTGGAGGGGGTCTCCGGCGAGGCGGCCTCCATCGGCGTGCGGATGGTTGCGTTGCATCGCAAATATACCAGTCAGGTCAAGCAGCTGTTGCGTCGTGGGCAGGCCGAGGGGGAGATTCCCCCCCATCTGCCGGTGGAGAGCGCCGCCCTCCTGTTCGTGGGGTTGATCCAGGCACGGACCCTGCAATATATTGTCAGCGGTTTTCAAGACCATCCCCCCCGCCACGGTTCGGAGTGGTGGAACTTTTTCCTGCGCGCCATCCTCTTTTCCGAGACCGTTCACGCCAACGACGATTGATGCTCTTCCTCCGCTTCCTGGGACTTGGAACGGCATTTCATCCCGGATCGTCCGCAACGTCGCGCCGGTGCGTCATGCCTTGGCGGCGTTGTTGGCGACTCCGGGAGGGGAGCCCCCGTTTTTTTCACGCTCAAAAGGAAAGATGGCACCATGACCACGTTCAACGGGTTCTCCTCTTCCCCCACCTCGCCCCCCGTCGCCTCCCCCCCCTGGGCGCGGTTTCGCCCCTCCGCCGAACTGGCGGCGCTGTTGGCACGGGCCCCCCAGGTGATCATCCCTTCCAGCCGCCAGCAGTTGTTGGAACTGGCCCTGGGCGGTGCCGGGGTTGTTTCCCACGAGGTGGCCTACGACGTTCCCGGCCATGGACGGATTCTGGAAGCCGAGGTGGTGCGTTGTCGCAATGGGGTAGGGGTCAATTTTCCCGATCCCAGGATGCGCCGTCGGGATCCGGACTGCATGGTCATCGCCGATCCCCTGCCTACCGACAAACCCCGCTATGAAGAGCGCTACGCCAAACCCTTCCCGGCGTTGCGGGAGGAGATCTTCACCTGGTTGGGGGAGCAGCCGCTCATCCTCTTCCCCTTTGAGATGGGCAGCCCGGAGCATCACTACGAGGCCCTCTTCGTGGGACCGGTCAACGCCGCCTTTTTCGCCGCCGCCCTGGCGGATCTCCAGGGGATGCTGCTCCCAGGGCAGGAGGAGGCGAGCTTCTCGCCCCGGGCGGTGGTCTATCTGGCCCCGACCTTCCGCCACACCCACTGCGAGGGCGGGCAGATGGTGATCCACAACCGCACCCCGGCGGCCCACGAAATTTTTTCCCTCAACCTCTATCCCGGTCCCAGCGCCAAGAAGGGGATTTATGGGGCGCTGCTCAACATCGGCGAGGGGGAGGGGTGGGTGACCATCCACGGCTCGACGGTGCAGGTGATCACCCCCTACGACAACATGCTGGTCGTCACCCACGAGGGGGCCAGCGGCGGCGGCAAGAGCGAAATGTTGCAATATCCCCAACGCCAGCCCGACGGGCGGCTGTTGGTGGGGGAGAATGTGGTCACCCACGAGTTGCGCTATCTCACCCTGGATCAAGGCTGCGCCCTGCGCCCCGTCACCGACGACATGGCCCTGGCCCATCCCAGCCTGCAAAACGACAGCCGCAAGCTGGTGGTCTCCGATGCCGAGCAGGCGTGGTTCGTGCGGGTCAACCAGATCGACAACTACGGGGTGGACCCGTTTTTGGAGAAGCTCTGCGTCGAGCCGGAAATGCCCCTGATCTTCCTCAACATCGACGCCATTCCCCGGGCCACCGCCTTGATCTGGGAGCATGTGGAGGACAGCCCCGGCAAACCCTGCCCCAACCCCCGGGTCATCCTGCCCCGGAGCATCGTTCCCGATGTCTTCAAGGGGGCGGTGGAGGTGGATGTGCGCAGTTTCGGGGTGCGTTGCCCGCCCTGCACCGCCAGCCGTCCCAGTTACGGCATTTTGGGCATGGTCCATCTGCTGCCCCCGGCGTTGGCCTGGCTCTGGCGCTTGGTCGCCCCCCGGGGCCACGACAACCCCAGCATCCTCGGTGCCGGCGGTCTGGCCAGCGAAGGGGTGGGATCCTATTGGCCCTTCGCCACCGGCCGCCAGGTCGACCACGCCAATCTGCTGCTGGAACAGATTCGCCAAACCCCCCGCACCCGCCACGTCCTCATTCCCAACCAGCACCTGGGGGTGTGGAAGACCGGCTTCATGCCCCAGTGGATCGTGCGGGAGTACCTCGCCCGGCGGGGCGGGGTCAAATTCCGTCCCGATCAAATCCTCCCCTCCCGCTGTCCGCTGCTGGGCTACTCCCTGACCTCCATGCAGGTGGAGGGAACCCCCATCCCCCGCTGGTTGTTGCAAGTGGAATATCAGACGGAGGTGGGCTTGCGGGCCTACGACCAGGGGGCGTCCATGCTCTGGCGCTTTTTTCAGCAAGAGCTGCGCCCCTATCTGGAGGAGCCCGACCTGTCGCCCCTGGGACGTTCGATCCTTGAGGCCTTTTTCGCGCAAAATCCCCTGGAAGGGTTCGAGGCGATCCTTCCCTCCGGCTACGCCTGACCATTCCCTGACCATTCATCGGACCGGGGGTGGCGGATGCGTTGCGCCGGGTTGACTCCGGGGCCGTTTTCCTGTTGAGTGGAGGGGTTCCACTGACCACCAGCTTCGAGGCCGCGCCATGTTCGCAGGAGTCTTCACCGCCCTCATCACCCCCTTCCACAACGGCAACGTCGATCTGGACGCCCTGGAGCGGCTCATCGAATTCGGCATCGCCGGGGGAATTGACGGCCTCGTGCCCTGCGGCACCACCGGCGAGTCGGCCACCTTGAGCCACGAGGAACATCAGTTGGTGATCCGCCGCACCGTGGAGATCGTCAACCGGCGGGTCAAGGTGATCGCCGGAACCGGCTCCAACGCCACCAGCGAATCCATCGAACTGACCCGCTTCGCCCAGCAGGCGGGGGCCGACGGGGCGCTGCTCATCACCCCCTACTACAACAAGCCCACCCAGGAGGGGCTCTTTCAGCACTACAAGGCGGTGGCGGAACATACCGCCCTCCCGCTGGTGCTGTACAACGTTCCCACGCGCACCGGCGTGGACCTGGAGCCCCAGACCGTGGCCCGCCTGGCGGTGATGCCGAACATCGTCTCGATCAAGGAGGCCACCGGCAAAATGGAGCGGGCCTCCCTCATCCGCGCCCTGTGCGATGACCGCATTACCCTGCTCTCCGGCGACGACGGCACCTTCCTGCCCTTCCTGGCGGTGGGGGGGCGGGGGGTGATCTCCGTCACCACCAACATCCTGCCCGGTCGCATGGTCGATCTTTGGAAGAGCTGGAATGACGGCGACGCCATCGCCGCCCTGGCCGCCCACGATTCGCTGGAAGAGATCAACCGCCTGCTTTTTTGCGAAACCAACCCCATCCCGGTCAAGGCCGCAGCCCACATGATGGGGATGTGCGGCCCGGAACACCGCCTGCCTCTCACCCCTTTGGGCGACAAAAACCGTCCCGCCCTGCGCGCCGCCCTGGAAACCCTGGGACTCGCCCTGCCCAACCCGTCATTGGGGGCCGATGGGTCCGATCCAGCGTTCCCCTCTTGAAAAACGCTCGAAATAGGTTTATAACTCTTCACGCATGGGGTCGGTGGTTCCGCAACCCTGAACCCGCTCCATCGTGTTCGCCGGACTTGCCAAGGATAAGGCCCTCCGGCTTTTTGGCGCACATCCAACGCACCCAATCGGCAACTCCGTGAAACACCCAGGACAGGATTTTCCACCCGTTAGGAAGGAGAGCTTTTCCATGAAGAAGATCGCCCTCATCGCCGTCGCCGCCGCTTTCGCCATCGTGGGTTCCCAAGCCCAAGCCGCCGGCGATGTCGCTGCTGGTCAGAAGTCCGCCACCCAAAAGTGCGCCACCTGCCACGACATGACCTCCAAGAAGCAAAACAAGGTCGGTCCCTACCTGTGGGGCATCTCCGGTGCCGCGTTGGGCAAGGTGGAGGGCTTCAAGTACTCCGAGAATCACCTGAAGGCCGGCGGCGAGATCAAGGCTTGGGACGACGCCAACCTGGACAAGTACCTGGAGGCCCCCGCCAAGGTCATCCCCAACAATAAGATGGCCTTCGCCGGCCTCAAGGACGCCGCCGAGCGCGCCAACGTCATCGAGTTCCTCAAGACTCTGAAGTAATCCTTCCCAAGGATCGGCAGGGCCGGGGAATTTTCGGCTGAAAGGAAAGGGGGCGGCCTCCACCGCCCCCTTTTTTCACCCCATGGGCATTAAAATCATCTCGGAAAATCGCAAGGCCTTCTACAACTACGAAATCCTCGACCGGTTCGAGGCGGGCGTGGTGTTGACCGGTCCCGAGGTCAAATCCCTGCGTGCCGGGCGGGTCAATCTCAACGACTCCTACGCCTTGGTCCACAACGGCGAGTTGGTGTGGCTCAACGGCAATATCTCCCCCTACCGTTTCGCCAGCATCACCCCCCCCGATCCCCTGCGCACCCGCACCCTGCTGGTGCATAAGCAGGAGATTCGCCGACTCGTTGGCTTCATCCAGGAAAAGGGGCTGACCCTCTTGCCCTTGAAGGTTTACTGGAAAGAGGGGCGGGTCAAGCTGGAGATCGGCGTCGGCCGAGGCAAAAAGCTCCACGACAAGCGCGACACCGAAAAAGAGCGGGATTGGCAACGGGAGAAAGAGTACTGGATGAAGCACGGTTGACAGATCCCAGGCTGTCGGATGTAAAATCGCGGTGCAGCAAAGCGAGATGAAGAACCATAAAAAGATGTGCAATAAATTAAAACTTTGAAATATCGGACAGGTCCACTTTTTGCTAGAATAGAATTCGTTGGAGAGCATGCAATCGCTGGCGCTCGGGGACGTGAGCGCCGCGGTCGTCCCCCGGAAGGGGATCGCGACCGGAAATCACGCCTACGCCCATGTCGTCGGAAGCGCCGCTCGGTTTGGAACGGCCCTGTCGGCGTTCTCCATTGGAGTTGGAACCATGAACGTCTGGTCCGAGGAATCGCTGCAAGAGGGTTCCCAACGAAAACGCCCCCTGGCGGAGCTTTCCCGCCGGGAAACCGTCATCCAACGTCGTTTGGACCATACCGATTATCCCTGGGAAGTCCACCGCCGTCTGGGCGACCGGGTTTACAAAGTGGTTAGCGGTCTGATCCGCCGGGTGCGCCAACATTGGCAACAGAGCCAACGCCGGAACCCCGCCTTTCATGCCCATCATCCCCTTCCCCAGCACTCCCGCCTGCGCTGATTTCCCCGTGGTGCCCTTCGTTGAGGGCGGTCCGTTCCCATTTTCATCCGGTGTTTGAAAACGAGGTTGGCGTCGGCGCTTCCGCGAGGTGAAGCGCCGTCGGACGGCTGTCGCCGCGCTTCGGTTCACGCCTTCTGGGTGGGGCGGGGGGCTGGGGTCGACCCCCCGCGCCTGCGGTCCTGACGCCGGGGGAGGTTTCCCGTGGGCTCGAGGGGGGTGGGCAATGGGGGGGCGAGGACGGGTCGGAGAGACCCCTGGCGAAGGGGCGGGGCGGAGGGGGGGCTCGGTTCAGCAGGTCATGCCGCCATCCACCACCAGGGTTTGACCAGTGACGAAGGCGGCCCCATCGCTCAACAGGAAAAGGATCACGGGAACCACGTCCGACACCTCTCCCAGGCGTCCCAGGGGGGTGCGGCGGATCAACTGGGCCTGCCGTTCGGGGGAGAGTCCGGCGGTCATCTCGGTGGCGAGAAAGCCTGGGGCGACGGTGTTGACGGTGACGCCCCGCCGCCCCACCTCCCGGGCCATGCTGCGGGTCAATCCTTCCAGACCTGCCTTGGCGGCGGCGTAGGCGGTGAGTCCGGTGGCTCCCCGGCTGCCCAGAATGGAGCCGATCTGCACGATGCGCCCGGGTCCGGGACGAATCAGCAGCTCCCGCAGCGCCAGACGGCTCATGCGCAACGCCCCCAGCAGATTGACCTCCAGGATACGGGCGGCGTCCACCGTGGGGAAGGAGGCCAACACCCCCTCGCCCGCCACCGCCGCGTTGTTCACCAGGGCGAAAAGCTTGCCCGCCCCTCCGGCCCAGGCCATGGCCTGGGCGAAAAAGGCGGTCTCCTGCTCCTCCCGTCCCACCTCGCAGGCCGACCAAAAGAGTCGTTCCCGCCCCGCCGGGCTCTCCGCCAGCCGTTCCAGCCCCTCGGAGGGGCGGCGCGAACAGGTGGAGACCCGATAGCCTTGACCAAGCAGCGCCGTCGCCAGGGCCAGCCCCAGGCCCCGGCTGCCCCCCGTCACCAGGACATGGCGCTCGCCCAGGGCGGAAGGGGAGGCAAGCGAAAGGGCGGAGGCACCGTCACCCGGCGGGGGGGATTCAGCCGCCACGGGTCATGAACCGCATCTTGCTGCGCTGCATCGCCTGCTGGTGACGCTGTTCCACCATCTTGACCAGGGCCTCAAGCTTTTTTTGCAGGGTGGCGGCGAAGGTCTCCTCAAACTGCACACCGCATTTGCGCCGGGCGGCGTAGATGTCGGTCACGTCCCGGGATTTGACCTGATTGCGCACCGCGCCGAAAAGGGTGAGGGTTCCCAGGTCCGCCGAGCGGATCTCCATCTGCACCCGTTTGCCATCGGCGATCTCCGTGGTTTCATCGGGATAAAGGAAGGAGAGGCCGTACATGCTGATATCCGCCACATCCGCCTCGAAGGGGTCGATGCCGGTGCGCTGCACATGGGCCTTGAGCACCAGACCGTCGGTCACCTTGGCTCGGGAACTTTTGCGCTCCTGAAACTTCACCAACTTGTCGGGAAAGGAGAGCTTGAGGGCCCGCGCCCCCGCCACCGCCACCACTTCAAGAAAACGCACCTCCCCCCGCAACCCCATCTGCCCCTCGTTGAAGCGGATTTTCACCGTCTGAACGCGGCGGATCATGGCGTTGCCCTTGGCCGGTTCCATCGGCGTGGTGAGAAGGAATTCCTGGTCTTCCAAATACGACCCGGTGCGATAGGGCGTCGCCTCCCCCTCGACTTCCGGATGAAAGTCCATGAAAAAACAGTGGAAGGACTCCGGATGGTCGTCCAGCGTTACCTCGACGGCTTCGTGATCCAGCAGGGCGGTATGGATAAAACGCTGGATCGCCTCCGGTTCCTGGACGGCGCCAGAGACGTCGAGCAAACTGAGCATTTTCCCCCGTTCTATCGCCATACCGTCCCTCTCCCCCGGCTCGTTTGGGCCGATTCCTGGTCCTGTTTCAAAGCATCATGACAGATTATCACAAAGGGCGCCAACTCAAGAAAATGTTGAACCATTTTCCATGGCTGGGATGAATTCGGGTGAAACTGGCGTCTTCCTTTCCCCCCCGGATCGCGCCCGATGTCCATTTCGCGCAAGACGAGGGATTTTCCCAAGGAGGATTGTGTGTTATGAATGCCCTCGGCGGAAAGTTCGCCTGCTTGACTTGGAGCGATGGGCGCTCCGGATCGTTCCGGGCTTCTCTCACCTGGGTGAACGGCGATGACGGCGATGGAAAACGTGCAGAACAAGACGGTGGGCATTGTGGGCGGCAGCGGCGGCGGGGAGAAATTGTTGCAACTTTTTTCCCAAGGGGGCATGACCCGGGTCGTCTTTGTGGTGGACCAGAACAATGAGGCCCCCGGGATGCAGTTGGCCCGCACCCTGGGCGTCAAGGCGTTGACGAACGTGGAGACGGCCCTCAAGACCGATCCCGTGGATATCATCATCGAAGCCACGGGCAACCAGGGGGTGCGGGATCTTATCACCCGGGTCAAGAGCCGGGGCGAGTTGATCAGCGGCGAGACCGCCCAGGTGTTCATCGGGGTGTTGGATGAACATCGCAAGGAGGTCAACAAGCAGGTCTACGAGGACATGAGCGGCATCCGTCAGGAGATCGACCGCAATACCCGGGATGTCTCCCGCACGCTGCTGGGCATTGAAAAAATTTCCAACGAATTGGAAGTGTTGGCCATCAACGCCGGGATCCAGGCCTCCCGGGCGGGGGATTTCGGCAAGGGGTTCGCGGTGGTGGCGGGGGAGGTCAAAACCACCGCCCGGGTGGCCCGGGATCTGGCCGCCGACATCGAACGGGTGATCGACGAAATTTACAACATGTCGGACAAAATCGCCCAATCGTTGAAAAAGATCGTCTGAAGGTTCGCGACGGGGGCGCGGGGGGGGAGGTTCGCCCCGAACGCCTTCGCCGTGGCGTCACTCGCCCCAGGGGCGGAGTAATTTTTGTCCTCTCCCGGCGGCGAGGGCGTGGATCATCCCTTGGCGCACCGTGCGGCGGCCCAGTTCCACCGCCTCGACCAGGGCCAGCCCCCGGGCCAGCCCCGCCGCCGTCGCTGCGGCCAGCATGCACCCCGTGCCGTGCCAGGGGCCGTTGTCCAGCCGGGGGGCGAAAAACCAGCGCATCTCCCGCCCTTCCCACAGCAGGTCCGCCATCTCTCCCGTTGTCGTCTCCCCGCTGGTTTCGCCGTCATCCCATGCGGCGGCGTGCCCCCCCTTCAGCAGCGCCGCCCCCACCCCCATCGCCGTCAAGCGACGGGCCGCCGCCTCCCGTTGGGGGCGGGTGCGGGTGGGCAGCCCGGTGAGGGCTTCGGTCTCCGGCAGGTTGGGGGTGAGCAGCGTCACCCGGGGCAGCAGCCGTTCCAGCAGCGCCCGGCGGCCCGCCCCGTCCAGCAGCGCCCCGCCGCCGGTTCCCGCCAGCACCGGATCCGCCACCACCGGAATGGTGGGATGTCGTTCCAGCATCGCCGCCACCGCCTCGACCACCGCCCCGTCGCCCAACATTCCCAGCTTGATGACATCCGCCCCCACATCCTCCAGGCAGGCTGCCATTTGTTGACTTACCCACGCCGCCGGCAGGGGATGAACCGCCTGGACCCGGCTTGTGTCCTGCACCGTGATGGCTGTGGCGGCGGTCATGCCCAGGCAGCCCAGATGGGTGACGGTGAGCAGATCCGCCTGCAATCCCGCCCCCCCGATGGGATCCGAACCAGCGACGATCAAGACCCGTGGAATCATCTCCCTCCCCTTTTTTTTCCAGGACGCCTCGACGGGGAAACCGCGCCGCCGTCTGTTCCTTCAACGTAAAATGAGATATCATTCCAGGGATGGTTCGCGTCGCCTTGAAGCGCCCCCTGGCCCTTCACCGGAGCGCCCCTCCCTGGGAGATGCTTCATGACCCGGAATCCCGGTCCGTCATCCGACGACTCCCCCCCGTCCGCTCCCGCGCCAACGCCCTGGCATTTGCGTCCGGCGGTGATCTGGATGGCGATTTTATTGACCGGCCCCCTGGCCATCCCCCTGGTCTGGCGCTCTCCCGCCTTTACCCGGATGGCCCGGATCGCCATCATTCTGGGGGTGGGGGTGATTACCGTCCTCCTGCTTGGGATCATCCCCCAATATGCCCAGGACGCCAAGGAACTGCTCATCGGGGCGGGCGCTCCCCTCTCCCTGATGCGGCCCTTTTGACCCGAGTCATTCCAGCGACGGTCCGCGCCCCTCGGGCGGGCCGTCGGGAGTGTTGGCCGCACGCAACGTCTTGTCCCCCCGGGCCGCGAGGGTTTCCGGGCGGGGGGATGGTTTCGCCTTTGACCACGCACCCTCTCCAAGGAACGTCGCCATGCCGAAAGTGCTTATCGCCGATAAAATGTCCCCCCTGGCCGAGGAGGTCTTCCGCAAGCGGGGGGTGGAGGTGGAGGTCAAGACCGGCCTTCCTCCCGCTGAACTCAAGGCCATCATCGGCGAATACGACGGCGTCGCTATTCGTTCCGCCAGCAAGCTCACCGCCGAACTGCTGGAGGCCGCCGGTCGGCTGCGGGTGATCGGGCGGGCGGGCATCGGGGTGGACAACGTGGACATCCCCGCCGCCTCCAAGCGGGGGATCATCGTCATGAACACCCCCTTCGGCAACTCCATCACCACCGCCGAACACGCCGTCGCCATGATGATGGCCGCCGCCCGTCAAATCGGGGCGGCCACGGCCTCGACCAAGGCGGGCAAGTGGGAGAAAAACCGCTTCATGGGGGTGGAACTCTATCACAAGACGGTGGGGGTAATCGGCGCGGGCAACATCGGGGCGCTGGTGGTGGAGCGGTGCAAGGCCCTGGGGATGCGGGTGATGGTCTACGACCCCTTCCTCTCCCGCCAGCGGGCCGAGGAGATGGGCGTCGAGGTGGCCGAAACCCCCGAGGATCTCTGGCCGACCATCGATCTGCTCACCCTGCATACCCCGCTCAACGCCAAGACCCGCCATCTGGTGAACGCCGACGCCTTCGCCCGGATGAAAAAAGGGGTGATCATCGTCAACTGCGCTCGGGGCGGCATCGTCGACGAGGCGGCGCTGCAAGCGGCCCTGGATTCGGGCAAGGTCTTCGCCGCCGCCTTGGACGTCTTCGAGGTGGAGCCGGCCCAGGAGCATCCCCTGTTCGGCTACGAAAACGTGGTGCTGACCCCCCACCTGGGGGCCTCGACCAAGGAGGCGCAGGTCAACGTGGCAGTGCAGGTGGCGGAGCAGATCGCCGACTATCTGCTCAAGGGGACGATTCAGAACGCAGTCAACATTCCGTCGGTTTCCGAGCAGGAGCTGCCGATCTTGCGCCCCTACCTCAACCTGGCCGACAAGCTGGGGACCACCCTGGGGCAGATGGCCACCACCGGGGTCAAGCGCATCGAGGTGGCCTACGAGGGCGAGGTGGCGGACCTCAACCGCATGCCCATCACCACCACCATTCTCAAGAGCATCCTGGCTCCGATGCTGGATCCGGGGGTCAACATGGTCAACGCCCCGGTCATCGCCAAGGAGCGGGGCATCGAGATGGATGTCTCCACCAAACCCCGGGCGCAACGGGGCTTCACCTCGCTGATCACCGCCACCGTCATCTGCGATAAAAGGCAGCGTTCGGTCTCCGGCACCCTGCTCTACGGCGAACAGCCCCGGCTGGTGGAGATGGACGGCATCCCCATCGAGGCCGCGCCGGAGGGCAACATGCTCTTCATCGCCAACCAGGACGCCCCCGGCCTCATCGGACGGGTGGGCTCGATCCTCGGCGAGGCGGGGATCAACATCGCCAACTTCCACCTGGGCCGCGACCACGTCGGCGGCCGGGCCATCGCCTTCATCAACACCGACCAGGAGGCCTCGCAAGCGGTGATGGATCGCCTCGCCCAAGTCACCAACGTGCTGGAAGTGCGGCAGATCCGCTACTGAACCCCGGAATGCCCTTCCCAGCGTCAGGAGGGCGAGAGAGGTCCGCTCCATGTTGAAGAAGCTCTACGTCGACAATTTTCGATGCCTGGTCAACTTCACCCTGGAGTTGGACCGCTTCGCCCTGCTGATGGGGGAGAACGGCTCCGGCAAAAGCGCCGTCATGGACGCGCTGGACAAACTGCGGCGGTTTGTCGTGGACCAGGAGACGGTCGAATCGATCTTCCAGAAGCAGGATTGCACTTTCTGGGAACCTTCCTCCACTCAGTATGCCGAGCAGATATTCGAGTTGCAGGTTGATGGAAACGGCGGTGCCTACCTCTACCGTTTGGTTATTGAACACTCCCAACCTTACCGAAGTTTCCATATGCTTGAGGAGTCTTTGACCTTCAACGGCAGGCAACTTTTTGAGTTCAAAGCGCCGAAGGCGCGTTTGTTCAGGGATGACGGGAGTTCCGGACCCGAATTTAATCTCGAATGGTCGCGATCTGGCGTGGGGTGGTTGATGGAAGGGCCGGACAATCGCAAATTGTCTTGGTTTCGTGAATGGTTGCGTTCGAATCTGTTGCTCATCCGGATCAATCCTTCGTCTATTGCTTCGGACTATCAACCCGGTTCGGCGGTTTGGAACCAACTCGTGAATCCAGGTCTTGACCTGGAGCGGTTTGCATTATGGTATCAGCATGTCATCCAGGCGGATCTTGCGGTTGATCTCACACTTACGCTGCGCCGACTCTTTCCCGGATTCCTGGGAATGCAAACAGCGAAGATGGGAGGGGAACTTTACCAACTGCAATCCGTTTTCTCCGTCGATGGAAAAGGTAGAGGGGGCATTCCTATCCACGGGCTTTCCCATGGACAAAAATGTCTGCTCGTTCTTTACGCGCTTCTTGCCGTCTTGAAGGAAACAGAAGGAGTCACCCTCTTTATCGATGAGCCGGAAAACTATCTGGCGCTCCGGGAGGTGCAGCCCTGGCTGGACCGGATCGACGAGTTAATGAACACTCCCGAACCCAAGGGCCAGTGCATCCTGATTTCCCACCATCCCAGGATCATCAATTTTCTCGCCGAGGAGCGGGGGATCTGGTTCTATCGGGAAGGAGGATCGGGTCATACCCGGCTCAAGCGCATCGCCAGGGAAGCGGAGGGAGATGAGTTACCCATCGCCACCTTGGTGGAATGGGGGTGGATCATCGATGACTAGATTGGGTGGATGGCGAGCGGTTATCTTGTGCGAGGACGAGAACCATTACCGCTTCGCCAAGGCATTCCTGAGTGAAAAGGGGCTGGAACCCCATCAAATTGTCAAAAGGATGGCTCCGCCAAGTCAGGGGTCGGCGGAACAATGGGTTCGGGATAATTATCCCTTGGCGCTTTCCTCGATTCGGGGACGAAGCCGGAGAATTGCGCTCATTGTTGTGTTGGATGCCGACAAGGGGAGCGTTGAACAGCATTACCGTGAGTTGGCGGTCTGCCTGAAGAAAAACGGTAAGGTTCCATTGAAAAATGATGAGGCGGTCGCCATCATTGCGCCGAAATGGTGTCTGGAGAACTGGTATCACTTTTTTCTGACTGGTGAATCCAACGAAGAGCAGGCGATACTTGGGGGCAAGAAATTCAAGGATAAATACAGCAAGGAGCTTCCGGTTCATGCCCGGGACATGGCTCGATCCTTCATCGAATCGTTTCGATTCCCGGAAAACGAGCCCGCCATGCCCTCCTTGCGGGCGGCGCGGAGCGAATGGTTGCGGTTGCGGGAGTTGATGAATGCGTGAATCTCCCAGGGCGTGAATGGATTTCAGGGATTTTTCAGGAACAGGGAGGCATCCTCATGAAGCACCCTCGTGGATTGGCGATGTTGGTGGCGGCGTTGCTGCTGTTGGGGGCGGGGGACGGGGCGTGGGCCAAGCCTCCCCACGCCGAGGAGGATGAGGGAGGCGGACCTCCCGGTCAGCGGAAAAAGCAGCAGCGTCAAGAGTCGCGGGACAACGAACGTCACGATCAACGCCGGGACGATCACCGGGACGGGCGGGAAGGCGCTTCGGGAAAATCGTTGCGGGATGGGCGAAGCTGGGATTCCGACGAAGTCCGTCGGGTGCTGGACGATTTTCTGGGACGTTCGGGGGGCGGCGAGAGCCGCCAGGGGGGGAAGAACCTGCCCCCTGGTCTGGCGAAGAAGGCGGCCCGGGGGGAGGCGTTGCCGCCCGGTTGGCAAAAAAAACTGGCGCGGGGGGAGCGGATGGACCAGGATCTCTATCGTCAGTCGCATCCCTTGCCGGAGGACGTGCTGCGTCGCCTGCCCCCCTTGCCCGCCGGACATGAGGTGCGGGTGGTGGGGGACAAGGTGGTGCGGGTGATCCAATCCACCCGGGAAATTTTGGATGTGCTGGGCCAGTAGCCCCTTGAATCGTCTTGAGAAGGAACCCAAGCGTTGCGTTACATCAGCACTCGGGGGTTGAGCCCCTCGTTAAGTTTCGCCGAAACCGTGATGAAGGGTCTGGCCGATGACGGCGGGCTTTTTCTGCCGGAAAGCTATCCCTGGTTCGGACCCGGGGAGCGGCGGCGCTGGAGCGGCCTGTCGTTCCAGGAGCTGGCCCTGGAGATCCTGCGTCCCTTTGTCGACGGGGAGATTCCCGACGGGGATTTGGCCTCGTTGATTCGCCGCGCCTACGCCGGATTCTCCCATCCGGAGATCACGCCGCTGGTCCGGGTGGGGAATCAGTGGATCTTGGAGCTGTTCCACGGCCCGACCTTGGCCTTCAAGGATGTGGCGCTGCAATTCCTCGGGCGGCTGTTTGAATATTTTCTCCAGCGGGACGGGGGCTTTCTCACCATTCTCGGGGCGACCTCGGGGGATACCGGCTCCGCCGCCATCCACGGGGTGAGGGGGCGGGAGCGCATCCGCATTTTCATCCTTCATCCCCATGGCCGGGTGTCGCCGATCCAGGAGCGGCAGATGACCACGGTGCTGGATGACAATGTCCACAACATCGCCATCCAGGGGGTGTTCGACGACGGCCAGCGCATCGTCAAGGAGCTGTTCGGCGACGCGGAATTCCGCGACCGTTGGCG
This sequence comes from Magnetococcales bacterium, assembly GCA_015231965.1. Taxonomy (GTDB): domain Bacteria; phylum Pseudomonadota; class Magnetococcia; order Magnetococcales; family JADGAP01; genus JADGAP01. The sequence continues at coordinate 19,723 of JADGAP010000014.1, read as the reverse complement.
GTTGGGGGCGGTCAACTCCATCAACTGGGCGCGGATCTTGGCCCAGATCATCTACTACGCCCACGCCTGGAGCCGGGTGGCGGGGGAGGATCCGGAGCGGGAGGTGGTTTTTTCCGTGCCCACCGGCAATTTCGGCGACATTTTCGCGGGATATGTGGCCCAACGGATGGGGGTTCCCATTCGGCGGCTGATCCTGGCCACCAATCGCAACGACATTCTCACCCGCTTCGTCCACAGCGGAACCTATCGCACCGGCGAGGTGGTGCCCACCGTCAGCCCCTCCATGGATATTCAGGTCTCCTCCAACTTCGAGCGTTACCTCTATCACCTGATGGGCGACGATGGGGCGGCGGTGCGGGAGATGATGGCGGCGTTGAACCAGGAGGGAGAATTCGCCGTTCCGTCGGAAAAGTTCGCCCAGGTGGCCGGGATTTTCACCGCCCGGGCGGTGGGGGAGGCGGAGACCCTGGAGCGGATCCGCCGCACTTGGCAGGAGAGCGGCTACCTGTTGGATCCCCACACGGCGGTGGGGGTGGCGGCGGCGGAAGGGGAGTCGGAGGCGATTTGTCTGGCCACCGCCCATCCCGCCAAGTTCGGCGATGCGGTGCGGCAGGCGGTGGGGTTCGAGCCGGAACTCCCCCCGCCCCTGGTGGGATTGTTGGACAAACCCGCCCGTTGCCAAATCTTGCCCGCCGACGCCGCCTCGGTGAAGGGATTCATGGAGAAGACCCTGACGGTGGGGTGATCGCCCCGTTAATAGTCGTTACAATTGAAATTTGGACGTCAAGCCAAGCAGCGTCTGGGTGTGCAACCAACTCCCCCACGACGAAACCGTCATTCCCGCGGAAGCGGGAATCCAGGGGAGGGTGTGGGAAATGCAGGCGTCGCCACGAGGAGCCAAGCCCCTTTTCCGTTTGTTTGAAGGGAGCCATTCGCCTATCGGCTTTCCTGGATTCCCGCTTTCGCGGGAATGACGAGCATAAAGTCTGTGGCTGGCAATGTGTAAAAATGGTTTGGAATTACTATATTACGCCATGTCCACACTCGACTGGCCAGGGAGCGTCCCATGAAGATGACCCATGACCCGTCGGTGGATGTGGTTCGCATTCTGTTCAACGACCGCCCCGTGGCGGAAAGCGACGAGGAGAAGCCAGGAATGATCCTTGACTACGACGCCGCCGGAAACGTGGTGGGGATGGAGATTCTCCAGGCCAGTCGGCGGATGGAGCAGCCCGGGGCCGTGGAGTTCGCCGTCGCCGGGGGATGAGGGATCAAGGGACTCCCGCTCGCCTGGATGGGGGGCGCGGGGGTGGGGTTATCCACGAAGAGAGCCGTGCAAAGGCATGTTCATGCGCCATTCGAGCCCGTTGCCCGTTGCGTTGATGTTGGGGAGCCTGCTGCTGGTCGCCGTCGCCGGAGCGGCGGAGCGGGGGGAGGAGCCCTCCGAGGAGCTGGTGCGCCGCATTGCCAAGGATTTGCGCTGCGCCGTCTGTCAAAATCAGTCGGTCTACGAGTCCAACTCGGACCTGGCCAAGGACATGCTGGGGGTGATCCGCGACAAGGTGCGGGCGGGGGAGACGGAACCGGCGATTCGCGACTATTTTCTCCAGCGTTACGGCGACTATATCTATCTGGAACCTCTGAAAAGCGGCGGCAACTGGATTTTGTGGGCCGGTCCCTTTCTCGGTCTGTTGATCGGGGGCGGGGTGCTGTGGAAGGCGTTGCGCCGCTGGCGTCGTCCCGCCGAGACGGGGGCGGCGGAGTCCGGAGGGGGGGGCGTCGCCGCTGCGTCCGCCGCGGCCACCTCCGGGGGAGGCGCCGCCGCCGGGGCGCTCCATGATCGGATCAAACGGGAGATGGAGCAGGTGGAGTTGTGACCCCCCTCCCCGGCGAGGCCCCGCCCTTCGAGCCCTGGGGCGACCCCTCCGAGGGGCGGGTGGGGGGATGGCATCGCCGGGAGTGGCTGTTGGTCGCGCTGTTCGCCGGATTCACCCTGCTCTCCTGGCGGGCATGGCCCAACGTCATCATCGATTTCGGGCGGGAACTCTACCTTCCCTGGCGCATCAGCGAGGGGGAGGTTCTCTACACCGATTTGTATCAAGTTTACGGTCCTCTTTCCCACTATTTCAACGCGCTGCTGTTTCGACTGTTTGGCGTCTCCTATCAAACCCAGTTCACCGCCAACCTGCTCTTGTCGTTGCTCTGGCTGCTGCTGGTTTTTCGCGGCGTCGCCCGAGGGGTGGGAACCGTTCCGGCCCTGATGGCCGGTCTGGTGTTGCTGGTGTTCAGCCTGTTCAACCACATCAGTCTGGAGGGGGGATTCAATCTCATCACCCCCTACAGCCATGAAATTCTTCATGGGCTGGTTCTCGCTGCGGGGATGATCCATCTCCTGGCCCGCCACGCCCGGCATGGGGGGGGCTGGACGCCGTTGTGGGCGGGGCTCTGTCTGGGCGGGGTGTTTCTCACCAAGGTGGAACTGTTCGCGGCGGCGGTGGCGGCGCTGGCGCTCCATGGGGCGGCAGTGTGGAAGATCCCCGGGTTGCGTCGCCCCACCTTGGGGCAGGCGGGTATTTTCGGGTTGGGATGTGGGCTCCCGGCGCTCTTTTTCCTCCTCTACTTTTCCCCTCGCATGGCCCCCGCCGAGGCGTGGTCCTCGGTCGCCGGGGCCTGGACCGCCGCCCTGGCTCCGGGCTTCGTGGAACAGTTCCAATGGCGGCTCATGGGCATCGACCAGCCTCTGGTCAACGGTCTGGCGCAGGGGAAGAGCCTGTTGCTCCAGTTTGTGCTGCTGGCCTCGGCGGCGCGACTGGGAACCGTGTGGGCGGCTGCCGGGGGCGAGGTGACATTTCGGGGATTGCGCCTGCTGCTGTTGAGCGCGGCGATGGCGGCGGCGGCGTGGATGCTGCTGATTCGTCCGCCCTATCATTTTTTGGCGCTGGCGGTCCGGCCGTTGCAGTGGGTGGGGCTGATCCTGGTCGGCTCCTTTCTTTATTCCTGGTTCCGCCCCGGGGGGATGATGAACCGGCGGGGGGCGGAGGCGCATGAACTGGCCCTCGGGGCCATGTTCAGTTTGGCGATGATGTTGCGCATGGCGTTCAACCTCACCCTGGCCGAGTACGGTTTTTACATGGCGGCCCCGGCGTTGGCGACGACGGCGGCGCTGCTCACCGGATGGGCCCCGGCGGCGCTTGAGGCGCGTTTCGCCGCGTCTCGTGATCGCCTGCGACGGTTGATGACGCTCTATCTTGGAGGGATCTGTCTGGCGGGATTTTATCTCGACGGGGTCTATTTCGGGGCCAAGAGCTTCACCCTGGGAAGCGGCGGCGACGCCATTCGGGACTTTCCCCAGGAGGTGGACAACTGGGGCGAGTCCATGGATCAAGCCCGGCGCTGGATCGAGGAGAACACCCCGTCGGGGGCGACCCTGGCGGCGTTGCCGGAAGGGGCGCTGCTCAACTATCTCACCCGGCGGCGCAATCCCACCCCCCACACCGATTTCATGCCCCATCTTTATCGCACCCAGGGCGAGGAGAAAATTTTGGCGGCATTGCGCAAGGGGCGGGCGGATTACGTGGTGTTGATCCATCGCAACACCCGCGCCGTGGGCTACGCCACCTTCGGGGTGCATCCAGACTTTGGTCTGAAAACCCTGGAATGGATCAAGGCCCATTACGACAAGGTGTGGGGGGTGGGGGCGGAGCCGTTCAATCCGCAAAACCGTTTCGGCATCGAGATTCGCCAGCGGCGGGAGGGATCATGACCCCACAGGCGTCCGGCGAGGCGGGGGATCCCACGGCGTGGTTGCTGGCCCGGGCCGCCGCGCTTTCGCCCCGGGAGATCGATCTGGGGTTGGAGCGGGTGGCGGAGCTGTTGGCCCGGTTGGGGGATCCCCATCAGGGGATGAACTTCGTTCAGGTGGCGGGAACCAACGGCAAGGGCTCCACCTGCGCTTTTCTGGAGTCGATGCTGCGCCGCGCCGGATGGTCCACCGGTTTGTACACCTCGCCCCACCTGGAGCGGTTTCACGAGCGGATTCGGGTGAACGGGGGGGAAATTGCCGACGCGGCGTTGGGCGAGTCGCTGCGCTGCGCCCTGGAGGCGGGGGAGGGGCCGCCCGCCCTGCCCGCCACCTTTTTTGAATGGACCACCGTCGCCGCCCTGGACCACTTCGCCCGCCGCCGTCCCGACTGGACCGTGCTGGAGACCGGGCTGGGGGGGCGACTGGACGCCGTCACCGTCGTCACGCCCCGGCTGTGCTTGATCACCCCCATCGCCCTGGATCATCAAGCGTGGCTGGGGGCGAGCGTGGAACGGATCGCTTGGGAGAAGGCGGGCATTTTGAAGCCGGGGGTTCCCTGCGTCGCCGATCCCGGCTCCCCCGAGGCGGAAGGGGTGATCCGGGAGGCGGCGGCCCGGGTGGGGGCGCCGCTGTTCTTGCGCGGGCGGGATTACCATGTCGCCCGCCGGGGGGACGGATCGTGGCGCTTCGAGGATGACGCCGGTTCCCTCGATCTTCCGCCGCCGGGTCTGGCGGGGGGGCATCAATACGGCAACGCCGCCCTGGCGCTGGCGGGGCTGCGCCGTTTGTCCCTGGTCCCTCCGCCCTCTCACCAGGCCTTGGCGGAAGGGGTGGCGCGGGTCGCCTGGCCGGGACGGCTGGAACGGTTTCCCGGTCCCCCCGAGTGCTGGCTCGACGGGGCCCACAATCCCGCCGCCGTCCGGGTGCTGGTCGAGGCGCTACGGGGGCTTCCCGCCGTCCCCCTGGTGATGGTGATGGGGGCCTTTCGCGACAAGGAGGCCCGGGAAGGCATCGAGGCCCTGGCGACCTTGCGGGATCATGGGCTGCAAGCGGCGGTGGTCGTGACCCTGGAAGGGGAGCGCCCCGCCTGGAGCGCCGAGCAACTGGAGGCGTGGTGGCGCGAGGCGGGGACGCCGGTTTCCATCGCCGCCGATCCGGCCCGGGCCCTGGATGAGGCGCGTCAAACGGCGGGTCGGGGGGGGCGCGTGGTGGTCGCCGGTTCGCTGCATCTGGTGGGGGCGGTGCGTTCCCTGTTAGGATGAAGGGCTGGGGGTCTTGATCCCGCCCCCGTCCATTCATTCCGTAGCCTGGAGGGGCGGAAGCGAGCCTCATGATTGCGACACGGCGCCATTCCCGACACCCATCTTCACCTTCTCGCCGCGGCGCGCCGTTGGCGCTGGGGATTTGGCTGGCCCTTGCGGCGGCCCCCCTGCCAGCCGCCGAACCCGAACCCGACGCCGTCCCCGCCCAACCGGTGGAGATCGAGGCCGACCGCCTGGAGCGGGATTGGGAACGGGGAACCATTCGCGCCAGCGGCGATGTGCAAGTCACCCAGGGGGAAGAGTTGGAGTTGCGCTCCAAGGACGCCGTCTATCACGAAGGGGCCAGCGAGGTGGAGGCCCTGGGCGAGGTGCGGCTGCGGGTGGGGCGGGATCGTTTTACCGCCGAGCGGGCGCACTTCAACGTCGTGACCAGTCAGGGCAGTCTGGAGGGGGCCGCCATGGACCTGGACGGCCCCGGCGGCAAGGGCAAGGCCAAGAAGGTGATCCGCCGCTCGCCGCAACGCTACGCCCTGGAGGGGGCGGAGTTCACCAACTGCGACTGCGATCCCCCCCCCTGGACCCTGCGGGGCGACGAGATCGATATCGACCTGGAGCGCAACGAGGCCACCGGGCGCAACGTTTCGCTGGAACTGGGGGGCGTGCCGATTCTCTACTCCCCGTGGTGGAGTCAGCCCGCCCGCAAGGAGCGGCAGAGCGGATTTCTCGTCCCTCGGCCCCGTTTCACCGGTTCGGCGGGCATGGAACTGGATGTCCCCTATTATTGGAATATCGCCCCCGACGAGGACGCCACCTTCGCCCTGCACCCCACCAGCCAGCGGGGTCTGCTCACCCGGTTGCAATATCGCGCCATCGGGGCCCATCGGGAGAGCTATCTGGAGACGGAAAACATCCACGACACCTCCCAGGACGCCTACCGGGGCCTCACCGTGTTCGAGCATCGGCAGGACGCGGCGGGTTGGTGGCTGGGGGCGCGGGGGGAGCGGAGCTTCAGCCGGGACTACATCAACGACTTTCACCAAAACATCGTCCCCGACGGAACCCGGGTGATGGAGAGCCGGGCCTCCGCCGGGCGAATGTGGAACCGGGGCGACGGGGGCTACTCCCTGCTGTCAACGGGAACCCAGTGGTTCCAGGATTTGGACGCCGCCAACGACCACCGCACGGTGCAGCGGCTGCCCTATCTGCAAATGGCCGACGTCTCGCCCCTCGGCGGCGAGGAGAGCCCCTGGAAACTCAAGAGTGCCGCCAGCCTGGAGAACTACTATCAACTGGCCGGCGACGCCACCCAGCGGTTGGATCTTTTTCCGGTGCTGGAGCATCGTCAGTCCGCCCCCGGGGGAACCCTCACCGCTCGCGCCGGGCTGCGGGAGACGATGTGGATGAGCCAGGGCGACGCCCCGCAGTTGGGGGGGAATGCGGACAACGCCCTGGATCGTCAAGCCTCCCTGCTCAGTCTGCGCTGGGACGGTCGGGCGGAGCGGGAGTACGCCCTGGAGGGGGAGAACGCCCCCTATCGTTCGGTGCGTCATACCGTGATCCCCACGGTGCAGTTGGTGAACAACGCCGTCACCGGTCAGGGGCTGGCCCCCGACTACGACGCCGCCCAGAGCGAACTCAACAGCTTCAGCATTTTCGCCGAAAACCAGTTCGCCGGCGTCGATCGCATCAGTCAGGGGGAGTGGGTGAGCTACGGCGTCACCAACCATCTGGTGGGGCGGGGGGAGGATGGCATGCCCCGGCGGCTGGGCAGTTTGTCCCTGGGGCAGCGTTGGGCTCCCGAGGGGAGCCGGGAGTTTCAGGAGGATCACCCCTTCTCCGATCTGGTGGGGCGGGGGGAGTGGCATTTCACCGACGTTTGGAGCGTGGCCGGGGCGACCCGGTATGATCCCTACGGCGATTCGGTGCGCACCGCCGAGGGGGCGGTGGGAATCAACACCCCGCGGGGCGACAAGGCGGTGTTCGGCTATATCTTCCGCCGCGGGGTGGATGAGGATGCGGTGGTCAACGCCGACGTGGTGCTGACCGAGGGGTGGCATTGGCGACAAAATGCCAGCTACTCCCTCTCCTCCGAGGCTTTGAAAAGCTGGCGCACCGGTCTGGTTTACAAGCACGATTGCTGGTCCCTGGAGTTGTCGGGAGGGGAGCAGCTCTCCGCCCGCACCAGCGACCATGGCGGCGGATGGGTCGGATTTATCCTGACCTTCCAGGGGTTGGGCGGATATGGCGTCAATACATGATGACGCGGACGAGGTGGCGGGACGTGAGCATCCATCGATGGAATGGCCGGGTTTGGCGCTGTGCCCTTGGGGCGGCGGCGGTTTGGGGGGTGATGGCGACCTCCGGCGAGGTCTTTGGGCCGTCTCCGGCGGCGGCGGCCGACTCCCTGGATCGCATCGTGGCGGTTCTTTCCAACCGGCAGGTGAGCAAGGAGCCGGTGGAGGAGGGGATCGTCACCCAGACCGAGGTGGACGCCCAGGCCGAGCCGCTGTTGCGCAAATTGCGGGCCTCGGGGCAGGAGGTGGACCCCTCCCGGGTGCGTCAGCAGGTGATCAACCGGCTGATCATGAACAAGCTTTTGCAGATGGAGGGCAACGGCGCGGGGGTGACCATCAGCGACGCCGACATCGACGGGGCCATGGCCGTGGTGGAGAAAAACAACAACATGGCCCCCGGAACCCTGCCCAAGGCCCTGGCCAAGGAGGGGATCAAGCTGGACGACTACCGGCGCAAGCTGGCGGAGGAGTTGTTGCGCAACCGGATCATTCAGGCGCGCATCGCCCCGCTGGTCACGGTGTCGGACGAAGAGGTGGAGGATCTGCTCAAGCGGGAGTCCACCGTGGGGGAGGCCAGCGAGGTGCGGGTGGGGCAGATTTTGTTGGCCCTGGGCTCCAACACCGCCCCCCGGGAGGCGGCGCGGATCCAAAAACTGGCGGAGGAGTTGCACGGCAAGTTGAAGCGGGGCGGGGCGATGCAGGCCCTGGCGGCGCAGTACTCCGATGACCATCGCGGCCTGGAGGGGGGGGATTTGGGTTGGCTGCGGCGGGGCCAGCTGCTGCCCGAGGTGGAGGAGATGATCTTCTCCCTGCCCAAGGGCGGGGTTTCCGACGTCTTCCAGTCCCGCCAGGGGTTTCACATTTTCCAGGTGTTCGACCGGCGGGGCGCGGGCGGCGACGCCGCGCAGCAGACGATGACGGAGTTCAAGGTGCGCCATATCGTCCTCAAGGTGGACAAGCGGGAGGGGGAGGATAGCGCGGAGCGGCAGCGGCTCAAGGCCGAGGAGATTTTGCGGGAGCATCGCACCGGCTCCCCCTTTGACGAACTGGCCAAGCGCTTTTCCCAGGATGAGTCGGCCCGGGACGGCGGCGATCTGGGCTGGTTTGGCGAAGGGGTGATGGTGACCGAGTTTGAAAAGGCGCTGCTGGAGATGACGCCGGGCCAAGTGGCGGGGCCAGTGCGCACCCGCTTCGGCTGGCACCTGATTTGGCTGGAGGAGAAGCGGACCCTGGAGCCCAACTCGGTGCGGGCCAAGCGGGAGACCATCCGTCAGCGTTTGATGGAGGCCCGCATTCAGGAGCGGTTCGAGCAATTTTTGCGGGATCTGCGGATGCGTTCCTTCGTGGAGATGCGTTGAGGAGGGGACTGTCGGTGTTTTTGCGATCCGGTAGGGCGGTTTGGGGGGCGTTGTTGGCGGTTCCGCTGCTGTTGGCGGGGTTCGACCGGCTGGTTTATCCCGCGTTGACCTCGCGGCTTCCGGCGGGGGTGGGGGAGCGGCTGGCCATGACCGATCGTCCCCTGGCCCAATCCTCCAAGGCGGGAACCTCGCCTGCCGGGGATTACCTCGCCCTGCTGGGGGATGGCCACGCCCTGGGATACGGCGACGGACTGCTCGCCGCCCTGGCCTCCGGCGGTCGCCCCATGACCCCGGCCCTGGCACTGCATCGCGCCTTGAACCGGGACGTTCTGGCCTTCGGCGCGGCCCAAGGCGGGCCGGTGCAGGCGGCGGTCGCCTTGTACGGAACGTTGGAGGAGTCCCGCGCCACCCCCCATCCCCTGCCCCCTCCCCGGCAGGCGCTGCTCTTGTTCTCCGAGGCCGACGATTTCGGCGAGCTGCTGAGCTTCATCCAGGAGACGGTGGAGGGGGAGGAGGGGTTTGAAACCTTGTTGCAAAGCCCCCCCATGCAGCAGCAGTTGGGGGAGATGATCGTCAAGATGCGGGGCACGCCCATCGAGGATGGGGTGTGGCGGGACTTGAGCGAGGATCTGGCGGGGCGGGTGGCGGAGCCGTGGGAAAAAAGTTGGACCGGCCTGGCCTTCCTCAAGCGGCTGCGGGAGGCTAAACCCCCGGCCTTGCAACGGCTGGAAGTCAAACGGGCGGAAGCGCCGCCCCCGGCGGGGACGGTCAATCAGGCGACGGTCGGCGGGAAAGAGGTTTTTCTCCCGGATCGTCTGGCCGCGCCCCCTCTGACGATGGAGGGGGGCAAGTTGCAGTTCGCCGGGCGGATGTTCGCCGCCGTGCTGGGTTATCTCAAGCAAAATTTTCCCGAGACGGATCTGCGGGTGGTCTATCTGCCGTCGGTGGTCAACGCCTACGCCATGAGCGGTGCCCAGGTGTTTATCCAACGGGATGAAAAGGATTGGAAGGAGCGGTACGAAACCGCCCTGCCGGCCCAGGCGAGCAACGCCCTGTGCGGTTTGGCGGCCATGGTGAGTCGGCAGGAGGGGGCGGGATTTTATGACGCCCGTCCGGCGTTGCGGGAGAAGGCCCGGGAGGCGGCGATACATGGTCCCCGGGATTGGCACCATCTCAACCCCCAGGGGTACGAGGCGTTGGGGGCGGCGTTGGCGGACTATCTGAAGCAGGATCAACGGAACCAGGGCTGCGGCGCGTTGTGATTCCGGAAAAACCCGGGGGGGCGTCGTTGGGCGACGCCTCCCTTGGGGAGGGTTGAGGGCCGACGGTGGGGAAAAGGCGGGCGATGCGATGATAAAAGTCTGTGTGCTGGGGTTGGGCTTCGTCGGTTCGGCGATGGCGGCGGCGACGGCGGCGGCGCGGGACGAGGCGGGGCACCCCTGGTTCGAGGTCGCCGGACTGGAGCTTCCCACCCCCGCCGGGGTGGAGCGGGTGGCGCGACTCAACCGGGGGGAGTTCCCCTTTCCCAACACCGACCAACGTCTGACCCGCACCCTGGCGGAGGTCCATCGCCAGGGCAACCTGCGGGCCGCCGTCGATCCCGCCGCCTTGCGGGAGGCGCAAGTCGTGGTGGTGGACGTGGGGCTGGACCTGGGGGGGACGCTGGACCATCCCACCGTGGCCCTGGAAGGGTTCCGCCGGGCGGTGCGCACGGTGGGGGAGCGGATTCCCCCGGGATGTCTGGTGATGGTGGAGACCACGGTTCCCCCGGGAACCTGCGAACGGGTGGTCGCCCCGGAACTGGCCCAATGTTTCGCCCGCCGGGGGCTGCCGGAGGAGGGCTTTCTCCTGGCCCACGCCTACGAGCGGGTGATGCCGGGGGCCGATTATCTGGCCTCCATCGTCGATTTTTGGCGGGTCTACGCCGGGCTTACCCCGGAGGCCGCCGACGCCTGCGAGGCCTTTCTCTCCAAGGTGGTCAACGTTCGGGAGTTTCCCTTGACCCGCCTCTCCTCGGTGCGGGCGTCGGAGACGGCCAAGGTGTTGGAAAACAGCTTTCGCGCCGTCACCATCGCCCTGATGGAGGAGTGGGGGCGGTTCGCCGAGGCGGCGGATTTTGATCTGTTCGAGGTGGTGGAGGCGATTCGCCAGCGTCCGACCCACGCCAACATGCGCTGGCCGGGGTTCGGCGTGGGAGGATACTGCCTGACCAAGGACACCCTCTTCGCCGAGGTGGGGGCGCGGCAGTTGCTGGGGCTGGAAGGGCTGGAGTTTCCCTTCTGCCGCGAGGCCACCCGCTTGAATCAGCGCATGCCCCTGGCCACCCTGGCGCTGCTGCGGCGGGCGCTGGGGGGGGAGAGCCTAGCCGGGCGTCGGTGGCTGCTGCTGGGGGTGAGCTATCGTCCGGAGGTGGCGGACACCCGGCAATCCCCCTCCCAAACCTTTGTCGAGGCGGTGCGGGTCGAGGGGGGGGAGGTGGTCTGTCACGACCCCCTGGTGCGCCACTGGGAGGAGCTGAACCTGGACCTTCCCCCCTCTCTGCCCGATCCCGCCGGTTTCGACGGGGTGGTCTTCGCCGTGGCCCACGAATTTTATCGCCAACTGGATTTAAGCCGCTGGCTGGCGGGGTGGCGCGGCGTGGTGATCGACGCCAACGGCGTGCTGACGGCGGAGCAGCGCCAGCAAGTGGCGGCGGCGGGATGCGGCGGATGGGGCGTCGGGCGGGGGCGATTCGCCTGAACGCTTTTCTTTTGCCGCGAATTTTGCCAGGATGGAACAAACAGGTTTCGGAGCTTCAGGCGAGAGGCGATGCCCCATGTCCACGGTTTCCGACGAAATGCTTCAAGCCATGGCCCGGCTTATTGTCGAGGCGGTCCATCCCGAAAGCGTCATTCTCTTCGGCTCCCAGGCCCGTGACGAGGCGGGGGAAGATTCGGACGTGGATCTGCTGGTGATCACTTCCGAATCCTATGGCCTGAACCACAGCCGCCGCCAAACCATGGTTCGGCTGGGGCGGTTGTTGATGGATTTTCCCGTCTCCAAGGATATCGTGCTGTTCAGTCGCGACGAGGTGGAGCAATGGCGAACGGCCAAGAATCATCTCATCGCCCGCGCCTTGGGGGAGGGACGGGTGCTGTATGAACGGCATTGACCACGCCCGGATGCTGCTGAAGTTGGCCCGAGTCGATCACAGGGCGATGACCGGCATGGTGGATCGAGAGGTTTTTCCCGACTCCATTTTCGGGTTTCACGCCCAACAGGCGGTGGAGAAGGGGCTCAAGGCTTGGCTTGCCGGATTGGGGGTCACTTTTCCCCTGACGCATGACATCAACCGCCTGCTTTCCCTGCTGTCGAAGCAGGGGGTGGAGATGACGGAGCTCTGGCAATGGAGCGATTTATATCCGTTCGCCGTCGAGCTTCGATATACTTGGTTGGAGAGTCCAGATCCGCCGTTGGAACGCATGGAACTGATCGAGCGGATTTCCGTCTTGTTGCGTCGAATCGAGGAGATCGTGGACGCCTTGGCGGAACAGGCCCCATGATCCTTCCGGTTGCGGGGCGATGGGGCCGTCGTTTTCCGTCCCGAGGTTCATGGCGGGATGGAAAAGGTTCGGAATCTTCAAGTGCGAGGCGGTCCCTCCGCCTTTCCCACCCGCGGAGGAATCCGCCGGGAGGCGTTGAGGGCGTCAGGCGGCGTGGAGCGGGGTGATCTCCTGGCGCAGGCGTTCCAGCAGCCGGATTTTGGCCGTGTCCATGTCGTATTGGGTTTGCAGTCCGAGCCAGTATTCCGGGGATTGGTTGAAAAACAGCCCCAGGCGCAGGGCCATCTCCGCCGTGATCGGGCTGCGACCATGAACCAGGTGGCTGATCCGCATGGCCGAGACCCCCAGCGCCTTGGCCAGTCGGTATTGGCTGAGTTCCCGTTGTTCCATGATCTCCCGCAAAAAATCCCCGGGATGGGCGGGCGGGATGCGCTCCCCCGTGGTGATGTCCTCCAGGTCAAGGTGGGAAAGATCGTCCATTGGGATGGCCATGTCGGTTCCTCAGTGGTAGTCCACAATTTCCACATCGAAGGCGTCTTGATCCACGATCCGGAAGCAGACCCGCCATTGGTGGTTGATGCGGAGGCTCCATTGCCCTTCCCGGTCGCCGAGGAGCCTTTCCAGAGGTTGGACGGCGGAAGGCGTAAATCCTCCACGCTTTGCGCATGATGGATTTGCAACAAACGCATCCGGGCGCGAGCGGTGATTTCCGGCGCGATCCCCTTGACGAACCGTCCCGCGAAAATGGCCGCTGTTTTTTTGTCGGAAAAGGTTCGGATCATGGCCTCAATATCGTCGTTCCAACTAAAAAGGGCGCATAACATCGAGCGGCGTCGGGGGGGCACCACCAACTTTCCCCACGAAAACGTCATTCCCGCGAAAGCGGGAATCCAGCCTTTGTGTCTTTGGAACTCCAGTCTTGCGTCCAAGATGAAATGGACAGACTTTCATTCAAGCGTCGAAAGGCAATCCGTGGAACGGCCTACGTTAATCGATGATTATATTGTACTTCTTAGAATGAGTAGGTACTATGGGGAACTATTTTGTCGTGGTGATGAGGTAAGGCGTATGGAATCAACGGCTGGATTCCCGCTTTCGCGGGAATGACGATTCATTTTGGGCATGGGTTCCTTACATCTACAATCCCCGTATGTGCAAATTTCAATTGGAACTACTATAGTAAACGAAATGTTTATTATTGTCCAGGATGGGATGGCGGGCGTCAGCGGAAGGACTGCACCAGGGAGCCCACCACCAGCGCCCAGCCGTCCACCAGGACGAAGAGGATGAGCTTGATGGGCATGGAGATGACCAGGGGGGGGAGCATCATCATGCCCATGGACATGACCACGCTGGCCACCACCATGTCGACGATGAGGAAGGGGAGGTAGATGAGAAAGCCGATCTGAAAGGCGGTTTTGAGTTCGGAGATCATGAAGGCGGGGATCAGCAGGCGCATGGGGGCCTCCTGCGGGGTCTGGGCCTTGGTGACGCCGGAGAGACGGAGGAAGAGTTCCAAATCCTTCTCCCGGGTCTGGCGCATCATGAAGTTGCGCACCGGGGTGACGGCCTTGCCCCAGGCCTCCTCGGCCTTGAGGCGCTTGTCCAGATAGGGGCGCAGGGCGTCGTTGTAGACCGAATCCACCACCGGCCCCATGACGAAAAAGGTGATGAAGAGGGAGAGGGCCATCAACACCTGGTTGGGGGGCTGGCCTTGCAACCCCATGGCCTGCCGCACGAAGGACATCACCACGATCACCCGGGTGAACGAGGTGAACATGATGAGAATTCCCGGCGCCAGGGAAAAGACCGTCATCAGCGCCAGGATTTGCAGCGAGGTGGAGACCTGATCCTGCTCGGTGTCGAAGTTCAGGAAGGGCAGACCGCCGCCGCCCTTGGCCTCCGCCGCCCAGGCCGGTTCCAGGCCGAGCCACAGCCCGAACAACGCCCCGGCGACCCCCAACAGCAGGGCCAGGGAGAGGCGGGGGGTTCGCCAGCCTCGGAGGGAGGGGGGGGAGGGCGTCGTCATGGCCCGGGCTCCCGGAGGGCTTGGGCCACCTCCTCGGCGGTCAACTCGGCGATGGGAACCACCCGCTCCCGAGAGACCCCCACCAGCCAGCTCCGCGACCCCACCCGGATCAACCGCACCCCCACTCCGGGGGCGAAATTGCGGCCCGCCAGCAGTTGGATGGGACCGCCGGAAAACTTGCCTTCCCACCGCTTGCCGTAGCGCCGCAGCAGGGCGGCGGCCACCGCCAGGGCGAGGAGAAATCCCAACACCTGCACCAGCCGACCCAGCAACTCCGCCGGATCCGCCGCGCCGCCGCCCACCGCCGCCTCGTTTCCCTCGCCCGCCCAGGCCGCGCCGACCCACCCCAGCGCCAGGAGCGCCAGGAGCGCCAGGGGAGCGCGTCGCGCGTCGCCAGGGGAGGAGAGGGGCAGGGTCAACGCAAATTCTCCAGCCGTTCCGCCAGCGACACGATGTCGGTGATGCGGATGCCCAGCTTGTCCTTGATCATCACCACTTCGCCGTAGGCCAGCAGCCGGTCGTTGACGTAGACCTCCAGGGGTTCGTCCGCCTCTTTTTCCAACTCCACCAGCGAACCCTTGTTGAGCTTGAGCAGATCCCGGATCTGCATCCGCACGTGGCCCAGCCGGACGGAGACGTCCAGGGGCACATCCATGAGCAGATCGAGATTTTTGGGTGTGGCCTCGAAGTTCAGATCGCCGATATCCAGGTCCATCTCCCCGGTTTTCTTCTTTTTTGGTTTGGCCAGCTCTTCCAGTTCTTCGTCCATCAGGCCGCTGCCGGAATCTTCATCGTCGCCGAATCCGCGAGTCGCCATGATTCCTCCACTCCTAGATGTTGCGCGGTTGCGGAAAACCGCGGTCGTTGGTCCATTTCCCCGGAGGAGCGTAGTGCGGGGCCGTCCGGGTGGGTTTCATCAGGCGCGGGGGAGCCCGCGGCAGGGATCAAAGGGTGTGATCCTTGCGTTGATACAGGTTGGGATCGGTGACCGTTTGGGTGATTTTGATCGCTCGTTTGCCGTTGGACACCCCGCCGACCCCCAAATATTTCACCCGACCCGCCACCTCGATCTGCATCTCCTCGGTCATGTCGGCGTTGAGCATCACCACATCGCCGATTTGGAGGGAGAGCATCTCCTGCACGCTCATGGTCATGCGGGTGACGATGGGATCGAAGCGCAACGGCACGTAGGAGAGTTCGTGGACCATGGCCGCTTCCCAGAACGACTCCCCCTCCACATGCTCCCGCTGCTGGAAGCCGGACTTGAGCTGCTGCTTGAAAAGCTCCAGGATCACCTGGGGGAAGCAGATGGTCAGGGTGCCCTCGGTATCCCCCATCTCCAGCGAAAAGGAGATGAGAAAGACCGACTCGTCCAAGGGCATCACCGCCGCGAACTGGGGCTGATTTTCCCAGCGGGTGGAGATGAGGCGAAAGGCCGGATCGAGTTTTTTCCAGGAGAGTTCGATCTGCTCCCGGCAGACGTCCATGATGCGGTCCGTCACCTTCATTTCGAAGGGGGAGAAGTTGCGGAAGGGGCGTTCCGACTCGCCGCTGCCGCCGAAATAGCCCTCCAGCATGTGATACATCACCTCGCCGTCCACCGACAGCAGGCTCATGGACTGGGAGGGCTCCACCCGGCAGATGCTGATGAAAATGGGGGGATCCAGGCTGTGCAGGTAGCGACCGAAAATTTGGTTGATGGTGGATTTGGGCTGAACGTGAACCTCCCGCCCCACCTTTTGGCTCATTTTGAACGACAACTGGGAGGCCAGATGTTCGTTGATCAGGTCCAGACCGGGCAGGGAACCGACGCGGATGGCGGTCTGCTGTCCGAAAAAGTAGGAGGTGACCTTTTTTTCCTCGACGCCGGAGGCGGGAATTTCGTCCTCCACCTCCGACAGGTCGATGGAGCCCTCCTCCAGCCCCACCATGAGGGCGTCGATCTCCTCGTTGGACAGAATCTGCGACATGCCGCTCCTTTTGCGTCCGCCTCCGGGGGTTAGAGCCGGGGCCGCCGCGCCGCCGCCATCGGGTTATTGAATGACGAAATCGGTGAAATAGAGCCGCTTCACCTTGCCATTGACCAAGAGCGCGTTGATGCGGGAGAGCAACTCCTCCCGCAGGCGGAACTTGCCTTCCAGGGATTGCAGCTCCTGGGTCGATTTGGAGGTGAGCAGCGACAGGATGATATCTTGGATCTGCGGCTGACGGCGTTCCATTTCGGGCTTGAGGGCGTCGTTCTCCATTTCCATGGAGATGGCCACCTTGAGGTAGCGATTGCCCCGGGGTTCCGCCAGGTTGACCACGAAGGGTTCCAACTTGAAGATGGGCCCCACCAGGGCGTTGGGATCCTTGGCCGACGGCCCCTCCTCGGGTTTGGGCTCCTTTTTCTTCTCCTCCTCCACGGCCTTCATCGTGATCTTCTGCCCGACGATGTATCCGCCGCCCAGACCGATGAGCAACGGCGGGATGACGAGAATCAGCAGCTTGACGATGCCGCCCTTGCTCCCGCCTTCCTTCTCTTCCTGTTCCGCTTCAGCGGCCATCGTTTTCACACTCCGTGGGGTGAATCCGCCGCGTCATCCGGCGCCATCGGCTCGCCGGATCGCGGGGCGCGGGGGGCGGGCCATGGATGCTTTCATAAACCTAACACTCTGCCAAAGTCGCCGGGAGGATTCAAGCTTTCCCGCCCGGGAAGAGGGGCGGGGCAACCGGATTTTTCCCGCGATGGAAGGGCGGATATCCCCCAAGGCTTCTTGATCTCGCCGCCCTGGATCATCGTGGGGGGAGAGGCGACGGGGATTGAACAGGGTGCCGGGGCGAAATGGACTCGTTCAGAGGAGCGCGTCGGGAAAAGCAGGCGTGGCGTGGGGCCATTGTTTGGCGCAGGGAGTGGGCGTATGATGCGACAACTCGTAGCGCCATCGATGTCATGGCAAGGAGAGATTCCATGCGGCCCCTTCATCCCCGCAGCAAGGAACAAATTTTGACCCAGGCGATTCCGCTGTTCGCCCGCATGGGCTTCGACGGCATCTCCATGCGGGACATCGCCGGAGCGGTGGGGATGAGCGCCGCAGCCCTCTACCACCATTTTCCCGACAAGCAAACCCTCTATTTGCGGGCCTTGACCTTCTCCATTCAGGACAAGCTGCAACAGGTTTTTACCGCCGTCACCCCGGCGGGGACCACCCGGGAGCAGTTGCACGCCTTTGTGGAGCGGCTGTTGGAGTCCCTGGAGCGGGAGGATGAGTTTCGCATGCTCATCGAGCGGGAGCTGTTGACGGTCGGACAAAACCATTTGCCGCAACTGGTGGAGCAGGTGTTTCAGGGGCGGTTTCAGGAGTTGCTGCGGCTGGTGCGGGAGGTGGAGCCGGACCTCAATCCCTATACCTTGTTCCTCTCCCTGGTGGGCTTGGCGATTCACGAACACCACATCGGGGCCATTCGGCGCACCCTGACCGGCGTTCACGGCGGGGCGGCGTTGACCCGCCTCGACTTGACCGAACGGGTGCTGGCGCACTTTTTCGACAGCATCGCCCAGCGTCCCTCCTACGAAATTCGCCGCCTTCCCCGTTACGTCTGAATCCAAAGTTTACGGCCTGAACCCAAAGTTTACGGCGTCAAGGGGATCCTCCCGCGACGCTCCCGCCTCGCCGATCCCCCGCCCTCGATCCCCTGATCCGTCCTTCGTCCCCTTCGCGCCTCGCCCGCCCGCGAGCGGCTCAGCCGCACTTGGAGTAGCCGCACTCCAGGCAGGTGTCGCACCCTTCCAGCCGCACCACCGACAGTTGGGCGCATTTGGGGCACTGGGAGCTTCCCGCCAGCCCCTGCTCCCTGGCCTGTTCCCGCTTGGCCACCAGCTCCCGGGAGGGCTCCGGGGGTTGGATCATGCCGATCTTCATCAAATGCTTTTCAATGCACTCGCCGATCTCCGCCACCAGGCTGGGCATGTATTTGCCGCCCGGCTTGTAGTATCCCCCCCGGGGGTCGAAGACCGAGCGCAGCTCTTCCGCCAAGAAGGTGACGTCCCCCCCCTTGCGAAAAATGGCCGAGATCACCCGGGTCAGGGCGACGATCCAGGCAAAGTTCTCCATATTTTTGGAGTTGATGAAAATTTCAAAAGGCCGACGGTGGGCCTGGGGGGTTCCGGGGTGGCTCACCACGTCGTTGATGGTGATGTAGAGGGCGTGTTCCGACAGGGGGGTCTTGATTTTGTAGGTGGAGCCCTCCAGCTCCTCCGGGCGCTGGAGAAGAGGCTGCATGGCCACCACCTTTTCGGCGGAGGCGTCCGCTTCTTCGCGGGGAGGGGGGGTAGAGGGGGCCGCTTGGGGTTTGACGACCTCGTAACCCACGATTTTCCTGCTAATTTTAACCGCCATCACGCACCCCGCTCTCTCCAGGACGTTCCGATTCAGCCGCATTCACTTTATCAGAAGTTGCCGCCGGAGGGAACCTCCGCCCCGGAGGGGGCTTCCGAGAGGAGGAATGGGGAGTGTCTTCCCTGATGGCAAAACGTCTACAGGGCAAGGATGCGGATGATTTTTTCATTGCGAGACCGTAATGAATTGAAAGAGAGTGTACAATGAGGACGCACGGGGCGTATGAAGTCGACGGATTGGGATGTAATCTATTTAATTATATAATATCACGGAGCCATGAGGACTGGGTTTGACCTCTTTCGCAAAGCATTTCACGGTCATTGGAGGAGAGCAACCCTGGTCGACTGGAATGGCGTCATTTCAGGGGGGTAAATCAACCGGCGTCATGAGTTGGAAAAAAGAATGACACGAAGTGATTTGTCTCTTGACATCGGGTGGATCAGGAATTTCAATGCATGACTTCTATTGTGGATCCACATTGGGGGTGATAATGACATGGACGAACCGATGGAGCAGGGCGAGTCGAATGAGGTGCGGCACGGCATCCAGCAATTTGTTGAGGGTTTGCAATCCAAGGAGGCGTTGGAGTGGCTGATCGAAGCCGCCCGGGAACGGTATGAGCGGTTTGAAAAAGAACAACAGCAGCAGGCGTTGCGGGAGTTCGAGGAGTTCATGCAGCGCAAGGGATTGGACAAGGGGCAGGTGCTGCAATTGTTGGGCTGCGCTCCGGTGGGCGGGGCACCGCTCTTGCCCGAGCCGGGAGGGGAGGTGAAGGTTCCCCCGATGATGGTCAAGCGTCTCAAGGAGCTGGCCCCCCACGGGCTTTACAATTCCCAGGCGACCCCTTCGGAGCGGCGGTGGGGGGATCCGGAAAAGGAGCGGTGGCGCATGCCCCGCTGGCTGGAACTGGAACTCCACCAATTGCGGTTGAGCCGACACCGGGTGCGCGATGAGGATCTGCTGGCGTTGATTCGGCGTTTTCCCAATCCCTGAACCCACTGTCTAGCAGCCTGTCGGATTCAGACGCCACCCATCATGCAACTCATTGATCATACAT
>JADGAP010000149.1 GCA_015231965.1 Magnetococcales bacterium | reverse complement strand
CCCACCCCTCCCTCACTCCCCCTCCCGAAACGTTTCGCCCGTTTCGGAACCCGCACGCCTTGAGGTCGCCTCAACGTCCCGGCGCCACGCGCTTCATCTCGCACCGTAACAAATGTACACTTTCCAGACGCGGACGTAACGATATTAAGTTATATTTTCTCGCCAGCGCCACCCTTTCAGTGAAATGACTCATTCCAGAATCGAATTCAATTCAGAAATATTTCGACCAGGTTACGTTACACCAACTTAATGTGTGGTTAAACGTATTCTATTGGAGATTACGTTGTTTTTTCCTCAAGAGGCGGTTAATTTGATCTTCATCAAGCAAGCATGGTCGGCAGCCTCTGGAAACATCCTTTTCACGAATGGCCAGGCCCTCCCGCCCCAGGATCGAGCTTGTCAATATTACTTTGATACGCTACGATTTCAATTTTGCATTAAAGACGATGTATAAATAACGCCGGGCCGCGCTGTCCACCGGCGGAAGAGTCTCTCAAACTGCCTCAGGAGGAATCACCGCATGAAGAAGATCGGCATCGCCCTGGCCCTCTCCGCTGGACTGCTGACCATCGCCGCGGCGGCCCAAGCCCGCACCATGATTCAGAACAAGGGTTCGGATACCCTGGTGAACGTGGCCCAGGCCTGGGCCGAGGCTTATCAGAAGGTCAAACCCGAAGTGGCCATCGCCGTCACCGGCGGCGGCACCGGCACCGGCGTGGCCGCCATGATCAACGGCACCGTGGACATCGCCAACGCCTCCCGCAATATGAAGGACAAGGAGATCGCCGAGGCCAAGAAGCACGGCGTGGAGCCCAAGGAGTTCACCGTCGGCTTCGACGCCCTGGCCATCTTTGTCCACAAAGACAACCCCCTGAACGAAATCACCGTCTCCCAGTTGGCCGAAATGTACGGCGACGGCGGCAAGACGGTGAATTGGAAGGAAGTGGGCGTCGAGGTCAAGGGTTGCCAGGGCAACCAGATCATCCTCATCTCCCGCCAGAACAACTCCGGCACCTACGTTTATTTCCAAGAAGCGGTGCTGGGCGAAAAGCGCGACTTCAAGCTGGGCACTCGCGACCTGCACGGCTCCAAGGACGTGGTGGATCTGGTGGAAAAGACCCCCTGCGCCATCGGCTACAGCGGCTTGGCCTACGACTCGCCCCACGTCAAAAAGCTGAAGGTCAAGAAGGACGACAAGTCCCCGGGCATTGAAGCCACCATGGACAACGCCATCAGCAAAACCTACCCCATCGCCCGTCCCCTCTTCATGTACACCAAGGGCGAACCCCAGGGCGACGTGAAGGGCTACATGGATTGGATCATGTCCGACGCCGGTCAGTGCATCATCATGGACAAGGGCTACGCCCCCCTGCGCAAGCTGACCTGCCCCACCGCCGCCAAGTAAGTCGCGCCAACTCGGGAGCAGGGAGGAGAGGATCTCCCCTGCCCCCGAGGGTTTGACCCAACACCGCATGCATGGAGCCTTCGGCGGAAGGTTCGCCGAAGGCTTTCAAACAAGCCGAATTCCACTCAAAAACTGAGTGTAATTGTAGCCCAACGCCGCACCCGTCGCCCTCAGCGGCCGCGGGGCGAAGCGATGAGACCCCCCCAGGAAGCGCCCGACGCCAACCAGGGGATTGACCCCACGGGAACAGAACGACACGGAGCCGCCATCATGGCCCTTTACGAAGAAAGATTCCAAAAAGAGATGACCCGCCTGCGGGACGAGGTGTTTCGCTTGGGCGAAATGACCGAGGAGGCGCTGCAAAACGCCACCCAGGCGGTGCTGCTGAAGGATGAGGCCCTGGCCAATCAGGTGATCATCGGCGATCAGCGGATCAATCGGCAACACAAGGCGGTGCATCGTCTGGTGCTGGCCTTCATCGTCAAGCATTCGCCCAGCGCCGGCCATTTGCGGCAGGTGATTTCCGTGCTGGAGCTGATCTCCGAGTTGGAGCGCATCGGCGACTACGCCGTGACCATCGGGCGGGAGGCGATCAACATCTCCCAGCCCATCACCGGCCCCATCCGCACCGAAATGGAGCAGATGGTGGAAGAGTCCCGCACCATGCTGCATCAGGCCATGACCGCCTTCCGCGATGGCGACGCCGGGCTGGCCCGAGGCACCGAGATCATCGCCGACCAGGTGGAGCGGGATCTGGACCGCGCCTTCGAGCATCTGGTGGAGCTTGGCGACAAGTGCCAGGGCCGCTCCAAGGATCTGCTGGACCTCTCCTCCATTTTCTACATGTTGGAGCGGGTTTCCGACCGTTCCAAAAATATCTGCGAGGAGACCCTGTTCGTCGTCACCGGCGAGGAGAAGCCGGAGAAGATCCACAAAATTCTCTTCATCGACCAGGATGGCGGCGTTCTGGCCCCCATGGCCCTGGCCATCGCGCAAAAAATGCACCCCGCCAGCATCAAGGGGTTCTGCGCCGGCAACGAGCCCGCCGCGCAACTCGACTCCGCCATGGCCTCCTTCATGAAGGCCCATGGGCATGACCTGACCCATATCGCCGCCCAAGGGGTGGAGCGGTTGGACCTGCACGCCATCCGGGTGATCGTCAGCCTCAACGCCCCGGTGCGCTCGCTGATTCCCGCCATCCCCTTCCACGCCGCCTATTTCGAGTGGAACGTAGGCCCCCTGCCGGGTGAGGGCGGCGACGCCTCCAAGCGGTTCGAGGAGATCCACCGGGCATTGGCGCAAAACATCTCCCAGTTGATGGAGACCCTGCGCGGCGAGGCGGAGGGGGGCTGACATGAGCGACATCACAGCCGCGACCACCGCCGAGGCGGCGGGGGATCGCCTGGATAAAAACTGGATGATCGACAAGGGCCTGCAAGCCCTGATGTTCATCTGCGGCTTTTCGGCCATCATCTTCGTGCTGGGCATCTTCATCTTCGTCTTCAAGGAGGGCGCGGAGTTCGTCGCCCACAAGATGGACTTCGCCGAGTTCTTTTTCTCGCCCAAGTGGCGGCCCACCTCGTTGAGCAACCCGACCTACGGCATTTTGGCCCTGATCGCGGGGACGGCGGCCATCACCGCCCTCTCCATGGCCATCTGCCTGCCCTTCTCGTTGGGGGCGGCGGTCTTCATCGGCGAGTTTGCCAAGGGCAAGACCCGGGAATATCTCAAGATCCTCATCGAGCTGCTGGCGGCCATTCCCTCGGTGGTCTGGGGGTTCATCGGTCTGGCGATCATGAACCCGTTCATCATCAAGACCTTTGACGTGCCCATCGGGCTCAATGTGCTCAACTCCAGCCTGATCCTGGCGTTGATGGCGGCCCCGATTGTCACCTCGCTGGCGGAGGACGCCCTCAAGGCCGTTCCCGACGCCTACCGCGAGGCCGCCGAGGCCCTGGGGGCCACCCGTTGGCAGATGATCTACAAGGTGATCATCCCCGCCGCCAAGAACGGTCTGCTGTCGGCGGCGCTGCTGGGGGTGGGTCGGGCGTTCGGCGAAACCATGGCGGTGCTGATGGCCAGCGGTCACTCCATCAACATGCCCACCAGCATGTTCGACTCGGTGCGGGCGCTCACCGCCACCATCGCCGCCGAACTGGGGGAGACGCCGGTGGGGTCGGACCACTATCAGGCCCTGTTCGCCATCGGCATCTTTCTCTTCATCATCACCTTCGTCATCAACCTGGCCGCCGACCTCATCGTGCGCGGCGTGCGCAAGGGTTAAGGAGAACGCGGCCATGTTCGCGGCGACCGAACGAGACTTTCAATACAAACGCACCGAAAAAATGTTCCGCGCCCTGTTTGGCTTCATGGTGTTGATCCTGGCCATTCCGGTGCTGATGATCCTGGCCATCTTGTTGATCAAGGGCGGTCCGGCCATCAGCATGGCGTTCATCTTCACCGACCCCACCAACGGCATGACCGAGGGGGGCATCTTCCCGGCGCTGCTGGGCACCATCTGGCTGGTGGTGGTGTCGATGATGGCCTCGGTGCCCCTGGGCATCGCGGCGGCGGTCTATCTTTCGGAGTATGCTCCCGACAACTGGGTCACCCGGGCCATCAATCTGGCCACCATCAATCTGGCGGGCGTCCCCTCCATCGTCCACGCACTGTTCGGCGTGGGGGCCTTCGTGGTCTTCTTCCGCTTCGGCACCAGCATTCTCGCCGCCAGCCTGACCTTGGCGGTGATGACCCTGCCGGTGGTCATCGTCTCCTCCTGGGAGGCGCTGCAATCGGTGCCCCGGGCCTTCCGCGAGGCCTGCTGGAACATGGGTGCCACCCGCTGGCAGACCATCTGGAACGTGGTGCTGCCCAACTCCATCGCCGGCATCCTGACGGGCGTTATCCTTCAGGTCTCCCGGGCGGCGGGCGAGACGGCCCCCATCATGTTCACCGGGGCGGCCCTCTTTCTCCCCTTCCTGCCGGAAAGCGTCTTTGACCAGACCATGGCCCTGGCGCTCCACCTCTTCGTCGTCGCCACCCAGGTGCCCGGCGTGCCGGAGCAACTGCCCTACGGCGTCGCCCTGGTGCTGATTGGCATCGTCATGATCATGAACACCCTCTCCATCTGGTTCCGCATGAAGCTGCGGGGGAAGAAAAAATGGTAAGCCAAGCCGCCCGGGCCGGGGACTCGGCCAAAAAAGGTGCCGCCAACCGCAAGGTCAAGTTGTCGGTGCGCAATCTCACCATCCGCTACGGCGACGTGGTCGCCTTGAACAACGCCAACCTCGACATTTACGAAAACGAGGTGATGGGGGTGATCGGCCCCGCCAACAGCGGCAAGACCTCCTTCCTCAACGCCATCAACCGCATGAGCGACATGCGCAGCAACATGACGGTGGAAGGGGAGATCACCTTCAACGGGGTCAACATTCGCGACTGGCGCAACGTTTACGCCCTGCGCAGCCGCATCGGGGTGGTCTTTCCCCTGCCGGTGGGGCTGCCCATGACCATCTACGATAACGTCACCCTCTCCCCCCGCTTGCGCGGCATCACCGACAAGCGGGTGCTGGATGAAACGGTGGAGCGTTGCCTCACCCGCGCCGCCTTGTGGGACGAGGTGAAGGATCGCTTGAACCATCTGGGAAGCATGCTCTCCGGCGGTCAGCAGCAGCGCCTTACCATCGCCCGGGCGTTGTCCCAGGATCCGGATCTGCTGATGCTGGATGAATTTTCCATCGCCGTGGATCCCGTCACCACCATGCGCATCGAAGACGTGCTGAAGGAACTGAAATCCCAGATGACCATCATTCTGGTGACCAACCTGGTGCAGCAGGCCAACCGTTTGGCCGACCGCACCTCCTTCTTCCTCAACGGCGAACACGTGGAGACCGGCGAAACCGAGGCGTTGTTCGAGGGACGCACCCAGGATCAACGGACGCGGGATTACATCGAAGGGCGGTTTGGTTGATCCGCCGGAGACGAGGAACATGAGCGCAACGACCCATGAAAGCGCGAAGGACCTGGCGATTCAGGCCATCGGCTTCAACCTTTGGTACGGCACGTTTCAGGCTTTGTACGACGTCAATCTCGACATCAAGGGCGGGATCATCACCAGTTTGATCGGTCCCAGCGGATGTGGCAAATCCACCTTCCTGCGTAGCGTCAACCGGATCAACGAGCGGTTGGGCTACGTCCGGACCAATGGCAGCATCACCTTGTTCGGCAAGAACATTCTGGACGAGGACGTGGAACTTTCGCAGTTGCGCAAGCATGTGGGGATGGTCTTCCAGCGGCCCAATCCGCTGCCCATCTCGATCCGCGACAACATTTTGTACGGCTATCGCATCCACAACCCCAACGCCAACAAGTCGGAGGAGGAGGGGATCATGGAGGCGGCGCTGCGCAAGGTGCTGCTGTGGGACAAGGTGAAGGACAAGCTCAATAAAAAGGCGTCGGTGGGGCTTTCGCTGGAGGAGATGCAGAAGTTGTGCATCGCCCGCCTGCTGCCCACCAATCCCACCCTGCTGTTGATGGACGAACCCTGTTCCGCCCTCGACCCCAAGGGGACGGCGGCGGTGGAAGAGTTGATCTGGGAGTTGCGGGGGGAGTTTTCCATCCTCATCGTCACCCACAACATGGCGCAGGCCCGCCGCGCCAGCGACGAGTGCATTTTCATGTTGATGGGCAAGGTGATGGAACACACCAAAACCGAGGATCTCTTCGTCAATCCCGCCAAGAAGGAGACGGCGGACTATATCGAGGGTCGCTACGGCTGACCCTCCGAACCAAGTGTGACGATTCCCTGTTCCTGGGGCTTGGCGCCGGTCATTCCGGCGCCGTTTTTTTTGGCCATTTTTTGGGGGTGGTATCGTCGTTTCAACCCGGATTATAGCAGTTCCATTTCAGAGTTGCACATCAGGTCAAACGGCGTCTGGGGGTGCAACCAACTTTATTAACAACGAAAACGTCATGCCCGCGAAGGGGGGAAGGCGATCATCCGGGATAAACGGGGGGAAATCCATCGATTGATGCAGCCATCGCTACATCGCCCGGGGGAAGGCGCGGCGGGTGTGGAACATATTGGCGGGCAGGGACTCCCCCGCCAAGGTGATGGTGCGCTTGAGGACAAATTCGTAAAGCAGCGGATTGTGGCGGCGCAACGCCTTCAGCACCTTGATGTGGTCGCGATCCAGCAACCCCTCCTCGGCCAACTGGGTGGGGGAGAGGAGGATTTTTACCCCGGGCAGGGGGTAGTCCGACCCCTGGAGCAAGCGGGAGGCCCACTCTCGGCGGCGCAGCAGTTCGTGTTGAAAGCGGCTCTCCCGGTTGGCCAGCAGGGTGGCGGAGAGGTCGCCGAAAAGTTGATGATGGTATTGGGGCTCGTCCAGCAGGCGGAAGAAGAGGCGCCACGCCGGGACGGAGGGACCATCGGGGCCTTGATCGATATCGACGGCGCGACCCAGGGAGGCGCAATGGGCGGCGATGACCGTGACTCCCCGATCCAGCGCCCGGCGCAGCCGCAGGGGATTGGCCCACTCCTGTTCGCCCACCCCGCCATGCACCGCCCGCTCCACCCCGGTGTGACAGAGCAGCGGTAGCTGGAGCCGGGCCAGGGCGTCGTAAAAGGGGTCGCAACGGGGCTCGGCGGGGTCGATGCCCATGGCTTGGGGCAACCATTTGACCGCCATCGCCCCCTCCTCGGCGGCGGCCTCCAGGGCCTCCACCGCGTCGCCCCGGTGGGGGTGGATGGAGGCGATCCAGGCCAGTCGCTCTGGATGGCGGCGGGCCAGGGCGGCGGCGTAGCGGTTGGGAATGAGAAAGGGGGTTTTATCCAGGTCCAGCGCGCCCCGGGCGTCGTAGCAGCCGTCGAAGGCCAGCAGCATCACCCTGTAGCCGGGGGGGAAATCCTCGGTGAGGGCAAGGAGGCGTCGCACGAAGGAGCGGTCCACGTCCTTGGGATCCACCTTGGCCCCGCGCATGAAGGCGGCCCGGGAAAGATAGGCCACCGGATGCAACGGCGAAAAATGGCGGGGATGGAGCCAGATGCCGCTCTCTGGATCATCCCCCACTCCCACCAAGTGGACGTGAACATCCCACACCTGTTGAAAATCCAACCCCTCCCACGCCCGTTGCACCAGGGGATGGCGGGCCAGGGATTCGGGCAATTCGCTGGCGGCGGACGCGGCGAAGGAAAGCATGGGGCGGGGGACTCCGTCGAGGGGGAGAGCGGGGGAGAGGGAAAAACCTGCAGCGATTCTTGATGACGCCAGGGCGTGTTGACCTTCAAAAGGGAACGACTTCTTGAATTGGGAATGTTCCAGAGCTTATCATGCTGTCCAAACTTTGGGGGCCATTATACCATTTAAAAGGATCCGCGTTTCGTTCAGTTTGATCCATTTTTGATTGGAATTGCCATATCTGGTCGGCAAGACGGGTTGAGCCGCTTCAAATGGACATGGGGCGCGAAGCCGTCGAGACTGCACGCCCACTCTGTTTTCCACACCATCGCCGCCACAGGAGAGACCCCATGGGCTTGGACGCATCCCAAATGATGGAACTGCTTCGCAACAGCCAAACCATTGCCGTGGTGGGCATCTCCGCCAAGGAGGATCGCCCCTCCCATCGGGTGGCGGCCTACTTGCAACGGGTCGGTTATCGCATCATCCCGGTCAATCCCGGACTGAAGGAGCTTCTGGGCGAAACCTGCTACCCCACCCTGGAGGCGATTCCCCAGGAGATCCCGGTGGACATCGTGGATGTCTTCCGCGCCGCCGATCAAACCCCGCCCATCGCCCAGGAGGCGGTGAAGATCGGGGCCAAGGCGTTTTGGCTGCAAAGCGGGATTCTCAGCGAGGAGTCCATGACCATCGCCCGCCAGGCCGGACTGACCGCCGTGCAGGACCTCTGCCTCATGGTCGAACATCGCGCCGTCGCCGATCGGCTCTGAGGCCCGGATTTCCCGGCCCCCCCGGGCTGGGGGGTGGGTTGGGAGGAAAAGTGAACTCGGAGGGGTTCGGGGGGTGAAAGGCCCCCCCTGCCCCCCGGCGGTCCCCCCCACAACCGTCATTCCCGCGGAAGCGGGAATCCAGGGGACTCAATCCACACCTTCGGAACGTGATCCAACCTCCCGCCCCTGGCGATGGCTTCGGCGGAAAAGGAGCCTCGGAGGGGTTCGGGGGGTGAAAGGCCCCCCCTGCCCCCCGGCGGTCCCCCCCA
>JADGAP010000148.1 GCA_015231965.1 Magnetococcales bacterium | reverse complement strand
TGGGGTGAAGAGGGTTTGCAGATCCCATCCGCCGGTGGCGTTCAGGCTTTGGCCGTCGGGAAAGAGGGGTACGCCCTCCGACTCCACCACCGCCGCCCCATCGACGCGGAACTCCAGAACGTGCTTGCCGATGACGATGACATCCCCATGGCCCAAGGGGCGTCGGGTGATCTTTTCGCCGTTGACGAAGACGCCGTTGTAGCTTGCCAGATCTTCCAGGAAATAGGTTTCATCCTCCCGGACGATGCGGGCGTGACGGCGGGAGACCGCCAGATTGTCGATCACCACGGTATTGCCCGGCAATCGCCCGATGGTGATTTCGGCGGAGCCCAGGGGATAGGTGGCGCGAATGACGTTTTTAAATCTGAGAATGAGTTGGGCCATGGCGACGCTAACCTGTCGGGAAAGGGGCGCCGCAAGCCGCGGCGAACCGGCGGAATGACTCCCGCAGGTCAGGAGAATCGCGCGTCGCGGGGAGAGGGGAGGGGCGGCGAAGCGGCGGACGATGATCCATCACGTTAGCCCAAGCGGTCCCGCCGATCAAGACGCGGCATGGCGTTGGGGCCAGGCGCGGCCAGGGATGTGGGGAGGGATCATGATCGCAAACCGGGGCGGGGGGAGGGGGCGATGAGCGACGGGGAGGGCTCCACGGCGTTGATCATCGCCTTTCACTTTCCCCCCGCCTCGGGGTATAGCGGGGTGCAACGCACCTTGAAATTTGTGCGCTATTTGCCGGAGTTCGGGTGGAATCCGGTGGTGCTGACTGCCCATCCCCGGGCCTACGCCCGGTTGGACGCCGCCCAGTTGGGGGAGATTCCCCCGGGGACGCCGGTGCATCGCGCCTTCGCCCTGGATGCGGCCCGTCATCTGGCGGTGGGGCGGCGCTATCCCCGCTTCCTGGCCTTGCCCGATCGGTGGAGTTCCTGGCGGCTGGGCGGGGTGGCGGCGGGATGGGGGATGATCCGGCGCTATCGTCCCCGGGTGATTTTTTCCACCTATCCCATCGCCACGGCCCTCCAGGTCGCGCATGATCTTCACCGGTTGAGCGGTTTGCCGTGGGTGGCGGATTTTCGCGATCCCATGGTCTTGGATCCCCATCCCGTGGATCCGGCGGTGCGGCGGGCGTTTTTGCGTCTGGAACCGCTGGCGGTGCAACGGGCCGACCGGGTCGTGACCACCACGGCGGGGTTGGCGGAACTTCTGCAACACCGCAACCCCCAGGTCTCCCCCGAGCGTTTTCGCGTCATTGCCAACGGCTACGACGAGGAGGATTTCGTCGGTCTCGCCCCCGCTCCGCCCGCCGAACCGGGGAGGGTCGTGCTGTTGCACAGCGGGGCGCTTTACGGCGGGGCGGATGAACGGGATCCCGGACCGTTTTTTCGCGCCTTGGCGCGGTTGCGGGAGCGGGGCGGGCTTCCCGATCCGGTGCGGGTGGTGTTGCGGGGGGCGGCGGCGGCGGAATCCGCCCGGGCCGAGGGAATGATTCGCGCCTTGGGGCTTTCCGAGGTGGTGAGCGCCCCGCCGGCCCTGCCCTATCGTCAGGCGTTGGCCGAGATGCTGGGGGCGGGGGGGCTGCTGTTGTTCCAGGGGCGGCGCTTCGATGCGCTGATTCCCGCCAAGCTGTTTGAATATTTGCGCGGCGGGCGACCCATCCTGGCCATGACCGGGGCCGGGGGGGAGTCGGCCCGGGTGCTGGCGGAGACCGGCGGCGGCGTGGTGGTCTCCATGGAGGACGAGGAGGCCATCCTTCGGGCGCTGCCGGAATTCATCGCCCGGGCCGGGGTCGCCGGGCCGGGGGGCGGGGCCGAGCCGACGTTGGCGGCGCGGTACGAAAGGCGTCATCAAGCCGGGGCGTTGGCCGCCCTGCTGCGGGAGGCGGCGGACGAGGCGAGGGAGGGGCGTCTGGGCGCAACCTGACGTTTTTGCGCGGGATGCTGACAAAAAATGTCACTTGACCTGGATCAAGTTCTGTCACGTTATGTAAAAACATTATGGAATCAAGAAGAAAACGGATTGGCACGGCCTTCGCTACTTGAGAAAATCGACAGCGCACTGGGGGAGGTTCCTCCCAGCCCAAACGTTCATCTTTTTTGAGGGGATTGCCATGAAGAAGACCTTGGAGGCCGGTTTCACTCTGATCGAACTGATGATCGTCATCGCGATCATCGGCATTCTGGCGGCGGTGGGCATCCCCGCGTACCAGGACTACATCGCCCGCTCCCAGATGTCGGAGGCGATCAACCTGCTGGGCGGTTCCAAGAGCCCGCTGGTGGAATATTACACCACCAAGGGCGTTTGGCCCTCCGCCCTCACCGATGTGTACAACTCCGCTTCCGGCAAGTATGTGGCTTCCATCTCCGGCGCCAACAACTCCAGCACCTACATCGTCTCCGCCACCATGGCGGCCACGGGGGTGAACTCGGCGATCACCGGCGCGGTGGTCAAGATTCAAACCGGCAACGGCGGCACGAGCTGGAACTGCGGACCCTCCAACACCACCGCCCATTCCAAGTATCTGCCCTCCTCCTGCCGCGACACCATGAGCTGATCGCTCGCAAGCGAGGAGACCCATGTTTTGGACCGGTCCGGTTCGCCGGACCGGTTGCTTGATTCATAAAACCGAAGTCCATCCGTTTCATCCCTTGAGAGGAAAATCCATGAAAAGCAAGTTGCGTTCCCAACTGGAAGCCGGTTTCACCCTGATCGAACTGATGATCGTCATTGCCATCATCGGCATCCTGGCGGCGGTGGGCATCCCCGCGTACCAGGACTACATCGCCCGCTCCCAGATGTCGGAAGCGATCAACCTGCTGGGCGGCTCCAAGACCGGCCTGGTGGAGTATTACACCACCAAGGGCGTGTGGCCGTCGGCTCTCACCGACGTTTACAACACCGCCTCCGGTAAGTACGTGGGGAGCATCACTGGCGCCAACAGCTCCGGCACCTACGTCGTCTCCGCCACCATGGCGACCTCGGGGGTGAACTCGGCCATCACCGCCGCCGTGGTGAAGATCCAAACCGGCAACGGCGGCACCAGCTGGAACTGCGGGCCTTCCAACACCACCGCCCATTCCAAGTATCTTCCCTCCTCCTGCCGCGACACCATGAGCTGACCTTTCAAACGGGATTCCATCCCCGTTTGAGTGCGCCATGCCTTTCTTGAAACCCGCCTTCGCCGCCGCCCCCCAACGTTGGATCTTCATCCTGCTGTTGGCGGGGCTGGCGCTGGCGGCGTATCACCGGGTGGGGACGCTGAACTTCGTCAATCTCGACGATCCCCACTATCTGACCCACAACCCCATGGTCGCCGCCGGTCTCTCCTGGGAGGGCGTTCGCCAAGCCTTCTCCCTTCAGGTGGGCGTTTTCGGCTTGTGGATGCCCCTGACCTGGCTCTCCCTGATGCTGGATGTCTCCCTCTTCGGGATGAACCCGGGGGCGATGCATGGGGTGAATCTTTTTTTCCATGTTCTCAACGTCATTCTGTTGTTTCACCTCGCCTTGCGCCTGATCGGGCGGCCTTGGGCGGCCTTTTTCGCGGCGGCGCTGTTCGCCGTCCACCCCCAGCATGTGGAGGCGGTGGCCTGGGTGACGGAGCGCAAGGAGCTGCTCTCCACCCTGTTCGGGTTGATGGCCTTGCGGGGGCATCTGCGTTATGTCGAACGGCCTTCTCCCGGGCGGATGGTCGCGACGGCGGGGTGGTTTTTCCTCAGCCTGAGCGCCAAACCGATGTGGGCGGCCTTTCCCCTGCTGCTGCTGCTGTTGGATCTCCACCCCTTGGGGCGGCGGGATGGGGGGCGGATGGTTCTGGAAAAATTTCCGTTGTTCCTTCTTGCCGCGCTCTTCAGCGTCATCCCCCTGCTGGGTTTTGAACTCACCCCGTTGCAGCGACTGCCCGTCGAGGATCGGCTGGCCCAGACGATTTGGGCCTACGCCGAATATTTTCGGCAGACCCTGGCGGCCTGGGATCTCTCCCCCTATCACCCCTACCCCGACGGGGGAATCCCCTGGAGCCGGGCGATGCCTGCGGCGCTGGCCTTGGCGGGGGTGTTGGGGGGATCGGCCTGGCTGGCGTGGCGGGGGCGTCCCTGGTTCGGGGTGGGGGTGTTGGGCTTCATGATCCTGCTGCTGCCGGTGAGCGGCCTGATTCAGGGGGGGCAGTGGGTGTTGACCGCCGACCGCTACAGCTACCCCGCCCATGCCATGCTCTTCGTCGGGGCGACGGCGGGGGCGGCGGAATGGTTGGAGGCCCATCCCGCCTGGCGGCGCGGGGTGATGATGGGTTGTGGGCTGTTGTTGCTGCTGGCGATGCTCTCCACCTGGCGGCAAGTGAGCTTTTGGCGGGACGGGGAGAGCCTCTGGACCCAGGTCATCCGCCACTATCCCCAGGACTCCCTGGCTTGGTTTCAACTGGGCAACCATTATTTGGACGCCCAACGGCCCGACCTCGCCCTGGCGCCCCTGACCCTGGCGGTGGAGCGCGCCCCGGGCAATCCCCACTATCGTCTCTCCCTCGCCCTGGCGCGGCTGGAGACGGGAAACCACGAGGGGGCGGCACCGTTGCTGCAAGGTTTGCGGAAAGATGAGGCGTATCGGGAAGTTTCCGGCTTGGTCCGGGGGGCCATGGCCTTGACCCGGGCGGGGCGGTTGGACGAGGCGGACGCTTTTTGGGAGCGGATCGGGTCGTTGGCGGCTCCCCGGAGTGACGAGGCCGTCGAGGCGGCCTTTCAACGGGCGATGAACGGGCTGCGCCGGGGGGAAGGGGAAGGAGGCGGGGGGGAGGCGATGCGCCGCTTTTTCGCGGATCACCCCGAAACGGCGGCCAAGGTGTGCGGTTCGTCCCGCCAGGAGGGGCGGGATGGGGAGCTCTTGGCGGCGCGGTGTCGCGAATCGGGGCGATCTCTCCCATGAGCCGACCGTGAAACAACGCCTAAACATCCCCTCTCCCTCTGGGAGAGGGTCAGGGTGAGGGAACTCCGGGGCGCTCTGGAAACTTGTTCATGGGTTTGATTCTCCGGGGTGGAGCAAACGCCAAGCCCGTTCGAGGGGGCGGCGGATCGAATCAATCCAGGTCGTCGTCGTCCCAATCATCGCCGGAGGGATCCTCCTCGCCGTATCCGGCCTTGGTGGGGGCGTCCTCCAGGGGGCGATGGTAGTTGGCGCTTTCCTTTCGCGCCTGGGTGACCCGTTCCATCATGGCGTGGATCAACTCCGGAATTCCCTCCCGGGTGACGGCGGAGAGGGTGAAGATGGGCACCTTGCCCCGCAGCGACAGCTTGAACCGTTTGACCAGCGAGCGCCGCGTCGTCTCGTCGGCCAGATCCCACTTGGTCAGGACCACCATGCGGGGTTTGGCCGCCAGCAGCGGGGAGTAGGCTTGCAACTCCCGCTCCAGGATTTTGAAGTTGTTCAGCGGGTCGGAGCCGTCGACGGGCAGGGCCTCCACCAGATGGGCCAACACGGCGCATCGTTCCACATGGCGCAAAAATTGGCGTCCCAGCCCCAACCCTTCGTTGGCCCCCTCGATCAATCCCGGGATGTCGGCCATGACGAAACTTTCCCAATCCCCCACCGAGACCACGCCCAAATGGGGAACCAGGGTGGTGAAGGGATAATCCGCCACCTTGGGCTGGGCCGCCGACACCGAGGAGATGAGGGTGGACTTGCCGGCGTTGGGCATGCCCGCCAAGCCGACGTCGGCCAGCAGTTTCAACTCCAGCCGCAGCCAGACCTCCTGTCCCGTGGCACCGTCCTCCACCTCCCGGGGGGTGCGATTGGTGGAGGTTTTGAACGAGGCGTTGCCCCGTCCCCCCCGCCCGCCGGTGGCGATGACCACTCGCTCGCCGGGGGTGACAAAATCGTGGACGACTTCTCCGGTTTCGTCGTCCCGCACCAGGGTTCCCACCGGCACCTTGACCAGCAGTTCGTCGCCGGTGCGACCGGTGCGGCATTTGCCCAGGCCGTGACCGCCCCGTCCCGCCCGCAAATGCTGGCGGTAGCGAAAATCGATGAGGGTGTTGAGGCTTTCGTCGGCGACGAAAATCACGTCCCCGCCGTTGCCGCCGTTGCCGCCGTAGGGACCGCCGAAGGGGACGAATTTTTCCCGCCGGAAGGCCATGCAGCCGTTTCCGCCGTCTCCCCCCTTGACGTAGATTTTGGCTTCATCGAGAAAGAGCATGGTCTTGGGTTCGGTCTCAGGTCCGGGTGGGAGAGGGAAGAACAAAAAAGCGAAAATTCACGGGGAATTTTCGCTTTTTCATGGGATGAGCGGTTTCATCGTCTCGCTTCGATCCGTCGCCTCCACCCCAACGCCCGAGGGCGCGGCTGGCGAGGGAGGGTCGGATCAGGCGGCTTGAGCGATGGGGGTGACGGCGACGTATTGACGATTGCGCCGCTTGTGGAAAAGGACGTGTCCTTCCACCAAGGCGTAGAGGGTATGGTCGTTGCCCATGCCCACGCCGTCGCCAGCGTACATCTTGGTGCCCCGTTGGCGCACGATGATGTTGCCGGGATGGACTTCCTGACCGCCGTAGAGCTTGACGCCCAACCGACGCCCCGCCGAATCGCGCCCGTTGCGCGTACTGCCGCCCGCTTTCTTATGAGCCATGGTTCGCTCCTTGGTTCAAAATGCGCCGACCGTTGACGCGGCCGGAGGGATGACATGGAAACGGCCAATCGCTCGGGAAGCGGGACGAGGCCCCGCTCCGGGCGATGTTTCCGGAAAAGTTACTCGATGCCGGTGATGCGCACTTCGGTGAAGGCCTGACGATGGCCCTGCTTCCGACGGTAATTCTTGCGCTTTTTCTTTTTGAAGATCAGCACCTTCTTGGCGCGGTCCTGGACCAGCACCGAGGCGGTGACCTTGCGTCCTTCCAGGGCGGTTCCAGTGAGAATGCCGTTCTCGCCGGAGATGAGGGCGAGATCGGTGAACTCGACGGTTTCCCCTTGCTGAGCGGGCAGTTTTTCGACGCGCAACACGTCGTTAACCGCCACTTTGTATTGTTTGCCGCCGGTGCAGACAACCGCGTACATGCCTCTCTCCTCCCATCACTTTTCCGCCGCCTACACGGCTGGAACCGATTCACGCTGTCAAATCCGCTGGTTCCCCGGGTTTCGCCACGGCAGGCCTTGGCATGAAAAGGGTGGGGAAGACGCGGTGAAACGTTTCCCTTCAGACGGAAACCCGGGATGATACGGATTCCTTCCGAGGAAGTCAAGTTGAGCCATGACGGAACCCTAGGGAAAAAAGTGACCGGGGGGAGGGGGCTCTGCTTATTCCGGGCGGGTCTCCAGCAATTTTTCCATGGCTTCTCGCACGGTGGCCACCGGAACCAAGGTCAGGGGGGGCGTTCCGGGGAGGTGGCGCAGCGAGGCGGCGGGCAGCATGCAGCGGGCGAATCCCAGCTTGGCCGCCTCCTTGAGCCGGGGCAGGGGGTGGGAGATGGCCCGCACCTCGCCGCCCAACCCCACCTCGCCGGTGATGACCAATCCGGGATCCACCGTCAAATTGCGTCGGGCGGCGAAGAGGGAGACCGCCACCGCCAGATCCGCCGCCGGTTCGGTGAGCTTCAGGCCTCCCGCCACGTTGAGAAAAACATCCTGATCGAACAGCCCCACTCCCAGCCGTTTTTCCAGCACCGCCGCCAGCAGCGCCAGCCGGTTGCCGTCGAAGCCGATGGTGGTGCGCCGGGGTTGGGCCAGGGGGCTGGGGGCGACCAGGGATTGAATCTCCACCATCAGCGGTCGGGTTCCCTCCATGCCGGCGAAGACCACCGATCCGGCGCAGCCCGCCGAACGTTGGGAGAGAAATAGTTCCGAGGGGTTGGTCACTTCGCGCAATCCCTCGTCCCCCATCTCGAAGACGCCGATCTCGTTGGCCGGTCCGAAGCGATTTTTCACCGCCCGCAAAATGCGATAATTGTGCCCCCGCTCGCCCTCGAAATAGAGTACCGCGTCCACCATGTGTTCCAGCAATTTGGGGCCGGCGATCTGTCCCTCCTTGGTGACGTGGCCCACGAGAAACAGCGGCATCCCCCGCCGCTTGGCCTCGACGATCAGGGCGGCGGCGCACTCCCGCACCTGGGCCACGGTCCCCGGGGCGGCGGGGAGAAAATCCCCCGCCAGGGTTTGAATGGAATCCACCGCCAGGACCAGGGGGGGATTCTCCTCCACCGCCTCCAGCACCGCTTCCAGCCGGTTTTCCCCCAGCACCCAGAGGGCCTCGCCCGAGACACCGGTGCGCTCGGCCCGCATTTTCAGCTGCTGCGGCGACTCCTCTCCGGAGACGTAAAGCACCGGCCCCTCCCGGGAGAGGCGGGACATGGCCTCCAGCAGCAGGGTGGATTTGCCGATTCCCGGATCCCCCGCCAGCAACACCGCCGAGCCTGGAACCAGGCCCCCGCCCAGCGCCCGGTCCAATTCGCCGATGCCGCTCAACAAGCGTTGGCCCGCCTCGCCACGAATCTCCGACAGGGGAACCGGCTTGGGAGAGGCGGAAAAGGGCGCCCGAGGCGCGCCACCCCCCCCCTTGCGCCCGGCGGCGGGCTCCTTCATCTCCCGCAGGGTGTTCCAGGCTCCGCAGGCGGTGCAACGCCCCTGCCAGCGGGGGTGTTCTCCCCCACATTCGCTACACACGAACTGAACACGATCCTTGGCG
>JADGAP010000147.1 GCA_015231965.1 Magnetococcales bacterium | reverse complement strand
GCAGCGCGCCCAATCGTCGCCGAAGGCGACCAGATTTTCACGGAACCCTACTTTTGCGTCCATACCGTGATGTACATAACTCGATTGGAACGACGATAAACAAACGGAAAAAAGTCTTGGTTTCTCGTGGCGATGTCTGAATGGCCCGCCCCCGCCCCTGGATTCCCGCTTTCGCGGGAAGAATGAGCGTAAATTCATTGGCAGGCGATGTGCAAAACTTGTTTGGAATGACGAAAACATTGGAATCAGGAGGGGCGTTCCAGGTCGGTCAGGGCGGCGGATTGGCGGCCCAGGGATTCCAGGCGTCCGACCATCTCCACGGCGCGATCCATCATCAGGCGGGTCAGCAGGGCGGGTCCGACGACGGGAGGGAGCCAGAGTTTGGGGGCCATTTCCGCCTCCACCCGCACCCGGGTGAAGCCGTTGGGCTCCTGCTGAATGGTCCACAGGGAGCGGCCCTTGGCGTAGTCGCTCTGCTCGGGGAGGATATCGACGCGAAGGTCGCCGTTGGGCAGGCGGACCATGCGCTGCACCTGCACCAGGGTGGCGCAGAACAGGGCGATGCAATCGTGAGCCACCAGGCGGGCGGTGCGGGAGCCATCCTTATGTACGGAAAGCAGACGGCTTTCGATGATCGAGTCGTTGTACGAGGAGACCCGGTTGTAGTCGGAGAGCAGGCCCCGCACCGTTTCGGCGGAACCCTGGATGCGCATCTCCAACACCAGGGAGAAGAGTCCGTCGACGTTGCTGGAGGAGGCTTGCAGCACCTCCCCCGCCCAGGCCGGGGCGGGGGCCAGGGACAAGGGGAACCACGCCGCCAGCAGCAGCACCCACGCCCAACGGCGGAGGAGTCCCCAACCCCCCTTGTCGCCCCATGATCCCATCGTCGTTTCACCTCAAAGAGGGTGTCGAAAGTCCCCTATGCCGTGTCAACATCGTAATAGATCTGGGAAAAATTTGGAATAAAAAAAATTTCTGTGGGGAAATGGAATGTCTTGATTCCGTCCGGGATGGGTCTATTTTGGGATCGGTCTCCGTCATCGTTTCAGCGTCGCGGGCGGTCGGAGTCAAGACCTGCAAACCTCATTCCAGCCAGCGGACGCCCATTCCTCCTCGGGGGGATCGGTCATGGCCTCCGAGGGGGAGGGAGGGGGACGGCAACACCGGGTTCGCCCCAACGGGGCCGCTTTTTCTTCCGTCACCGATAAAAAAACGTCCGTTTTTCTCCGTCAGCCGACCATAATTCGACGCAAGCACAAGCCGGTGGCGACCGATAGGTATTCTTTATGATAAATTCGCTGAAAAATCAGAAAATAATTTACACCCAGCCATGGAGGGGCGTAACATCGGAGTCTGATTGTTAGGTTGGACGGTCGATTCTTCCCTTGGCGGGAGCCCCAGTATGCACACCCCTCGCAAGACTCGGATGACCCAACTGCGCCGGACGGTTTTCCACTTCACCTGACGCCGCAGTCAAGCCGCACTCCCCCTGACAGGGTGCTTTGAGGGGCGAGGGACCGTCGCGCTTTCTAAAACTTTAATCCATACATCGGCGACGGACAGTCTACCTTTGTTTTAGTTCGTCTGGCTTGGTTCCTGGTCCGAACCCGGGTCGAGGCCCGCCTTTCCCCTTGCGGACAACGCATGGAAAGAGGGAAACGTTTGATTTGTGTTGACTCCATGCGGCAAGGGCGGTGTGCGAACCGACCCGGCGCATGTTCCTTTGTCGGGGGGTGGTTCCCCGAACCGGTTTTATCCATCTGCGGAAAAGGAGTGAATTCATGTCTCAAGGTCACGCTTACGTCGCGCCCAACAAGAGCTTTTTTCAAAAGGTGAAGGACAACGTCTTCCCCGAGGTGCCGGACTTTTTCGGCATGATCCACGACCAGGCCAGGATTGCCGTGGAGACGGTGCGCATCCTGGAAGAGTTCATGAAAACCGGTTCCGAGGAGCTGGCGTTGAAGGTGCGGGAAAAAGAACACGAAGGGGATGAAATCAAAGCGCGCAACATGAACGTCCTCAACGAAGCTTTCGCCACGTCCATGGACCGGGAGGATATCTACCGCGCCATCCAGGCAGTGGACGAAGTGACCAACTACTGCAAGACCACGGTGCGAGAGATGGAGGTGTTGCGGGTGCAGCCCGACGAGGCGACCATCCAAATCGTCGGACTGATCGCCGGCGGCGTGGATGCCATGGAGCGGGGGTTTGGCAAATTGAAGGTGAACCCGGTTCTTGCGGAAGAGGATTGCCATACCGTGCTGAAGGCCGAGCGTGATGTGGAGCAAGCCTATCGCATGGCGTTGTCGAAGCTGTTCAACTCCGACGTGGAGATCAAGGCGCTGGCGGACGGGGAACCCGAGGCGCGCAAGGATGCCATGACCAAGGTGATCGAAATTTTCAAGCGTCGGGAGGTCTATCGTCACCTTTCCAACACTTCGGACCAGATGGCCAAGGCTGGGCACGTGCTGCACGACATCGTGGTGCAGATCGGCTGATCGGTTGCATGTCACACCCCCGCCGCCCCCATGGGGGGTGTTCATTAGGGGAGCCGCAGGGCTCCCCCTTTTTTTTGGGTTTGGCGGGAGTGGCGGCAGGCGTCATGGGACCGTCGCGCCCTTGGGTTTTGGTTTGGGGGTAGGTTTGGCGGCGGATTGGGGGGTCGGCTTGGGCGCCGACTTGACCGCAGCCTTGGGCTTGGGGGTGGGATGGCGCTGGACGGCACCCTTTTTCCCGGCGGCGGGGCTCTTGGCGGCGGCCCATTTTTTCGGCTTGGGGGCGGCGGCCTTGAGGGCGGCGGGGGCCTTGGACTTCATGGCCGCCTTGCGCACCGTTTGCTTGGTGGCGGATTTGACCACCGGGGGCGGCGGGGTCTCCTCGATCACCGGGGGGGGCGCGACCACCACCGGCGGGTCGGCGGGCGGGGTGAGGACCGGGAGCGGCGGGGCCTGGACGCAGGAGGGGAGCAGGTTGACAGGGCCGCACACCGCCTCCTTGTCCAACCTGGGCAGACGGTCGCACACCTGGGTTTGCATCTCCTTTTCCAGCCGCTTCTGGGTTTCGTCCAGATTCAACCCCATGCCCCAGCCCTGCTGATAAATTTTCCAGAACATCTCTTTGTAAGACTGATAGTACAAAATGTCCTCGAAGAGTTTGTCCATCAGCCGTTCGCCCTGTCTCCAGTCGACGGAGAGGGGGGTGGAGGCCAGGGAGGCGGGACCGGCGGCGGCCCCGAAGTCATCGGGGGCGCGGAACCCGGGGGGAACGGCGGCGTTGGCCAACCGCAGATATTGCACGAGAAAATCCGCCCGACGCACCGGATAGAAGGGGGTGGAGATCTCCTCCTTGGCCGAACAGTAGCTCTCCTGAACGTCCCGGATCCGCTTGCTCAGGCGCAAGGCGTCGCCGGAGCGGCTGCCGCCGGTGTGTTCCTCGATGCGGGCGACGCCGTAGCGGGCCGCTTCCACCGCCGCCAGATAGCCCCGCAGCAGGCGCAAATCCTGGATCACCTGGAGGTCCAGGGGGGCGTCGATGCGGGATTGGAATCCCGCCGGGGGGGGGCCCAGGTTCCAGTCGCTCTCCCCCAACTCCCTGGGGTGGATGGGGATGCAGAAAAAGTGTTGATCGAGGAAGCGGTTGAACTGGCTGACCACGCGCCCGTCGTGGCGGTTGCGGCTCTCCATCGCCGTTTCCACCTGGGCGTTCCAGGCTAGGCAGCGGGCCTCCTCGACGGCGGCGTCCACCCCGGCGGGGTCGGGCACCGTGGCGCATCCGGAAAGGGCCAACCCGGCCAGCGCCGCCGTCAGCCCGCCCGTCCAACGAATCCAGGTGTTCCAAGGATCCCTTCCGTTCATCGTCGCCGCTCCTCTTCGCCCGCGTTTCGGGCGGAAAAACCGTTTCCTGCTCATGGAATGATCGAAAAAAGCTCCGGGAACTTCCGTCGTCGCGTCGCGCCCGGCGCTACGAGGGTTCATCCGCGCTAAAACCCTGGCGAAGGGTTGGCGGAGGCGTCAAACTTCCTGCTTTCGCTCGCCCCTCCTCACGTTTCTGACGGAGACGCCCCATGTGCGGTCTCACCGGATTTTGGCAACCCCGCTCCCCCCTGGACCGCTCCGGCCTGGAACGGCTGGCCTTGGCCATGGCGGCGCGGCTGGCCCATCGCGGCCCCGACGCCGAGGGGGCGTGGGCCGATGCGGCGTGTGGTCTGGCGTTGGGCCATCGGCGGCTGGCCATCCGGGATCTGTCGCCGATGGGGGCGCAGCCCATGCGCTCCGCCGGGGGGCGTTACGTCATGGCCTACAACGGCGAGGTTTACAACGCCGCGGAGCTGACCGAGGACTTGCAATCCCTGGGCCATTCTTTTCGCGGCCATTCCGACACTGAGGTGATGCTGGCGGCCTTCGAGGCGTGGGGGGTGGAGGCGGCGGTGGAGCGGTTTTGGGGCATGTTCGCCTTTGCCGTGTGGGACGTCCGGGAGCGGGTGCTGTGGTTGGGGCGGGATCGGCTGGGGGTGAAGCCGTTGATTTGGGGATGGGTGGAGGGGGTGCTGTTTTTCGGCTCCCAGCCTGCATCCTTTTTCGCCCATCCCGACTGGAAGCCCCGTCTGGATCGGCGGGCGTTGACCGCCTATCTGCAATTCAACGATCTGCCGGCCCCGTTGTCCATTTATCAGGGGTTGGAGCAGCTGCGGCCGGGGCGGTTGTTGCGCATCGCGGGGGAGGGGGAGGTTCACCAGATCGTCTATTGGGATGTGACGCAAAAGGCCCTGGAGGGGATCGAACAGCGCGTTCCGATGGGGGACGGCGAGGCCTTGGAACAGTTGGAAGCGTTGCTGCGTGACGCGGTGCGGCGGCGGTTGGTGAGCGACGCGCCGTTGGGGGCTTTTCTCTCCGGCGGGGTGGACAGCTCCCTGGTGACGGCCTTGATGGCCCGGGAGAGCGCCGCCCCGGTGAAAACCTTCACCATCGGATTTCGCGAATGGGGCTTCGACGAGGCTCCCCACGCCCGGGAGGTGGCCCGTCATTTGGGGACCGATCATCACGAGTTGTACCTCGACTCCCGGGAGGCGCTGGCGCTGATTCCCCATCTGGCCGACTGGTTCGACGAACCCTTCGCCGACTCCTCGCAAATTCCCGCCTGCCTGCTCTCGCGGATGACCCGTGAACACGTTACGGTGGCCCTCTCCGGGGATGGGGGGGATGAGTTGTTCGCGGGGTACAATCGGCATCGCGTCGCCCCGGGGTTGATGGCCCGGGCGGAACGGATGCCGGGGGGGATGCGTCGTCTGGCCGCCGGGATGATTCATACGCTCTCCCCTGATTCATGGGACGGACTTTCCCGACTCTTGCCGGTGGGGCGGCGGCCGCGCCAGTTGGGGGACAAGCTGTACAAGGCGGCGGAGGCCTTTTCCAGCCGTTCGCTTGGGGAGTTCCATCGCCGGTTGATCGGATTTTGGCCCGCGCCGGAACGGGTGGTGCGGGGCGGCGCGGCGTGGCCGGAGCCGGACGACGAGGCGTTGGCGCGACAATTTCCCGATCCGCTGGAGCGGATGCTCCATTGGGATCTGCTGACGTATCTACCGGAGGATGTGATGGTCAAGGTGGACCGGGCCAGCATGGCCTTTGGTCTGGAGGCCCGGGAGCCGTTGCTGGATCATCGTCTGGTGGAGTTCGCCTGGCGCTTGCCGGTTTCGCTGAAGTTGCGGGGCGGTCAGGGCAAATGGTTGTTGCGGGAGGTGTTGTATCGTCACGTTCCCCGGGGGTTGATCGAGCGGCCCAAAATGGGGTTCGCCGTCCCCCTGGGGGCCTGGTTG
The DNA here is from genome assembly GCA_015231965.1 of Magnetococcales bacterium. Taxonomy (GTDB): domain Bacteria; phylum Pseudomonadota; class Magnetococcia; order Magnetococcales; family JADGAP01; genus JADGAP01. Next base: position 2,930 of record JADGAP010000147.1, on the reverse strand, counting down.
CGGGGTCCGTTGCGGGAGTGGGTGGAAGAGACGCTGGGAGAGCGGAGCCTTGATCAGGCGGGGCTGTTCGAGGCGGAACCGGTGCGCCGCCGTTGGGAGGAGCATCGCTCCGGCAGGCGGGACTGGGGGCAAAGTTTATGGGGGGTGCTGATGGCCATGGCGTGGCATCGGCGGTGGATGTAGGGCGCGGGGCAAGGCGGCCCGCTGTTGGTTCAACACCCTTCCGGCGAAATCCCACCCGCCGCTTGACGGGATGGACTCCTCGTCCTACGATGGAGGTTTTGGGAGACTGATAAACCTCGATTCAGATGGAGGGCGGGATGAGCAACTTGGCCAAACAACAATTCGGCGGCGATTGGACTCAAGAGAAGTTGCATTTATTGGGAAAGTACCTCAAAGCCTACACCACAATCATGGCGAAGCAGCCCTTTAAATTTGCTTACATTGACGCTTTCGCCGGTACGGGTTACCGAGAGGAGAGAGCTGATGGAGATCACAAAAATTCTCTTTCCACGCTATTTCCAGAGATGGCGAAAGAGGGGCCGCAGGGCTTCTTTGAAGGGTCAGCCAGGGTAGCGCTTGGAATTGAACCGCGATTCTTGAAGTATATTTTTATTGAGAAATCAAAAGAACGGTCTGAAGAATTGGAAAAGCTTAAGCAAGAATTCCCGGATCGTGAAATTCACGTTAAGAATGGTGACGCTAATAATGAACTTCGGATGCTGTGCGATAAGAATGAGAATTGGAGGGGGCAGAGAGCCGTTCTTTTTTTGGATCCGTTTGGAATGAACGTCGAATGGTCTACGATTCGGGCCATTGCCGGAACCAAGGCGATTGACATGTGGCTCCTTTTCCCGTTGGATTCCGGTGTGCATCGTATGCTTACCAACGATGGCAAGATGTCGGAAGGTTGGAGAAATCGGCTGGACCTGTTTTTTGGAGAAAACAATTGGCGAGAAGCGTTTTACGAAAAACGCTCGCAAAAGAACCTATTTGGTGAGGAAGAAGTGACGCGGAGAACCGCTGATTATCAGGTCATTGAAGATTATTTCGTCAAGCGTCTGGAGAGCGTCTTTGAAAAAGTGGCTCAAAGACCGCGAAAGCTGTATAACTCGAAAGGCAAGCCCCTTTTCATGCTCTGCTTCGCGGCAGGGAATCTAAAGGGTGCCCCCATCGCGGTCAAGATTGCAAATCACATTTTGAAGGAGCCCCGCCATGGCTGACCATTCGGACATTGAATGGACCGAGGCCACATGGAACCCCGTCACCGGTTGCACCAAAATGAGCCTGGGATGCCGCCATTGCTACGCCGAGCGCATGGCCTATCGCCTTCAAGCCATGGGCAATTCCAGTTATCTGAACGGGTTCCAGGTGACGACTCATCCCCGCATGCTGGATCGTCCGATGCAGTGGAAAACGCCGCGCATGATCTTCGTCAACTCCATGAGCGACTTGTTTCACGAGGAGGTTCCGGAATCCTTCATCCGGGACGTTTTCACCGTCATGGGAACGATTGACCGGCACCGTTACCAAGCCCTGACCAAGCGGTCGGATCGGCTGCTCGAACTGTCGCCGCGCTTGCGCTGGACTCCAAACATCTGGATGGGGGTGACAGTGGAAAACGCCAGTCAACTTCACCGTTTGGACCACCTCCGTCGTACCGGCGCCGCTCTCAAGTTTGTCTCCATCGAGCCCCTATTGGGATCTCTTGGAACGCTCGATTTGCGAGATATTGACTGGGTGATCGTTGGGGGAGAGTCGGGTCCGGGGGCGCGTCCCATGGAGGAACGGTGGGTGTTGGAGATTCGCGATCAATGCCTCACGCATCGAGTTCCATTTTTCTTCAAGCAGTGGGGCGGCGTTCGGAAAAAAAAGGCAGGTCGCCTATTGCAGGGGGTAACGTGGGATGAAATGCCCCGGAGTGATCGGAAAGGGGCTGGGTCGTTTCATGCGATCGATGCCCATTCCAGGCCATCTTGGCGACCATCCGTAATCGAACGCGTCTAGATTTCCACCGAGAGGCGATTCTGGGGGGTGGGAGAAGCGTGGGAGTTGGGAACTCCATGGCGCGGCATGGCCGCAACCAAAGGATCAAGTTTCGCGAAAATCTGGTGGCCTGCGGCAACGATTGGGCGCGCCGCCGAGAAGGCGCGAGGCAAAAGACGCTTCGGCTTCTCTTGAGAGCGCGCCAAAAAGCGAAGGTCAAAACCCCAGGGCACCGCCCCCCGCCTTCGCGGGGGCAGGCTCTGGACCCGCAGTCCCATTTCTCCAGATACTTCATCATGTTATGGAGAAATCCGCGCAAGTCGCGAAGATTTTCGGAGATCGTGGCTCAGAGCCAGCCCATGCTCTTGCCGATCCAGACTCGCAACTGCTGCACCGGCAGCGCTCCCACGAACGGCTCCTTGAGCTTGCCCTTGTCGAACAACATCAGGGTGGGGATGGCCTGGATGGCGTATTGCTTGGCCAGGTCGCGGTTCTCCTCGGTGTTGACCTTCACCACCTTAATCCGACCGGCGTACTCCTTGGCGATGGTCTCCAGCACCGGGGCCATGGCCCGGAGGGGGCCGCACCACGGAGCCCAAAAATCCACCCGCACCGGCGAGGGGGCTTGCAGCACCTGGGCGCGACAATCCGTCTCTCCCGCCGCCACCGGGTGATCCGCGACCGGGGGGGAGGGAGGGGTTCGCCACACTTGCCGCAACGGGCGTGTTTGCCCGGCGGAAGTTCCGCTAGCAGTTTGTCGGATTATCAGCGTCAGGATGTTACAACATATTGATACTTCAATGAATAAATTAATTTTATTGTTGAATGATCCATGGATTGCATGATGTCTGGGGTCTGAATCCGACAGACTGCTAGCGGGGCGGGAGAGACCGCCCCCCTCCGTTCTGAGACGAACGGAGGGGGGCGGAGGAGAGAACGTCAGT
>JADGAP010000146.1 GCA_015231965.1 Magnetococcales bacterium | reverse complement strand
CTTTCCGTTTGTTTGGAGGGAGCCATTCACCTATCTGGCTTTCCTGGATTCCCGCCTTCGCGGGAATGACGATCTATTTTGGAAGGAGTTCCTCGCTCCCCCAAATTCCAGGTGCGCCAATTCTTAGATGGAACGACTATAACGCAATGAATCACGAACCGAGGATAAGCCCCATCCCCGCATTCCAGCCGGTTTCAAAACAAACGGCCCCCTTGCGGGAGCCGTTTTTAGTTTCACGCTTGACGCCAAGACAACGGTGGATCAAACCACGCCGCGGGCGGAAAGGACGGGACGGGGGCTGACATGGAGCCGTCCCATGCCCAGTTTGCCCTCGTCGATGCCCATGGCCGCCCCCACCAGTTGGGCGAAGTTCATCTCCGGCAGGTTGATGCTCACCCCCAGGGAGGATTCGGCGATGCCCTGGTAGGCCCCCATGGACATATCGCACAGGGTACAAGGGGAGATCATCACTTCCGCCCCGGCACCCTTGGCCGAGAGGCAGTTTTTGGCCACCATGGAGCGCATCTCGATCTTGTCCGAGAGCATGACATGGAAGCCGCAGCACTTGTCGTGACCATCGTAGGCCACCGGTTCGCCGCCCAGCAGGGTGATCAGCCGGTCCAGGTGATCGGCCTTCTCCCCCGCCTTGGAATCATAGATGGCCTCGGGGCGCAAATTGTGGCAGCCGTAGAAGGGGGCCACCCGCAGGCCGTTGAGAGGCTTTTTCACCTTGGACCGCAGCACCTTGGGGTCCACCTGATCGGTCAGCACCCACAACAGGTGATAGACGTTGATCGACGCCTGATAGGGCCGCACCCCCGACTCCTTGAGAACGGCGTTGATCTTTTCCAAAATTTCCGGCTCATGGCGCAGCCGGTAATTGGCGTAGGAGAGGGATTGCAGGCAAGTGTTGCAGATGGTGCAAAGATTTTTCCCCATGGCTTCGGCCTCGGAGAGAATCCGGGCGGCCACCGCCAGGGCGAAGGCGGGTTTGGTCTCCCGCAGGCTCACCGCGCCGCAGCAGGTGGACTTGGGCATGTCGTGCAAGCCGATGCCCAACTCGGCGCACACCGCCCGCGCCGCCCAGTCGGCCTCCTTTTGCACCTGCTTGGCGGCGCAGCCGGGATAGTATGCGAATTCCAGAGACATGGAAGCGATCCTCCAACGATAGTGCGATAGCCGATCCACTGGTTCAGACGAAGCCAAACGCCTCCGTCACTCCGGGGCCACGTCGGCGGCCTTGGTCTCCACATCCACGGGATGGGCTTCCAGGGCGGCGTAGATGGCGCGCACCTCCTGCAATCCGTCCGCCTTGTGGGGGAAGGGGGAGGGAATTTTGCCCTTTTTCATCAGATGAAGGGCGGAGCCCAGTTCCGAAACCGCGCCGAAGATCCCCAAGGTCCGCTGCAGCAGGGTGAACTCGTTGAGGTCGCCGGATTTTTGGATGTCCTCGTGGAAGGCCAGGGCGTGCCGCGCCCCCGCCCCATCGTTGAGCCCCTGGGCCACCATGCGGGTGCGCAGCTTGACGATGGCCTCCATGGGGGCCACATCCTTGGGGCAGGACTCCACGCACATGGCGCAACGGACGCAGGACCACGCATTGTGGGGCTCGGCCAACTGGGCCAGACGGGACTTTTTATGCCCCTCCCGGGGGTCCGAAACAAAGCGGAAGGATTTGGCCAGGGCCGCCGGTCCGGCGAACTCCGGGCTCACCTCGGCCATGGTGCAGTCGGAGTAGCAACAACCGCACATGATGCACTGGGTGACGTGGTTCACCTGATCGAAGGAGGATTTGGTCACCTCCTTGGTGGACTCGGGCCCTTCCTGCAAATAGGGGGTGATTTTATGCACCCGCTTGAAGAACGGCCCGATGTCGATGGCCAGATCCTTGATCACCGGCTGATTGGCCTGGGGAGCGATCTCCACCACGCCGTTCTTGGCCACCTTGGCGACGTGGGTTTTGCAGGCCAGCCGGGTGCGACCGCTGATTTTCATGGCGCAGGAGCCGCAAATCGCCGAGCGACACGACTGGCGGAAGGTCAACGAGCCGTCCTGATGGCCCTTGATCTCCTCCAACGCCGACAAAATGGTGGTGGTGTCGGAGGCCTCCACCTTGTATTCCTGCCACCGGGACTCCACGCCGCCTTCGGCGTTGCGCCGGTTGCGCTGGATCCGGAAGGTGTAACTTTTCATTTCCATGCCGTCTGACTCCTTCGATCAGGGGGGCGACGCCGCAACGCTCCGGGACAATCGCGGAGGATCGGGGGGGATCCTTCGGGTCCCGTTCCCACGCCGCGCCTCAGTAGACCCGAACCTTGGGGACGTAGTTGTCGTTGCCCACGGTGCGCACCGCCTCGTAAGAGAGCGCCACCTCGCCCTTTTCGACGTCCCAATTCGCCAGGGTGTGCTTGCGCCACGCCTCGTCGTCGCGTTGCGGGAAGTCGTTGCGGGTGTGAGCCCCGCGGGACTCCTCCCGGGCCAACGCCCCCCGCACGATGCACTCCGCCAAGTCGATGAGATGCCCCAACTCGATGGCCCGCAGCAGGTCGATGTTGAACACCTCGGACTTGTCGTCCAGGTGGATCAACTCGTAATCCTTGCGAATCCTGGGGAACTGCTCCAGCGCCAGTTGCAAATCCTCCTTGGTGCGGAAGACCCCGACGTATTGGTTCATCTTGGTGGAGAGGCGATGGTGCAGCTCATTGGGACGGAGGCCGAAATCCCGGCGGCTTTTCAACTCGCCGATGCGCGCCTTGACCAGCTCCACCTCGCGCATGGGGAAGTTTTTGGCCCCTTGGGCGGTAACGTACTCCACCGCCTTGCGTCCGGTGATCTTGCCGAAGACGATGGTATCCAGCAGCGAGTTGCCCCCCAGCCGGTTGGCCCCGTGGACCGAGACGCAGGCCGCCTCCCCCGCCGCGAAGAGCCCTTTCAAGGGGGACGCGCCCCACATGTCGGTGCGAATGCCGCCCATGGAATAATGGACCGTGGGCCGCACCGGAATCGGCTCGTGGATGGGATCCACCCCTTCCAGGTCGATGGAGAGCTGACGCACCTGAGGCAACCGCTCCAAAATCTTTTCCGCCCCCAAATGGCGCAGATCCAGGAAGATTCCGCCGTTTTTGCCCCGCCCCTCAATGATCTCCGTCTGCTCGGCGCGGGAGACCACGTCGCGGGAGGCCAGCTCCCACTTGGTGGGGGCGTACTTGCCCATGAACCGTTCGCCCAGGGCGTTGATCAGATAGCCCCCCTCGCCCCGGCACCCCTCGGTCATCAAAATGCCCGAGGTCAGCAGACCGGTGGGATGGAACTGCACAAACTCCATGTCCGCCAACGGGGCTCCGGCGCGCAACGCCAAGGCCATACCGTCGCCGGTGTTGGTGGTGGCGTTGGTGGAAACCTGAAACACCCGACCGTATCCCCCGGTGGCCATCAACACGCCCTTGGCCCCGATGGGAAAAATGTTGCCATTCTTGATGTCGTAAACCACCACGCCGGCCACTTCGCCGTTTTCGTCCAGCGCCAGCTTTTGCAGATGGCACTCCTCGTACACCGGCACGTTGGCCTTGACCAACTGCTCCCACAGGGTGTGCAGCATCACCTGACCGGTGCGGTCGGCGGCGTAGCAGGTGCGGTCGAAACTGGCCCCGCCGAAGGGACGCTGGGCCACTTCTCCCTGTTCCAGGCGGGAGAAGGGACAGCCCATGCGATCCAGTTCCAGGACCGAATCCGGGGCCTCCTTCGCCATCAGTTCGATGGCGTCCTCGTCGCCGATGAAGTCCGCGCCCTTGACCGTGTCGTAGGCGTGGGAGTTCCAGGAGTCCTTGGGGTTGATGGCCGCGTTGACCCCCCCCTGGGCTGCGCAGGAGTGGCTGCGCAACGGATGAATTTTAGTGACGATGGCCACGTTGATGCCGGCCCGCACCCCTTCCAGAGCGGCCCGCATTCCGGCGAGCCCCGCCCCGACGATGACCAGGTCATGACTGTTCATCCCCTTGAGCCCCTCCCTTTCCTTCCGCTTTTACTTCACCGTCCGAAAATCCCCTTCCCCCCCCGCATACGACAACACCACCGCCTGATGGCGATGGCCATGCGGATTGTGTCAAATCTTCAATCGCTTCCAACTTCCCCCCGGTGGATTCAAGAGGTGGAGGGCATCTTAACGGAAGGTCACGGAGGCTGTCAAAATAATCACATGCTGCAATGCAATATTTTTTCATAAACATCAACTCTCGGATGTCATTATCAGCCGTTCATGATCGACGCGCGCCTCGAAAATCCTCCCGAGCCCGGGGAGGCGACGGGGATGGTTTGCCCGCCCGAGTGGTTCATGGCACAATGAACGATTTGGCGAGAGGGCGTTTTCGCGAGCCGACGAGGGGCGTCTCCCCTCCCCCCGACCCCCGCGATGCAAAATCAATGAATGCGCACGGATGGATATCCCATGGAAAAATACAATCCCCAGGCCATCGAGGCCAAATGGCAGCGCCGTTGGGAAGAGGAGCAAACCTTCCGGGCGGCGGAGGACGCCGCGCGGGAAAAATACTACCTGCTGGTGATGTTCCCCTACCCCTCGGGGCGGATTCACATGGGGCACGTGCGCAACTACGCCATCGGCGACGTGATGGCCCGGCGGCAGCGGATGAACGGCAAGAACGTGCTGCACCCCATGGGGTGGGACGCCTTCGGCATGCCGGCGGAAAACGCCGCCCTCAAGGAGGGGGTTCATCCCGGCGAGTGGACCTGGCGCAACATCGACGCCATGCGCCGTGAACTGAAGACCATGGGGCTCTCCTACGACTGGAGCCGGGAGCTGGCCACCTGCGACCCGGCCTACGCCCACTGGGAGCAGGCGCTCTTTCTCAAGCTGTATGAAAAGGGGCTGGTCTATCGCAAGACCTCGCTGGTCAACTGGGATCCGGTGGATCAGACGGTGCTGGCCAACGAGCAGGTGATCGACGGTCGGGGGTGGCGCAGCGGGGCGCTGGTGGAACGGCGGGAGCTGGCCCAGTGGTTCCTGCGCATCACCGCCTATGCCGACGAGCTGCTGGCCGGTCTGGACAAGCTCCCCGGCTGGCCCGAGACGGTGCGGACCATGCAGTCCAACTGGATCGGCAAGAGCCGCGGCCTGGAGTTCTCCTTCGCCCTCAAGGGACGATCGGATCGGCTGACGGTCTACACCACCCGCCCGGACACGATCCTGGGCGTCACCTTCTGCTCCATCGCCCCGGAACACCCCCTGGCCCGGGAGACGGCGCAGCGGGATCCGGCGGCGGCGGCCTTCGTGCGGGAGTGCCTGAGCGGTGCCGTCACCGAGGAGAGCCTGGAGCGGGCGGAAAAGAAGGGGTTCGACACCGGACTTCAGGCCCTCCACCCCCTCACCGGCGAGGCGGTTCCCATCTACATCGCCAATTTTGTGCTGATGAGCTACGGCTCCGGCGCGGTGATGGCGGTGCCAGCCCACGATCAGCGGGATTTCGAGTTCGCCCGGAAATATCAAATCCCCGTCAAGGTGGTGATCCAACCCGCCGACCGGAAACTGGTCCCCCACCTGATGACCGAGGCCTACACCGGCCCGGGGGTGCAGGTCCACTCCGGCCCCTACGACGGCCTGGACAACGAAACCGCCAAGCAGCGGATCATCGACGATTTTCAGGACAAGGGGCTGGGCGAGGCGCGGGTCAACTATCGCCTGCGGGACTGGGGCATCTCCCGCCAGCGGTATTGGGGCAACCCCATCCCCATGATCCACTGCCCGTCGTGCGGCGTGCTGCCGGTTCCGGCGGAACAACTTCCCGTCCCCCTGCCCCAGGATGTGGAGATCACCGGGGCGGGCAATCCCCTGGAACGCCACCCCACATGGAAGAACGTCCCCTGCCCGAAGTGCGGCGCCGCCGCCCGGCGGGAGACCGATACCATGGACACCTTCATGGAGTCCTCCTGGTATTTTCTCCGCTACTGTTGCCCCGATCTGAACTCCGCCCCCCTCGACCGCGCCCGGGTGGACCACTGGATGCCGGTGGATCACTACGTGGGGGGGATCGAACACGCGGTACTGCATCTGCTCTACGCCCGTTTTTTCCACAAAGCGCTGCGGGATGTGGACCAAGTCTCCTGCGACGAACCCTTCAGCCGCCTCCTGACCCAGGGCATGGTGCGCAAGGATACCCATCGCTGCCCCACCCACGGCTGGCTCTATCCCCAGGAGTCGGTGGAAGGGGAGGACGAGGCTGGCTTGTGCTGCGTCCACTGCGGCCAGCCGGTGGTCATCGGACGCAATGAAAAAATGTCCAAGAGCAAGCGCAACGTGGTCGATCCGGGGGAACTGATCGCCGGTTACGGGGCGGACACGGCGCGACTCTTCATGCTCTTCGCCGCCCCCCCGGAGCGGGATTTGGAGTGGAGCGACAGCGGTGTCGACGGGGCGTGGCGCTTTTTGGGGCGGCTTTGGCGGTTGACGCTGGAACTCCACGAACGGGCTCCCGACGCCCAACCCGCCCGGACCCTGCCCGAAAACGCCGAGCTGCGCAAATTGCGCCGCAAAACCCATGCGACCATCGCCAAGGTCACCGACGATTTCGAGCGGTTGCAGTTCAACACCGGCATTTCGGCGGTGATGGAGTTGATCAACGACGGCGGCCAAACCCTGGCCCAAAGCCCCGACCCCCTCCCCCCGGAAACCGCCGCCGTGCTGCGGGAACTGGCGGAGAGCGCCCTGTTGCTGCTCCATCCCTACGTTCCCCATGTCACCGAGGAGCTATGGGAGCGGCTGGGGCATGAGATTCCCCTGAGCCGTCAATCCTGGCCCGTCGCCGACCCCGAGGCGTTGACCAAGGAGGAGTGGACCATCGTGGTGCAGGTCAACGGCAAGCTCCGCGCCCGGCTGGTGGTCCCGGCGGAGACCCCCGACGCCGTGTTGGAGGAGATGGCCCTGGAGGATGAACGGGTGCAAACCCATCTGATGGGCAAAACGGTGCGCAAAATCGTGGTGCTTTCCGGACGGCTGGTCAACATCGCCGCCGCTTGACGCCCCACCCGGCCCACCCGGCCTTTTCTGAACCCGGAACGACGAGAGAGACGAGAGATTCCCATGCCCCTCCCCCCGCGCCACGCCTGGCTCACGGCCCTGCTGCTCCTCGCCGCCACCTTGCCCGCCGGGTGCGGCTATCGCTGGGCCGGGGAGAGCGCCGGCGCCCCGGCCCTGACCGGACTCTCCCGGGAGGGGCTGCGCATCGAGGGACGGGGCTCCCAGGACGCCCCCACCCTGGCCCGGCAGCTCAAGACCGTGTTGGGCGAACGGCTGGGGCTCCCCGCCCGGTCCGCCGGGGGGGCCTCGCCGGTGATCCTGACCCTGCATCTTCAACCCATCAAGCTCACCCAGCAGATGGAAAACCGCGATGGCCGGGTGGAGCAGTATCGCCTGGAGATCGAGGCCAAACCGGAGCTGACCAGGGACGGTCAAACCCGCAAGCTCCCCGAGGTGCGGGGCGTGGCCACCTACTTCGAGTCGGCTCGGGTGATCGAAAGCCGCACCCTGCGCGGTCGCGCCGAGGAGGAGGCGATGGAGGATCTGGCCTCGTCCCTGGCCGAACTGCTGCGGGGCGCGTGGTGATCGGCCCCCCTTCCCCCTTGCGGAATTTCGCCCAGGATTTTCTCCGGCGCATTCGGGAGCGTCTGCTGACGGTGGCGGGGATCCTGGCGGGGGCGGTGATCCTCTCCCTGGCGCTGGGGGCGGCGGCGTGGTTGATCAACCTCCTCTTCCCCGACTCCCCCCTGGCCTTCTTCGCCCGGCTCGACGCCTTGAGTTATGAACAGGCCAAGGAGACGGTCAAGGATCTCTTCCTCTCCAAGGGGGCGTGGTCGGAGCTGTTTTTTGTCGGGGTGCAGGTGGTGCAGGTACTCTTCGCCCCCATCCCCGGCCAACTTTTCGGGCTGCTGGGCGGCGTGGTCTACGGTTTTTGGAAGGGATTGCTCCTGACCATGACCGGACTGGCCCTCGGCTCCTGGCTGGCCATGGCGGGGGGACGCTTTTTCGGCCGCTGGCTGATGCACCGCGTGGTCTCCAACGACCTGCGGTCCAAATTTCAAACCCTGGCCAACCGGGGAAGCCTCTTCGATTTTTTCATCATCTACCTGCTGCCCATGCTCCCCGACGACGCGGTCAGCTTCATGGCCGGGCTCTCCCGCCACTCCCTGAGCCGCCTGATGGCCGTCTGCCTGCTGGGCCGCCTGCCGGGCATGGCCGTCCTCACCTTCACCGGAACCGCCCTCGACGCCGACCTCGCCTTCGCCAAGGGGGTCTTCATCGCCGCCATGATCCTCTCCTTCCTGCTCTGGATCTACAGCGACAAGTTTGAATCCCTGGGGGGACTGGCGGCCCAGTCGAAGGAAAAACCCCGCGACTCATGATCCCAAGGGATGGGCCTGGATCCACTCCCGCAGGGCCTCGTTCATCCGCGACTGCCACCCCTTGCCGGTGGCGCGAAAGTAACTGATCACGTCCGGGGAATAGCGCACCGACAGCAACTGCTTGCGGGACTTCATGGCCCAGGGACTGTTGTCCGGGCGCATTTGCATGAACTCTTCCCAAGAGGGTTCGTAGGTATCCGGATCTTCCGCGATGCCCCGGGCGATCGCTTCATCCTCCTCCGGCGTGGGCATGATCAAGGGCGGCCTTGGCTTTGTCATATTTCATCACCTCCCGACTGTTGGCCTTGTATAGCAATTCCATTTCAAATCTGCACACAATGAACTTGAGGGAGCGAGGAAGTCATTCCAAACATTGGTCGTCATTCCCGCGAAAGCGGGAATCCAGCCGTTGATTCCATACGCCTTACCCCA
>JADGAP010000145.1 GCA_015231965.1 Magnetococcales bacterium | reverse complement strand
TTTTGCTTCGGCGCAGCGCGCCCAATCGTCGCCGCAGGCGACCAGATTCTCACCTCATTCTGGATTTCTCTCCAAAAAATGGGGGGGGCTGAATAGTTGCAAGATATTTTGGTATAGTGCAGAGCAAAATTTTGGTCGCTTTGGGGCCATGGAAGGAATCGCCCGCCAGGAGGGGGCACCCCAAAAAACAGGATGGGGTTGCGCAGCCTGTTCAGGGTAGAACTACGCCTTGGTCTCCAGCCACGCCGCCGCCGAGGCCAGGGCTTCCGGCAGTTTGGCGGGATCGGTTCCGCCGCCCTGGGCCAGGTCGGGGCGGCCACCGCCCTTGCCGCCGACCTGGGCCGCCACGTGTTGCAGCAGCTCCCCCGCCTTGATGCGTCCGGTCAGCCCCTTGGTCACGCCGACCACCAGCGCCACCTTGCCCTCCGCCGCCGCCCCCAACACGATGACCCCCTCGCCCAGCTTGTCCTTCAGGCGATCCACCAACTCCCGCAAATCCTTCACCCCCTCCACCGAGGCGGCCAGCAGCCGGATCCCCTTCACCTCGACGGCGCGCCCCGCCAACGACTCCACCAGCTGGCCAGCCACCGCCCCCTTGGCCTTTTCCAACTCCCGTTCCAACTCCCGAACCCGAGCGAAGAGCCGCTCCACCCCCTGGGCCACCCCGTCCGGCGGGGCCTTGAGCAACCCCGCCGTCCGTTTCAACTCCTCCACCTCCCGCTGCCAGACCCGCCGCGCCGGGGTTCCACACACCCCCTCGATGCGCCGCATGCCCGCCGCCACCGCCCCTTCCGAGACGATGCGAAACACGCCGATATCCCCCGAGCGACTGACGTGGGTGCCGCCGCACAACTCGACGCTGGGACCGAGGCGCACCACCCGCACCTCGTCGCCGTACTTTTCGCCGAACAGGGCCATCGCCCCCAGGGCCACCGCCTCGGCGGGAGGCATTACCGTGGTCTCTTGCGGGGCGTTGGCCAAAATTTCCGCGTTGACCAGCTCCTCCACCGCCGCCATCTCCTCCGCCGACATCGCCTGATGGTGGCTGAAGTCGAAACGCAGCCGCTCCGCCTCCACCTTGGACCCCGCCTGCTTGACGTGATCCCCCAACACCCGGCGCAACGCCAAATGCAACAAGTGAGTGGCCGAATGGTGCAGCCGAATCGCCCCCCGCCGCTCCCCGTCCACCCGCAATAGCAGGGAGTCTCCCAGCTTGAGTTCGCCCGTCTCCACCTTGCCGAAATGGATGATGAGATCCGGCAAAGGCTTTTGCGCGTCCACCACGCGGAAGAAGACCCCCGGGGACTCCATCCCCCCCTGATCCCCCACCTGCCCCCCCGACTCGCCATAGAAGGGGGTCTGGTTCACCACCACCGAACCCTCCTCCCCGGCGACCAGCCTTTCCACCGGCTGACCGTTTTTCAGCAGGGCGACCACGTTGCCCTGGGCCGATTCGCCGACATAGCCGACAAACTCCACCGCCCCGATCCGCTCCTTGATTTCGTGAAAGCGAGCATTCACTTTCGCGTCTCCGGATCCGGCCCAGGCGGCCCGGGCCCGTTTTTTCTGCTCGGCCATGCGCCGGTCGAAGCCATCCATGTCCAGCAGCACGCCCCGGTCGCGGCAGATGTCGGCGGTGAGGTCGACGGGAAAGCCGTAGGTGTCGTAAAGGGAGAAGACGGTGTCGCCGTCCAGCATCCCCATTTCGTTGCTGCCTTCCTCGTTCCACAGCTCTTGCAGCTTCTCCTCCAAAATTTTGATGCCGGAACCCAGGGTGGCGGCGAAACGGCGCTCCTCCACCTCGATCACCTTGGCGATGGCCGACCGTTGGGAGGTCAGTTCGGGATAGGCCTCGGCCATCTCCGCCGCCAGCACCCCCACCAGCTCGTGGAGGAAGGGTTTTTCCATGCCCAGTAATTTGCCGTGGCGCATGGCCCGACGCATGATCCGCCGCAACACGTAGCCCCGCCCCTCGTTGGAGGGGGTAACGCCGTCGGCGATAAGAAAGGAGACCGCCCGCAGATGGTCGGCGATGACCCGCAGCGACACGTCGCCGTGGGCCGAATCGCCATACGCCACCCCCGCCTGCCGGGCGGCGGCCTGGATCAGGGGCTGAAACAGGTCCGAGTCGTAGTTGTTGGGCTTGCCCTGCAAAATGGCGGTGATGCGCTCCAGCCCGGCCCCGGTGTCGATGCACGGGCGGGGCAGAGGGGTCATGTTGCCCGACTCGTCCCGGTCGTACTGCATGAAGACCAGATTCCAGATTTCGATGAAACGATCCCCGTCCTCCTCGTCGGAGCCGGGGGGACCGCCGGGAATCCCGGGGCCGTGGTCGTAGAAGATCTCCGAACAGGGGCCGCAGGGACCGGTGGGCCCCATGGACCAAAAATTGTCGCTGGTGGGAATGCGGATCACCTTCTCTTCCGGCAGACCGATGCGGTCGCGCCAAATGTCGTAGGCGTCGTCGTCCGCCGCGTAGACCGTGACCAGCAGCCGCTCGGGGGGCAGGCCCAACTCCTGGGTGACAAACCGCCACCCCAGCTCGATGGCCCCCTCCTTGAAATAGTCGCCGAAGGAGAAATTGCCCAGCATCTCGAAAAAGGTGTGGTGCCGGGCGGTGCGTCCCACATTTTCCAGGTCGTTGTGCTTGCCCCCGGCCCGCACGCACTTTTGCGAGGTCACCGCGGTGGCGTAGGGGCGTTTCTCCTCCCCGAGAAAGACGCTCTTGAACTGCACCATGCCCGCGTTGGTGAAGAGCAGCGTCGGATCGTTGCGAGGAATCAACCCCGACGACGGAACCGGCTCATGGCCGTTGGCCTTGAAAAAGTCGATGAAACGCTTGCGAATGTCGTTGCCGGTCATGGGAGGATTCCAACGGGGGGAAAGGGTCAGGGTGAAGGGGAAGGTCCAGACTGAAGAGGGTCAATCGTCCGGGGGAGGATCGTCCTCGACCGCCGTTTCGGGGAGTCCGCGCAGCGCCCGGCGGAAATAATCCTCACCGATGGCGCGGCGGATGGTCGCTCCGTCAAAGCCCCGGCGGGCGAGAAAATCCCGCATGCGCCGCAGCGTGGAGCCATCGGCGGCGGGAGATTCGCCAAAACGGCGGCGCAACGCCTGCCGCGCCCCCGCCTCCGGGGCGAGCTCCTCGGTTTGGCGGGCCAGGGCCTCCTGGATCAAGGGTTCGTCCACCCCCTTGCGCCGCAGCTCCAGGCGGAGCCGGGCCGGACCCCAGCCGCACCGTTCCAAACGCCACGCCGTCCGCTGCCGGGCGAAGGCGGCGTCGTCCAGATAGCCCAGTTCCTGGCAGCGATCCGCCACCCGGGCGAGGAGGGCCGGATCGCTCTCCGGCTCCCGCTCCGGATCCTCCAGGGCGGCGATCAACTCCCGGCGGCTCATGGGGCGACGCCCCAGCTTGCGGGCCGCCCGCGCCAGCAGGCGGCGAAACCGCCGCCCCTCCTCCGCCGGATCCGGGGGGGAAGGCGGGAGCGCCGCCTCGGGGACGGCGTCGTCGTTCACATGCCCAGGCGGCGGCGCAAGGCCAGCAGCCGCTCCGGCTCGATGAAGCGAAAGTGGGACTCCAGCGGCGAGGCCAACCAGGCGTGCACCATCTCCACCGGAACCTCCAAAAAGATCGCCGCCCGCTGGGGGGCCAGCTTGACCCCGGTGAGAATCGCCAGCAATTCGGCGTTGGGGTTGGGGGCCGCGCCATAAAGCCGGGCGGTGTAGTTGGGAACCGGGCGCAACGACGGCCGCCCGATCAGGGGGGTGCGCCGCTCCCAAATTTCCGGCCCCACCGGCGAGGCGGGCGTCAAAAAACAGGCCCGACCCGCCACCGCCACGAAATGGTTGGGCCAAGTCGAGGATTCGTAAAGATGGAAGGTGGGCGGGGCCGCCTCGCCCCCCGGCAGTTGCCGCAAGGCTTGCAACAGGGGATGGCCGCCGACGAAGAATCCCGTCACCCGGGCCGCCCCCGGCTTGCGATGGACGATGCGCAACATCCCGATCTCCCCTTTCGGCAAGAACCGCGGCGGCTGGAAACGGGCGAGTCCCCGAGGGGGCATTATGCCTGATTTCTCGCGCCAGACAAACCTTCACGCGGGGGTGAGGGGTGCCAAAAGCTCCCCTCCCGCCCCCCGTTCCTCGCCGCCAGGCCGCGGGAACAGGGAAAGTGTGTGGAAATCATCGGGTTGTGGGTGTACACTGACGCCCAGCCGAACCGGAAGGCCTGGAGGGCGTCCCCTTCGGTGAGAAGTCCGGCGTTTTTCCATCCTGTTCCCCGCGATTTTTCGGACGCCCCCCCCCGCCATCTTCCCCAGCTTGGGCCTGAATTTTCCATGACCACTCGCCACTCCCCCTTGCGCCGCGTGTTGGGCGACGGCTGGTTGATGATGACCCGCCGCGAACGACGCAACGCCATCATCCTGATGTTGGCCGCCTTTACCGCCGGACTCATCGACATCGTCGCCCTGGCGGGGGTGATGCCCCTGGTCAGCCTGGTGGTGGAGCCGGAGTTGCTGCATCGCAACCGCTGGTTCATGCATCTGCACCGCTGGTTGGGCCATCCCTCCGACGCCACCTTCATTTTCACCCTCACCGGGGGGGCCATCACCCTGTTGTTGGCCAGTTCGGGGCTCAAAAGCGCCATCGAGTGGGCCACGGCGCGTTTTGGCGCCTCGTGCGAAATCCGCCTGTCGCGGCAGTTGACCGAGGCCATCGTCAGCGCCCCCTACCCCTGGTTCTTGCGGCAAAATTCCGCGCTGCTCTCCCGTCTGGCCTACTCCGACGTGGTGATGTGGGGGGGGCGTTTTCTCAAGCCGGTGATCTTTCTTTTTGGCGCCGGCATCACCCTGGCGTGGTCGCTGGCCTTCGTGCTGACCTTCGCCGCCGCCGCCGGATTGGGGGCGATGGCGGCGGTGAGCGTCGCCGCAGCGGTGATCCTGCTGGCGTTGCGCCCCCGCATCCACCGTCTGGCCCGCATCAAGCGGGAGGCCGCCGACGACGTGGTGCTGACCATGACCCAGACCCTGGGGGGCATCAAAGGGGTCAAGCTCAGCTCCCGGGAGTCCTTTTTCACCCGGATCTACATCGAGCGTTTTTCCACCATGGCCCGGGCCGAGGCGGCCATGCGGGTGTGGCAAAAGGCCCCGCCGGAAATTTTGATCCTCTTCGGTCAAATCCTGCTGCTCTCCATGGGGGCGCTGTTGTGGTCGGAGGGGCAATCCGGCGGGGAGATCGCCGCCCAGATGGCCATGCTGGTGATGGTCTCCTCCCGCATCGTGCCGGCCCTCAACCGCATTACCGCCAACATCGCCCTGCTGTGGGAGGTCCACCCCTTCATCGAGGGCATCGCCAACCTGCAACGGGAGGTGAACGACGAACTGCGACTGGCCGACCAGGTCCGCGACAAACCCGCCCTGACCGGCCCCTGGGAACGTTTGGAGCTGCGGGAGGTCCAATTTCACTATGCGCGGGAAGGGGAGGCGGTGCTGCAAAATCTCTCCCTGACCCTGGAGCGGGGCGGGGCCTACGGTGTGGCCGGCCCTTCCGGCTCGGGCAAAAGCACCCTGGTGGACCTGATCCTGGGGCTGCTCTCCCCCACCGGAGGTCATTTGATGGTGGATGGAAAGCCTCTGGAAGGGTACGATCTGAAATCGTGGCAGCGTCGCATCGGCTACGTGCCCCAGCAACCCTTCCTGCTCCACGACACGGTGCGGGCCAACGTGGCCTTCGGCGTCCCCCCCGAGGAGGTGGACGATGCCTGGGTGCGGGAGTGTCTGCGACTGGCCAACCTGGAGGAGCTGCTCAACCAATTGGAGCTGGGGTTGGACACGGTGATGGGGGAGCATGGTTCGCGGCTCTCCGGAGGGCAGCGGCAACGGGTGGCCATCGCCCGGGCCTTTTACCAGCGCCCCGAATTCCTGGTGCTGGACGAGGCCACCAGCGCCCTGGACTCCCGCAGCGAGTCGGAGGTGCAACAGGCCATCGACAATCTGCAAGGGCGGGTCACCACCCTGACCATTGCCCATCGCCTGCACACCCTCAAACGGTGCGATGTCATCTTTCTGCTGGAGGATGGCCGGTTGCGGGATCAGGGAAGCCACGATCAACTGCTGGGGCGCAACCCCCTCTTCCGCCAGATGGTCGGGGGCGGGGGGCGAGAGCCCCGGTTGAAGGATGCGGGAGTCTCGGGATCATGAAAAACGATCCGTCGGACAAAGCGGCCCCGGTCGTCCTCAAGGGGGAGCGGGTGATTTTGAAGGGGCGGGTGGACATCGAATCCGCCCCGGCGCTGCAAGAGGCCCTCATCGTCCTGCTGCGCTCCCCCGTCCCCGAGGCGCGGGTGGAGACCGCCGGACTCACCGGGGTGGACGCGGCGGTGCTGCAACTGCTCTATTCGGCGCAGGAGAGCTTTCATCAACTGGGTCGTCGGCTGATTCTGCCCTCGCCCTCGCCCGTGCTGCGGGAGCGCAACCAGCGGCTGGGCGATTTGTTGCGCCTGTAGAAACGGCCCCCGGCAACAACGTCGCGGGGCGAAACATGGGGGGGAGATCGACGATGAACCCGGTCGGCAAAACCATTCTGGTGGTGGATGACATGACCAGCATCCGCGCCCTGGCCCGCAACGTCCTGGAAGAGATGGGCTTTCACGTGGAGGAAGCGTCCAATGGCCGGGAGGGGCTGGAACGGATCGAAACCCTCGTCCGTCGCCAGCACGAACTGGCCATGATCATCGCCGACCTCAACATGCCGGTGATGGATGGCCTGGAGTTTATTCGCACGGTGCGCACCTTCGACAAATCCACCCCCATCCTCATGCTGACCACCGAGTCGGAAGCGGAGCGACGGCAGGCGGGGCGGCAGGCGGGGGCCAACGGGTGGGCCGTCAAGCCCATCAGCTTGGATAATTTTCAGAACGTGGTCAAGCATTTCACCGCGCAATAGGGCGCGGATGGGCTCCCCGGGCCGGGATTCCGGCGCGCCAGGGAGCTTCCCATGAACCCGACGAAGAAAGGCGACGACGCCATGGCGGCTTCCCCAATGGAACCCTCGGCGGAGGTGGTGCTGGTGGTGGATGACCAAACCAGCGTTCGCGCCGTGGTCGCCAACATCGTGCGGGATTGCGGACTGATTCCGCGGGAGGCGGGAGACGGGATCCAGGCCCTGTCCATGCTGGCGGATTTGAAACGTCAGGGGGTGACGGTGCAACTGGTGGTCACCGACCTGTACATGCCCGGCATGGACGGCATCGCCCTGATCCGAGAGATCCGCCAAGCCGACAAACGCACGCCCATTGTCATGCTCACCACCGAATCCGATCCGGATAAGCGCAACGAGGGCCGCCAGGCCGGGGCCAACGCCTGGGTGGTCAAGCCGCTCAATCCGGAGCGTTTCGCCGAGGTGTTGCGCCGGTTCGCGAATCCCTGAGCGCGGAGAGGAGCGGGTGATGGCGAACGATCTGTCCAAATACATTTCCGACAACGAAGTGCGGCAGTTCCTGGCCGACGCCGAGGAAAATCTGGAGGATCTGGAGTCCGCCCTGCTGGAGGTGGATGAAAAGGGGGCCAATGTTCCAGAGCTGGTGAACCGCATGTTCCGCGCGGTCCACTCCATCAAGGGGGCCTCGGCCATGTTCGGATTCCACGCGGTGGAGCGGTTTGTCCACGGCGTGGAGGAGATCTACCTGCTGGTGCGCAAGGGGGAGGCGCCCCTTTCCGAATCCCTGGTCAGTCTCACCCTCAAGGCCCACGATCTCATCGGACGCATGTTGCGCGGCGCGACCTGCGACGAGGAGACGGCAACCCTGCTGAACGCCCTGCAACAATTTCAGCCCGCCTCGCCGGAGCCCCGCCCCGTCGCGCCGGTCGCCCCGGTCGCGCCGCCCCCCCGTCCCCCGGAGAACGGCGAATGGCGGATCCGTTTTCGCTTCAATCCCGCCTGCAAGGTTTTCGACTACGCCACCAATCCGTTCATCTTCCTGGAAACGTTGCGGGAGCGCGGGGAGTGCCGCATCACCCCGATCACCGATTTCGTCCCGGATCTGGAGCGGATGGATTTTTCCGTCTGCTATTTGGGGTGGGAGGCGCGGCTGCGGTGCGACGCCAGCCCCGAGGCGATTCGCGGCGATTTCATGTTCATCGAGGAGGATCTGGCCCAACTGGAGATCGTTCCGGCGCCCCCCCTTCCCGACGACCTCCCTTCCCCCCCCGCCGCCAAGCCGCCGGTGCGGGGTGTGAACGCCCTGCGCCGCCGTCGCCCCGGCGAACCGTTGCGCATTCTCATCGCCGACGATGAATTTCCCAATCGGCTGCTGCTGCGCAAATTGCTGGAGCCCTTCGGCGAGTGCGACATGGTGGTGGACGGGGAGGAGGCGGTGGAAATTTTCGCCGCCGAACTGGGGGCCGGGCGGCCCTACGATCTGGTGCTGCTGGACATCCTGATGCCCAAGGTGGACGGACGGCAGGCCCTGCGGGAGATGCGCCGCCTGGAACGGGAACGCTCCTCTGGTCCGCTTCAGGAATCGGTGGTGGTGATGGTCACCGCCCTCGACTCCCCCCGAGAGGTGTTCGACGCCTACTACCGGGGCGGTTGCACCGATTATCTGGTCAAACCCATCTCCCAGGGGGGGCTTTACGGCAAATTACGGGAATACGGGTTGGACGTGGCCTGATCCCCCTCCCGGCCGTCGCCTCCCCTCCCCAGGCCCCTCGCAAGCCTGCCGGTTTCAGACTCCACCTATGGTCGTTCCAATTCAAAATGGCGCATGACTCCAAGCGGTGTTGGGGGGATGCAATCAACTTTCCCCCACGAAAACGTCATTCCCGCGAAAGCGGGAATCCAGCCTTTGTG
>JADGAP010000144.1 GCA_015231965.1 Magnetococcales bacterium | reverse complement strand
GCGGCTCCTCCTCTTCCTCCGACACCGCCTCCGAACCCGAAAGGTCCAGCGGCTCGTCGTCCTCTTCCGACACCGCCTCCGAACCCGAAAGGTCCAGCGGCTCGTCGTCCTCTTCCAACACCGCCTCCGAACCCGAAAGGTCCAGCGGCTCGTCGTCGGTTTCCCAACCCGCCAGGTCCAGGGGTTCGTCGGTCAACCCAGGAAACCGGCCCCCCCCCGGCAGGGGCGGGGCGGAGGGATGATCCATCCCGGCGAAGCCCCGCACCGCGTGCTGCAATTCCGCTTCCAGCACGGAAAGATCCAGAGGTTCGGACTGCTCGGCCAACAGTTCGTCCAGGGAGGGCGGAACGGCGTCGCTGCCCGGCGCCTCTCGCGTGGCAAAGACGGGAGGGGCTTTCACCGCCGCCTTGGGCGCAGGAACCGGGGAAGGAGGCGCACTCACGGTCGCCGATTTGGCCGCCGCGCCCTTCTTGCCGCTCCGGGGAGACTCCCCCTTCCAGGCGGCGGACTCCGCCGCATTGTCCGGCGGGGCCAAGGGGGCCATCAAATCCTCCTGGCTCCCCTCGTCCAACAGCTCCTCCAGGGAGGCCAGGATTTCATCCATGGAAGGACCGGCGTTTCCACCGCTCCGGGTCAAGGGGGAGCGGGATTCCAGGGATCCCTCGCTCAACAGATCCTCGAGGCTCTCTTTCAATGGAACCTCCAACAGCCGTTGGTTTCCCGCCAAGGAGGAGCCGGATTTCTCTCCCCCTTTGCGATCCGGCGCGCGCCGGTGTGTCATCGCCATCTCCCCACATCCCCCCGCCGATCCAGCCCCCGGGACTTGCCTGCGGTCACAAGACGGCCCGCAAATCCCTCAGCACCGCCGCCGCATGGCCCTTGGCCTTCACATCGGAATAGATCCGACGGATCGCGCCCTGACTATCCACCACCACCGTCGTTCGCGCAATCCCCATGAACCGCTTGCCGTACATCGATTTTTCCTTCCACGCCCCAAAGGCTTGGCACAGCGTCCCATCCTGGTCGCTCAACAGGGTAAAGTCCAACCCGCGCCTCGTGCGAAATCCGGCGTGGGACTGAGACGAATCCTTGGAAACGCCGATCAACGACACCCCCAAGGCCCGCAACTCCGCCAACACCCCTTGAAATTCCAGGGCCTCCAGGGTGCAGCCGGGAGTGTTGTCCTTGGGATAGAAGTAAATCACCGCCCCCCGCGGCCCCAGCAAATCCCCCAGCCGACGGGGCGTTCCCTCCTGATCGGGAGCGGTCAGGTCGGGCAAGGGAGATCCCGCTTCCAGAGTCATGCCGCACCTCTTCCTCGTCAGAACGGGTGCCAAGGGGATGGAAAGCGTCCAAGGGCGTCTCGGGCCTACAACCCGAACTTGAGCCGCGCCGCGTCGCTCATCCGTTTGAAAAAGCCCCCCTCCTTCACCTCCTGCACCGCCACCACCGGCTTGCGCAGCAACTCCTGCCCGGCGAGCTTGACCACCACCGTGCCGATCTGCTGCCCCGCCGTGATGGGAGCGGTCAACGGCTCCTGGTAGGTCAACCCCACCTCCAGCCCGGCCCGCTCCTTGCGCAGCACCGTCACCGCCACCATCTCCCGCACCGTGGCGTCCACCTGCTCCTTGTCCCCCTTCCACACCCGCAGCTGCCCCACCTTGGCCCCGACGTCGAAAAACCGCACCGTCTCGTACATCCGCCCGCCGTGACGCCGCAGCTTGAGCGCCTCCTCCTCCCGCACCTTGGGGCTTTGGGATCCCAGAATCACGGCGGAAAGGCGCTGACCATCCTTTTCGTTGGTGGCGATCAGGCAATACCCCGCCTCCTGGGTATGCCCCGTCTTCAACCCGGTGACGGAAGGATCCTTGTGCAGCAGCGTGTTGCGGTTGTACTGGAGGATCCCGTTGAAGGTGTATTGCTTCTCCCGGGAGAAATGGGAGTACTGGGGATAGTTTTTGATCAGAGCGCGGGCCAGGGTGAACAGATCCCGGGCAGTGGTGACGTGGTTGGGGTCGGGCAGGCCGGAGGCGTTGACAAAGTGGGAGTCGTTCATGCCCAACTGCTTCGCCTTTTTGTTCATCAACTGGGCGAACCCCTCCTCGGTGCCGGCCAGATGCTCGGCCATCACCACGCAGGCGTCGTTGCCGCTCTGCACCGCGATGCCCAGCACCAGATCCTCCACCCGCACCTTGTCCCCCACCCCGACGAAGGTTTTCGATCCCCCCACCTTCCAGGCGGTCTCGCTCACCGTGGCCAGGTCGTCCAGTTTGATGTCGCCGTTGGCCAGCGCCTCGTAGATGAGGTAGAGGGTCATCACCTTGGTCAGCGACGCGGGAGCTCGCACCTCGTCGGCGTTCTGCTCGAAAAGAATGCGCCCCGAGTCGATGTCGCCGAGAATCGCCGCCTGGGCGTTGACCGACAATTCGCCGGACTCCCCCTTGGCGGCGTCGCCCTTCTTGGCCGTCTCGGCCTTCGCGGCGGCCTTGGCCGGAGGCTGTTGCGGCTGACCCTTGCCCGCCGGCGCGGCCTCGGCCACCAGGGCCGCCCCCACCAACAACGCCGTCAACCCGATCATGATGCGCGCCATGAGCCACCTTTTTTTCGTCAGTCGAGAGAATCGCGGTACACCCCGCCATCCCATGTGATCGTTCCACCGCGGCGTGCGTTATTCCACGATGATCCGGCTTTTGCCGAACCCTTTTTTCGCCAGCTTGTCCACCAGGGCGTCGGCTTCGACCACCGAATCCACCGGCCCGATGCGCACCCGGTGGAATTTTTGGTTGTCCACCAGGGTTTCGTTCACCTCCGCCTCGGCCAGGGATTTGACCTTGTCCGCCAGTTTTCGGGCGTTGCCCCCATCCTGGAAGGCCCCCAGTTGCACAAAAATCTTGGGCGGTTTCGTCACCGCAACCACCCGCACCGGGGCGGCGGCGGGACCGCGCCCGGAGGTCGTCTCTTTCGGGGGGATGAAGGGAGTGGCGGCGCCTTCCTCCAGTTCCACCTCCGGGGCGGAGGGACGCTTGCCCCGGCGAGACGCCTTGCCCTCCACGCCGGGCTGAGGGGTGACGAGTTGCACCGAGGCGTCGTCCTCCGGGGATTTCATCGCCACGGCGACGCCCTCCCCCGCGCTGCTCGCCTCCACCTCCGCCAGGGTCTGCAAAAACTCCTCCTCGGTGGTGATGGCCTCCAACTGCACCAGGGCCGTCCCCTTGAGATGAAATCCCAGGGCCTTGGCCGATCCCATGGAGAGGTCGATCAGGCGGTTGTTATGGAACGGCCCCCGATCGTTGACCCGCACCAAGGCTTGGCGTCCGTTATCCAGGTTGGTGACCCGCACCAGACTGGGCAGGGGCAGGGTGGGATGAGCCCCGGTGAGGGCGTTTTTGTCGAACCGTTCGCCGTTGGCCGTCTTTTTGCCGTGAAACTCGGCCCCGTACCAGGAGGCGACGCCCCGCGCCGCATAGCCGCTGGCGCTCTCCCGGGGATAGTAGGTGACGCCGTTGATGGTGTAGGCCCCACCAATCTTGGCCGGACCAGGCACCACCAAGGGTTTGCTCTTGGACAATTCCACGGGGGGCTCGCCCGGCATGTGACCACAGCCGCTCAACAAACCCGCCAGCAACAGAAGACGAAGACGATTCATGGGCGCCCGCGACCGCAAGTCCGCCTCACGGTCTCAGGACCGCGACAAGGCTTCGGTGATTTCATGGATCACCATGGCAAACCGCCGGGAGCGGTTCCAACGGGTAATCACCAGGAAATTATTGAACGTCACATGATAGCGGGGACCGTCTTCCGCTGCCAGCATGATTAACGCGGCGGGCAGCAACGGATCGACGCTCCCCCCCGGTTGACGGAAGACCACCCCCGCTTGCAGCCACTCCCCCACCGGGCGGGTGTCGGTGAGGGGGCGATTTTCCACTTCGGTCCAAAGTTCGGCGGGGGCGGTCGCCTCCAGGGAGATCACCCCTCCCGGCTGCCAGCCGTAGCCCTGCAAATAGGCGGCGATGGAGGCCAACACGTCGTCCACCGACTCGAACACATCCTTGACGCCATCCTGGTCGAAATCCACCCCGTACTGGCGCAACGCCGTGGGGATCATCTGCACCTGCCCCATGGCCCCGGCGTAGGATCCCTCGATCTCCCGGGGATCCCACCCCTGCTCCCGGCACAACAGCAGGAACTCCCGCAATTGATCCTGAAAAAAGGCGGCGCGACGGGGATAGGCGGTGGCCAGGGTGAAGAGGGTGCGCAGCACGGAAAAGCCCCCCGTGTTACCGCCGAACCGGCTCTCCACCCCCCACAGGGCGACCAGAACCGCCCCGGGAACGCCGTAAATTCCCTCCAACCGTTGCAGCAACGCCTTGTGGCGCGCCAGGCGCTGCCGCGCTGCGGAGAGCAGCCTGGAGGTGAGGAACAGTTTGCGATATTCGTAATAGGGCTTGTCCTCCGCCTGCCGGTCCATCAGCGAAAGAACTTTCTTGTCCGGCGTCAACCCCGCCAGCAGCCGCTCCAGCCAGGCCGGATCGAAGCCGTCCCGCTCCACCCAGGGGAGCAGCCAGGGATGGCTTTGCACCACGTCGGCCCGCGCCGCGCCGGGAAAGGCCAGCGCCGCCCCCCCCGCCGCCAGGGCGGTCAGCAACAGGCGTCGCGTCACCCCGGCGGCCGGGGAAATTCGTCGGAGATTCCCGCCGCCAACCTCCGGGCCGCTACGCTTCTCCCCTATCATCTTCAACCGGATGCGGTCCATACTGGTTCAAAACCTCCTTGCGCCCCAGGCCGTGGGGCCGGGCGAGGCACCGCCGAAGTTGCTGCGGCGCATGGGCTGTTCGATCCTTCGCTCTCCATGTTAACCGGAATCAATCCAGGGTTGCCAGGATGGAAACCCCTCTTTCGCCCCGCCCCATGACCTGGACCCGGCGGTTGCGTCACATTCTCCCCCACTACCGACGCCACGCCCTGGGCTTCGCGGCGGGGTTCGGCCTGCTCACCGCCACGAATCTCACCAGCGCCGCCATCCCCTACGTGATGAAACTGGGCGCCGACGCCCTGGTCCAGGGAGGGGAAGCGTGGTTCATCACCCGGCTGGCCATTCTCCTGATGGCCCTGGCGGCGATCAACGCCCTGTTGCGCATCGGCAGTCGGGTTCAGGTCTACCGCATCGGACGGGAGGCGGAATACGACCTGCGCCGCTCCTTTCACGAAAAACTCCTCACCCTGGACGCGGGCTACTTCGATCGGCAAAAAACCGGGGATCTGGTCTCCCGGGGGACCGCCGACATCACCGCCATCCGCATGTTCATCGGACCGGGATTTCTCCAGGTTTCCAACACCTTCATGACCTACGCCGTGGTCCTTCCGGTGATGATCGCCCTGGACGGTCAGCTCACCCTGCTGGCCCTGGCCCCCCTGCCCCTGGTCATCCTCGCCACCCGGCTCCTCACCCGCCGCCTCTATCGCCTCTCCCGGCTGGTGGCGGACCGCTTTGGGGCGCTCTCCGGGTTCATTCAGGAGACGGTCTCCGGCATGGCGGTGCTGCGCAACCACGCCCAGGAGGCCAACTGGACCCGCCGCTTCGACGGTCAGGCGGAGGAGCTGTTCGAGGCCCACCTGCGCCATGTCCGCCTGCAAAGCCTCTTCGCCCCGGTGATGACCCTGGCCGGGGCGCTGGGGGGGTGGATCGTGCTGGCCCACGGCGGGGCCGACGTGGCCGCCGGGCGCATCACCCTGGGGGATTTCGTCGCCTTCAACAGCTATCTCATGCTGTTGATCTGGCCCACCGTCGGCTTTGGCTGGATCCTGACGGTGATGCAGCGGGGGCTGGCCGCCCTGGAGCGCATCGGGCAGGTGTTGGACAGCGAAAGCGCCCTCCCGGCCCCCGACGCCCTCCCCTCCGGGGCTCCGACCGACGACTCCTCCGCCCCGCCTCCCGCTCCAGGGCAACGGGGGCGGCTGGAGGTGCGCCATCTCACCCTCACCCTGCCCGGAACCGACAAGCCGGTGTTGGAAGATCTTTCGCTGGACTTTCCCCCCGGATCGTTCATCGGCATCGTGGGACGGGTGGGCTCGGGCAAGTCGATGCTGCTCCACGCCCTGGCCCGGCTGCTCCCCCTGCCGCCTGGGTCGATCTTTCTCGACGGGGCGGACCTCAACCAACTGCCCGAGGCCCAACTGCGCCGCCGCATCGCCCTGGCCCCCCAGGAGAGTTTTTTGTTCTCCTCGCCGCTGCGGGACAATCTGCTCTACGGCGTTCCCGAGGGGGACGAGGCCCAGGCGTGGCGGGTGGCCGAACTGGCGGGGCTGGCCCGGGAGATCCATCAATTTCCCGAAAAAATGGACAGTCTGGTGGGAGAACGGGGGATCACCCTCTCCGGCGGACAGCGGCAGCGGGCCGCCCTGGCCCGGGCCCTGGCCATGGAACCCGACGTGCTGCTGCTGGATGACGTCTTTTCCAGCGTCGACGCCCGCACCGAGGAGAGGGTGTTGCAGGCCATTCGGGGCTTCGCCCAAGGCCGCACCACGGTGATGGTCTGCCACCGACTGGCGGCATTGCACCACGCCGAGGCCATCTATTTGTTGGAGGAAGGACGCCTCGTCGCCCGGGGAACCCACGACGAATTGCTGGCCCACAGCCCCCTCTATCGCGACCTCCACTCCCGCATGGCCCGGGCGGAAGCCCTGGAGGCGCTGCAATGATGCCCGCCGTGGATACCGTCACCGAGGAGACCCGCTTCGGGGCCTCCTTCGATCTCAAGCTGATGCTCCGCTTTTTGGCCTACGCCAAACCCTACCGGTTGCAGGTCATCGTCGCCTTCGCGCTGCTGCCCGTCGCCGCCGGAGTACAGATGGTCCAGCCCCTGGTGATCAAGGAGGCGGTGGATCATCACCTCCTCCCCAACAACCTGGTCGGCTTCGACCGGCTGCTGTGGATCATGGGAGGGCTGATCGCCACCCAATTTTTTTTCGGCTTTCTCCAGTCGGTGGTCAACGCCCTGCTGGGGCAGCGGATCATCCGCGACCTGCGGCGGGATCTCTTCACCCACCTGCTGGCCCTGGACGCCTCCTATTTCGCCCGCACCGGCAGCGGTCGTCTGACCAACCGCCTGGCCAACGACGCCGAGGCGGTGAGTCAGATGATCAGCGCCGGATTCATCCATCTGGCGGGGGATCTGCTGTTGTTGTTGACCATTGCCGTGAGCATGGCCATTCTCTCCCCTGGCTTGTCGCTGCTGCTGCTCGCCGCCGCCCCGCCCATCGCCTGGTTCACCGCCCGCATCGCCCGGCGCATGCGCGTGGTGCAGAAAGAGGGGCGGCTGCTCCAATCCCGCATGGCCGGTCGCATGGCCGAGGAGATCGAGGGGCGGGCGGTGGTCCGGCTTTTCCATCGCCAGGAGCGCAACCGCCAGGCCTTCGACCGCCTCAATCGGGACTATCTGAAAACGGCGGTGGAGGCCAACTATCTCGAAGCGTGGCAATTCACCCTGGTGGAAGCCTCCGCCACCATGCTGACGGCCCTGCTGTTTTTGCACGGGGCGTGGCTGTCGGGGAGCGATCCGGTGAGTCTGGGAACTCTGGTGGCCTTCATCGACTATTTGCGGCGGATTTTTCTGCCGATCCGGGATCTCTCGTCCAAGTTCACCACCATGCAGGCGGCCATGACCGCCCTGGAGCGGATTTTCGATCTGCTGGAGACCCCCGCCGCCGTCGCCCCGCCCCGGCATCCCCAGCCCCTTCCCGCCCCCGTGCGGGGCGAGGTGCGGTTTCGCGACGTGGCCTTCGACTATGGCCGGGAGCCGGTGTTGCGGGGGATCGACTTCACCCTGCGTCCCGGGGAGAAGGTGGCGGTGGTCGGCCCCACCGGGGCGGGCAAAAGCACCATCATCCGGCTGCTCAACCGGACTCACGATGTCCTCCAGGGGGCGGTGGAGCTGGACGGGGTGGATCTGCGCGCCCTGGATCCGGCGGAATTGCGGCGTCGGGTGGGGGTGATCCCCCAGGAGACCTTCCTTTTCGCCGGGACCATCGCGGACAACATCGGACTTCAGGATCCCTCCGTCGCCCCGGAAGCGATCCGTCAGGCGGCGGAGGCGGCGGGGGCGATGCGCTTCATCGACCTGCTGCCCCAGGGGTTGGAAACGCCGCTGCTGGAGCGGGGGGTCAATCTTTCCGCCGGACAGCGGCAATTGCTGGGCATCGCCCGGGCCTTGGCCTTCGATCCGGCGGTGTTGGCCCTGGACGAGGCCACCAGTTCGGTGGACCAGATCAGCGAGCGTTGGATTCAGGAGGCGTTGCATCGGCTGTTGCAGGGACGCACCGCCCTCATCGTCGCCCACCGTCTCAGCACCATTCTCGACGCCGACCGCATCCTGGTCCTCTCCCGGGGGCGCATCGTCGAGCAGGGGAACCACGCCGCCCTCATGGCGCAAAACGGCATTTACGCCAAGCTCTACGCCCTGCAATTCATGGCGGAAGCCGATCCCGTCGCGCCGCTGCTCCCCGGCAACGCGCCCCTTGCGGCGGCGGCGGAGAATCCTCCATGATCCGCCCCCTGCTCACCGCCCTGACCTTTCTCACCGTCCTGCCCCTCCCCCTGGATCGCCCCCCGACGCCGGAGGAGATCGGACGTTCGACGCCGTTTTATCCCCTGGTGGGGGGGATCCTCGGCTTGATCCTCCTGGGCGTCGCCCTGCCGCTCCGCCCCCTGGGAAGCGAAATCGCCGCCGTCCTGACGTTGATCGTCTGGGTTCGGCTCACCGGTGGGCTGCATCTCGACGGCCTGGCCGACGTGGCCGACGCCCGCGCCGCCAGCCCGGTCCATCGGGAAAAAGCCCTGGCGGTGATGAAGGACGTTCACAACGGACCGGCGGCCCTCGTCGCCGTGGTCCTGACCTTGCTGCTCAAATTCGTCCTGATCCGGGAAGTGATGCTCCGGGAGCTGTGGTGGAGTCTCCCCGCCGCCCCCCTCCTCGCCCGGAGCGGCATCGTCGCCCTTTTCCTCACCCTCCCCTACCTCCGTCCGGAGGGACTGGGGGCGGGTCAGTCCAGCCAACTGCCCAAGGGCTGGGGATGGCTCTCCGTCGCCTTGGCCATGGCCTTCCTTCCCCTCGCGGGGGGCGCGGCGGGGGCTCTCGCCCTGGCGGGGACGGCGATGTTTTTCCTCT
>JADGAP010000143.1 GCA_015231965.1 Magnetococcales bacterium | reverse complement strand
CGTGGTTGGGTAGTTGGTTGCATAACCCAGGCGCCGCTTGACGATAGGTGCAATTCTAAAGTGAAATTGCTATAATCCGCTGCGGCGAATTCTGGAAGAGGAGACGCGCCATGATGGACCATCCCCATCACCCCAAACACCGTTTTGATTCCGACAAGGTGGAGAGTCTGCTGGACCCCCGTCGGCGTCTCATCGACGATCCCCTGGAAGTGGTGCGGCGGTTGGGCGTTCGGTCGGGAATGCGGGTGGTGGATTTGGGATGCGGCGCGGGATTCTTCACGCCGGCTTTGCTGTCGGCGGTGGGGGAAGGGGGATGGGTCGCCGCAGTCGATGTGCAAGAGCCTGTTCTGGCCTTTTTCCGCCGACATGTGGGGGAGCCTCCCAACCTGGAAAGCGTGCTGGCGGACATGAGCGCCACGGGCCTGCCTGGCGGAAACTGGGACGCGGTCTTCATCGCCTTTACCCTGCATGAGGTCGTGGTCGTCGAGGCCCTGAAGGAGATCCGCCGTCTGCTCAAGCCCGGGGGACTGCTGGCTGTCCTTGACTGGGGACGGCGTGAACCCTGCCCCGAGCGGGAGCCGGGGCGTCGGGCGGGGCCTCCAGAAGACGAACGGCTGCTCGTCGATGCCTTGCGCCGCCACCTCGACGCAGCCGGATTTACCGAACTCGCCTGCGGTGAATTCCTGGACGGCTGTCAATACTGGCTCCAGGCCCGCAAGGATTGACCCCGCCTTCCATGGATTACGTTTCACCCCCCATCATCCGCCGCCAAGCCGCCACCACCCGCGCCGCTTGAACGTTCACCGCCGCCTTGAGTCCGCCCCATCCCGCCTTGATCCGCTCTTTCATCGCCCGCAGGCGAGACGTCACGCCCCAGCGGTCGAGATTTGCGTGGGCCCACCGCTTGAACTGCAATACTTTGTTGTAGATCCGGACGAAGAGAGGAAAGGTCATCAACTTGGGCTTGGCCAGGACGAACAGTCGGGCGGAGAGCGCCGTGCCGACCACCTTGGCCGCGACGATCACCCCCACCCCCAGCGCCACCCGACCGTGGGCGATGAGATAAAGGGCCAGCAGCTTCACCGGCAAGAGCGCCAACATGGGGAGGGCGAACAAGGCCAGGGTGGGATAACGCCCCAGGGTGAGGATCCGGGTTTCCAGCCGGGCGATGAGCCGCCAGCGGGCGAGGAGGGCGACCAGCGCCTCCACCTTGTTCCACACCAACTCCTCGAATAAAACCAGCAACGCCCCCAGAACAACCCAAGGGAAACCCAGCATCCGGCGGAGCCAGCTCCGGCGTTGCGGGGAGGGCGGCGGCGCGGCGACCTCCGGGGGGTTGGGGGAAGGATCGGGAAAATCGGCGTTATTCATGGGGATCCGTTGGCATTCCGGGAACGATTTCTTTTCATGCGGCGGAATTGTGTTGCCGTGGGGCCTGCTATCGGCAATTATACCCGGTGGGGTATAAGGTTCCATCGGATTCCCGGGCGGGCATGGGCGGCTCGGGGAGTCGATGGAGGTGGTGCCCACCCCTCTTTTTTTTCATCCCATCGGCACCCTCGGTCATGGCGAATCCCTCTTGGGGCGCCCGGCGAGAACGCCCCCTGGTGAGCGAGGTTGACCCCCGAGCCTAGCATGAACGCCATATTGATTGTCGAAGACTCTCATAGTTTGGCCTCATTGTTCAAATCCCGCATCGAACAGGCGCTGGGGGTCGAGGTGGTGTTGGCCGCCAGCTTCGCCGCAGCCCGGAAAACCCTTGAATCCAGCCCCATCCCCTTCGCCCTCGCCCTGCTGGACCTCAACCTGCCCGACTCGCCGGACGGCGAAATCGTCGATTATGTCCAATCCCTGGGCGTCCCCTCCATCGTACTCACCGGATCCTATCAGAAAAACGTCCGGCAGCATGTGCAGAAGAAGGGGGTGTTGGACTATTTCGTCAAGGACAACATCGGCGTCGTCGACGCGGTGATTCACGCCATCACCCGCTTTCGCCGCAACAAGCGGGTGCGGCTGCTGGTGGTGGACGACTCCCGCAGCTCCCGCAAAATGCTCTCCCAATTCCTGGCCCAGTACGGTTTTTCGCCGCTGGAGGCCGAGGACGGACGCCAGGCCCTGGAAGTTGTGGCCCGCCATGGGGCCGATGTGATCATCTCCGACTACGAAATGCCGGGGATGGACGGCGTGGGCATGTTGAAAAAACTGCGCACCCGCCACTCCCGGGACGACGTGGCGGTGATCGGCCTCTCCTCCCACACCGATCAAAATTTGGCGGTGCAGTTCATCAAGGCCGGAGCCAACGACTTTTTGGCCAAGCCCTACCAACCCGAGGAGATGCTCTGCCGGGTCTATCAAAACATCGACATGATCGAGCGGCGGCGGGAGTTGGAGCAGTTGGTGGAGCGTCACCGCTCGGTGCTGACCCACGCCCTGGACGCCATCATCACCACCGACGACGAAGGGCGGGTGCTGGACTACAACCCCGCCGCCGAGGCGCTGTTCGGCGCGCCCCGGGAGGAAATTTTGGGGGAATCCGTCGTCCGGTTCATCGCCCAACCGGAGGGGCGGCGGATTTGCCTGGAGACTCTGGCCCAACTGCGGGCCGGGGAGCGGGACGCCCTCGGGTTGCGTCGCCGTCTGGAGGTTCAGGGGCAGCGCGCCGATGGCAAGATCATCGATCTGCAAGTCTCGCTCATCACCATCCTCGAACACGGGCGCACCCGCTTCACCGCCTTTTTGCAGGACATCACCGACCGCAAGCAGCTCCTCATCTCCCTGGAAGAGACCCTGGCGGCGGCGGAGAGCGCCAACAAGGCCAAAAGCGACTTTATCGCCAACGTCAGCCACGAAATCCGCACCCCGATGAACGCCGTGATCGGTTACTCCGATCTGGCCCTCAAGCACGAACTTCACCCCCGGGTGCGGGATTATCTGGAAAAGATCGGCTCCGCCTCCCACTCGCTGATGGGGATCATCAACGACATTTTGGACTTTTCCAAAATGGAGGCCGGGCGCATGGAGATCGATCCGGTCAAGTTCGATCTTCACCAACTGTTGGATCGTTTGGCCAATTTGTTCAGCAAGCAGGCGTCGGACAAAGGGATCGAGCTGATTCTTCTCTCCCCGCCCGCTTTCGATCCGGTGCTGTGGGGCGACTCCGCCCGGCTGGAGCAGGTGTTGATCAACCTGATCCGCAACGCCATCAAGTTTACCGAACAGGGATCCGTGGTGGTGGAGGCGCAACCCCAGCCGGAGACGGAGGGGAAGATTCGGCTGCTCTTCACGGTGCGGGATTCGGGCATCGGCATCGATCCGGAAAAACTGCCCCAGTTGTTCGCCCCCTTCATCCAGGCGGACGGCTCCACCACCCGCAAATACGGCGGAACCGGCCTGGGGTTATCGATCTGCAAGCGGCTGGTGCAGTTGATGGACGGGCGCATCTGGGCGGAGAGCGAACCGGGCCGGGGTAGCGCATTCGCCTTCGAGGTCACGGTGGAGGTTCATTCGGAAAACCGCCGCCTCCCCGCGATGGTTTCCCCGGAATACATGGGGCGGCGGGTGCTGCTGGTGGAACCGGAGCCGGTATTGGCCGGACAAATGAGCGGACTGCTGGCCAGCCTTGGGCTGCATCCAGAGTGGGTGGCGGATGGGGCGGAGGTCTTGCCCAGGCTGCTCGCCGCCTCCTCCGGGGGGGAGCCCCACGCTTTTGTCGTGGCGGAGTGGCGGCTGCCGGGCAAGGATGGGGCCGTCGCCCTGGTGGAGTGGCTGGCGGCGCTCAACGCCGCCCCGGAGGCCCCGCCCCTGCCCCTGTTTTTGCTGATGAGCCCCTTCGGACTGGAGGAGGCCCGGCTGGAAGGGGAGAAGGCGGGATACGACGGATTTCTCGACAAGCCGATCACCCGGCCGCAACTGCTCAAGGTGCTGCTCCAGTCCTTGGGCGAGGGGGTCGACCGCAACGACCGACGCAACGAGGTTCCCCTGGGGTTGGAACGGGAGACCGCCGACGCGGTGGCGGGGGCGCGGATCCTGCTGGTCGATGACGAACTCACGGTGTTGCGGGTGGGGCGGGATCTGCTGGAGCGCATCGGGTTGGTGGTGGAGTGCGTCTCCGACGGGCGTTCGTTGCTGCGCCAGGCGGAGCGCGCCCCGTGGGACGCCATCTTTTTCGATGCGCGGCTGGAGGAGTGGGACGGCGCGGCCATCATCCGCCGTTTGCGGGAGGATCCCCGGTTTCAAAAGATTCCCCTCATCGCCATGACCGACCACGCCTCGCCGGAGGAGAAACGAGGCTTTCTCACCGCCGGGGTCAACGCCCTGCTGGACAAGCCCATTCGCCCGGAGCGGCTTTATGGCTTGTTGAACAAATGGCTGGCGGGAACCCGTCCCCCACCGCCCTGGCAGGGAGGGAAAGAGGATGATGGCGACCTGCCCCGTCTGGCTGGCGTGGATGTCCGGGAAGGGGTGGCCCGGCTGGGCGGCTCCACGCGGCTCCATCGCCGTCTGCTGGCCCGTTTTCTTCAGGAGTTCGCCGCCGCTCCCCAAGAGGTGCGGCAAGAGGTGGAGGAGGGACACATCGCCTCGGCCATTCGGCGGATCCAGCCCATCCAGGGATTGGCCCGTTTGCTGGGGGCGGTGGATCTGGTCCATGCGGCGGAGGCCTGTCAGCTCTCCCTGGAGGGGGAGGATGGTCCGGCGCGACAGGCCGATCTGGTGGTTTTCCTCCACCATTTGAACGGATTGCTGGCGGGGTTGGGCGGAGGGGGCTGGGAGCGCCGGACGGCGGCGGTTTGCGCCCCGCCCATGGCGGGTCCCTTGGACGATGGGGTGATGACCCCCTTGTTGAGCGAATTGGCCGGTTTGTTGGAAAGTCACTCCCTGGAGTTGGAAACGCCGTTGTTGCGGCTCAAGGAGTTGTTGGCCGCCTCGCCGTATTTTTCCCTGGTGCGTCAGGTGTTGCGACAGGTGGAGGGGTACCATTTCGAGGAGGCCCTGGAGGCGTTGCGTCGACTGGCCGAGGGGTTGGGGGCGTCGCTGCGGGAGGTCGTTCCGGAGAAATCTCCCGGGGAGAGGGGGGGGCGGCGCAGGGAGCGGATTCTCATCGTCGACGACCAGCAAAGCAACGTCGATGTGCTGCGGGATATTTTGTCCGACTATCGCCGCTCGGTCGCCCTCAATGGTCGTCAGGCGTTGCGCCTGGTTGCCTCCGACGATCCCCCGGACCTCATCCTGCTGGATATCATGATGCCGGAGATGAACGGCTACGAGGTTTGCCGCCGCCTCAAGGAGGATAGCCGGACCCGGGAGATTCCGGTGATCTTCGTCACCGCCAAGAAAGAGACCATGGACGAGGCCGAGGGGTTTCGTCTGGGGGGGGTGGACTACATCACCAAGCCGTTCCGCAGCGAGAGCGTGTTGCGCCGGGTGGCGATGCATCTGGAACTGAAACGCCATCGGGACCAACTGCGCGAGGAGGTGCGGTTGCGCACCCGGGAGTTGGATCAAGCCCGCCAGGAGGCGGAACGGCGCAAGGAGGCGGCGGAGGCGGGCAATCAGGCCAAGAGCCGGTTCCTCGCCACCATGAGCCACGAAATTCGCACCCCGATGAACGCCATCCTGGGCATGGCGGAGGCGCTCAACGACACCTCTCTCACCAGCGAGCAGAAGCAGTACGTCGGGGTGTTTCGCCAAGCCGGGGAACGGTTGCTGGGGTTGATCAACGATGTTCTCGACCTGAGCAAGGTCGAGGCGGGTCGGTTGGACGTGGAGCGCAAGCCCTTCCCGCTGGTCGAGGTGTTGCAGGGCGTGGTGCGACTGGTGCAAAAACGGGCGTTGGAAAAGGGGCTGACCTTTGTGCAGGAGATCGCCCCCACTCTGCCCCGCTGGGTGGAGGGGGATGCCAACCGGTTGCAGCAAGTGGTGTTGAATCTGCTGGACAACGCCATCAAGTTCACCCATCAAGGTCAGGTGATTTTGCGGGTGGTTCCCGACGCCTCCGTGAGTTGCGGGGTGCGCATCGAGGTGGTGGACACCGGCATCGGTTTTCCTCCGGAAAAGCGGGAGGAGATTTTTCGCGGTTTTGTTCAGGCGGACTCCAGCATTACCCGGCGCTACGGCGGCAGCGGCCTGGGGTTGGCCATCTGTCAGCGGCTGATCGGATTGATGGGTGGGGAGATCACGGTGCGTAGCGTGGTGGGCAAGGGCAGCCAGTTTCACGTGGTGTTGCCGTTGCCGCCCTCCGCCGCGCCCGAAGTCGTTCCGGTGCCCGTCTCCGCCTCCCTCGCGAGAGCCGCCAGCGGGACGGCGGGGGCGTCGATTTTGTTGGTGGAGGACGCGGAGGACAACGTCTTGTTGATCCAGGTTTTCCTCAAAAACACCCCCCACCGGGTGATGGTGGCCAACGATGGCCAGGAGGCGGTGGAGCGGTTTGGTCAGGGGCGGTTCGATCTGGTGTTGATGGATTTGCAAATGCCGATCATGGACGGATTCACCGCCACCCGGGAGATTCGGGCTCTGGAAAAGGCGCGCCAGCAGACCCCCCCCACGCCCATTGTCGCCCTCACCGCCTACGCCTTTCGCGAGGACGCCCAGCGGGCCGCCGAGGCGGGCTGTGATGGATTTCTCACCAAGCCGTTGGCCAAGAGTCAATTGTTTGCCGCCATCGAGGCGGTGATGCAGCGCCGTCGCCCGATGGTGGATGGCGGTTGATCGGGAGATCCCAAAGCGCGGCATAGCCGCGACCAAACGGGTATGGTTCCGTGAAAATCTGGTCGCCTCCGGCGACGATTGGGCGCGCTGCGCCGACGAAGCGGCAGGATTGCCGCTTCGGATTCACGAAGTGAACCCGAAGGGCGAGGGCCAGGGATGGCCCGAGTCAAGCAAAAGGCGCTTCGGCTTCACTTGAAAGCGCGCCTGAAAAACTGCAAAATCAAACGCGCAAGTCAAAACCCCAGGGCTCCGCCCCCCGCCTTCGCGGGGGCAGGCTCTGGATCCCGCCAGGGCAATGATTGCCCTGGAGCCGCAGTCCCTTTTAATCAATGGGCGTTCCGTCCAATTTGAACACTTTTGAATTGGAATTGCTATATGATAAATAGAATTATAGGCACCGCGAAAAGGCGGATCGGTGGGGACCGATCCGCCTTGCGGAACAACGGGAACTATTTGCCGGCGGGTTTGGTGATGTCCTCGGGGGGCTTGTTGGCCTTGTCCTCCAGATCCTTGAGCAGCTTTTCCACGGTGTTGTTTTTCAACACTTCCTGATACTGGCTGCGGAAATTGCTGATCACCCCCACCCCTTCCAGCACGATATCGAATACTTTCCATTGTCCGTCGGGCTCTTTCACCAGCTCGTAGGACATGGAGAACTCCCGCTCCTTGGCTTGCAACACCCCATCCACCCGGGCGACCTCGGTTCCGGATTTTTTGGTGTTCAGCACTTCCTTGGTGAAAAGCACCTGCTCGCCCTGGTAATTTTCAATTTTTTCCAGGTAGGCGTTTTCCAGGATACGGGAGAAGAGGGGGATAAATTTTTGTTGCTGGTCGGGGGTGAACGATTTCCACTGCCGACCCACCGCCCCCTGGCTCATGACGTTGAAGTCGAAGCGGGTGTAGATGATCTCGCGCAGTTTTTTCCGCCGCTCTTCCTTGCGCTCCGGGGTCTTGAGCGCCTGATCTGAGAGGACGGCAATGGCCCGGTCCACGGTTTCCTTCATCTGGTTGGAGGGGTCTCCGGCCCAGCCGGGGAGGGGCAGGGCGAGAACGACGAGTAGCGCGGCGGCGACCGCGAAACGGAGTGGGTGAGCCGTCCAACGGGCCATCCGCCGCCATTCGAGGGGGGTCAACAGGTTCATGGCGAGGAGCCTCCTTTTACCACAAGATCAATTTTTGATGCTGCCGTGAATGAACTGGCTGATCAACTCCTCGAAGTTGATGGCCGGTTCGGTGTGTACGATTTGATCGCCGTGTTCCAGGAGGGTTTCGGAGGCACCGGGGGAGATTTTGACGTAACGGTCGCCGATCAACCCCTTGGTGCGGATGGAAGCCACTGCGTCCTCCTGCACCGGCACCTCCTTTTGCACTCGCAGCAGAACGCGGGCCTCGAAATTTTTGGTGTCGAGGTCGATATTTTCCACCCGTCCCACCTCCACCCCGGCCACCTCCACCGAGGCCCCCCGCTTGAGCCCGGAGATGGAGGAAAATTGGGCGCTAAGGGTGGTGAAGTTGCTTCCCACCATCTCCATGCGGGCGAGTTTGATGGAGAGCCACGCCAGGGACAAAAGCCCCAGCAGGACGAACATTCCGACCGCGAGTTCCAATTTTACGCTGCGCATGAGTTCGCCTTCGACCTCGTCGAGAGTCCAACGAATCAAATGACCTTGATAGGGCCGTCGAGCCGTCCGTGGATGAATTGCTGAATCGCGGGATCGTCCGACTCTTGGATCGCCCGGGCGGGACCGGCGGCCAGCACGCGGCCTTGATGCAACACCACCATGTGATGACACCAGTGGAAGATCTCCGGCACCGCATGGCTGATGAAGACCATGGTGTAGCGGGAGCGCAAGTAGGTGTCGCAAATCAGGTGATGGATGGCGTTTTCGATGATGGGATCCAATCCCGCCGTGGGTTCGTCCAGCAGGATGATTTCGGGATCCGTTACCAGCGCTCGGGCCAGGGCCACCCGCTTAAGCATGCCGCCGGAGAGTTCATCGGGAAATTTGTTCCCCCCCGCCAGAAGGTTGACCTGGGTCAAACGCTGCTCCACCTGGAGGCGGATCTCCTCCTCGCTCAAGGGGGTGTTTTCCCGCAAGGGAAAGGCCACGTTGTCGAAGACGTTGAGCGAGTCGAAGAGGGCTCCGCCCTGGAACAGCAGACTGAAGCGCCGCCGCACCTGTTGCAGGCGACGGTTGGAGAGGGCGCTGATCTCGTCCTCGCCCACCCACACCTTGCCCTTGTCGGGCTTCATCAAGCCGATCATGTGTTTGATGGTGACGCTCTTGCCGCCGCCGCTGACGCCGATGATGGCGGTGATGCGTCCCTCCGGTATGGCAAGATCGATACCATCCAGCACCTTGCGGCCATCCAGCACCTTTTCCACTTTTTCAAAGCGGATCAGGACGGGGGCTTTGGCGGCACCATCACGGCAATAGACCTCCTGCTCGGCCTCCAACTGGCGATGCAGGCCGTCCAGCAGTTGGTGTAGGGAGATGGCCCCGGACTCCACCAGGGACTCCCCCAGCAACCGCCCGGGAGTTTGACGCTGCTGGGCCAAGGCCTGTTCCACCGCGTCGCGCCCCACGTAATCCGCCGCCACCAGCAGTTCGCCCAACGGCGGCACGCCGGGGTCGGTGGCCCGGGGGGAGGCGGTGAACGGGGGGGTG
>JADGAP010000142.1 GCA_015231965.1 Magnetococcales bacterium | reverse complement strand
GGGGGGGAGGGGGAGGATTCGGGAGAGGGGGTCATGGGATCATATCCGACAGCCGCCGCGACCGGATTCGGCCTCGGTGAGAACCCAGAAGATCCGCTTTTCGCCGGTGGGGGTGTCCACCAGGGAGAAACGGGAGCCGACGCACAGTTTGCCGCCCTGGCCGGTGCGCAACGACAGGTGGACCGGACCGAAGCCGCCGCAGTGGCGCAGCAGCACCGTCACGGCGTCCCACAGGGTTTGATCCTCCACCAGATCGTTGACCGAGGCCCCGACGCTGAGTTTGGGATCCAGCCCCAGCATCGCCGCCCCCTTGGCGTTGAGAGCCATCAGCCGATGCTCCCCGGCGGGCTCGAACCACAGGGCGGGCTCGGCGATATCCTCGGGGTTCAGCACCGCCATGTGGGAGCGGACGGCGTGGCTCATCTGACGCAGCAGATCGGTCTGGGTCAGCAACCCCTGCAACTCCCCCTCCCGCGTCACCACCGGCAGGCGGCGATGGCCGGCCCCCTGAAAAAGGTCCAGGGCGAAGAGCAGGTTCATCTGCGGTTCGATGGTGGTGGGTCCGGTGGACATGAAACACTCCACCGGCATGTGGGGATCCCAGTCCGGGGCGACCCGCCGCACCAGCAGATCCCGCTCGGTGACGATGCCCAACAGCCGCTTGTCGCGATGCACCAGCACACACCCCCGATGCCACTTGACCAGCAGCCGGGCGGTCTCCTGAAAGCTCAACTCCGGGGCGACCAGGGGAGGATCGGCGGTGCCCAGCAGGTCGGAAACCCGGTAGTGGGCCAGAAGATTGGAACGGGGCAGCGCCGAGAGCATCTGCTTTTCCATGATCCCGCCGCACAACAGGCCGTCCTCGTTGACCACCGGAAAA
Source organism: Magnetococcales bacterium (assembly GCA_015231965.1). GTDB lineage: Bacteria > Pseudomonadota > Magnetococcia > Magnetococcales > JADGAP01 > JADGAP01. The sequence continues at coordinate 8,588 of JADGAP010000142.1, read as the reverse complement.
CGGCGGAAACGGTTCTGGTTGAAGATGCGGAACACCTCCTGACACGGGGTGTTTTCGTTGACCGTGCGAGGGGCGGAGACCGAGGCGTCGGCGATGATGAAGCGCTCCAGGTCGTAATCGTTGACCATCCAGCGCAGCAGGTCGAATTCGGTGATCAGTCCGACCAGGGACATGTTGTTGTCCAGGACCACGGCGAAGCCCGGATCCTGCCGCACCATCTGCCGCATCGCCTCCATCACGGTGTGGGAGGGGGAGAGGGTGAGGATGTTTTGAAACATGCAGTCGCGAACCACGTTGATGGGCATGGGGCGGACGCCTGAAGGGCCAAGGTTCGAGAAGTCGGGAGCCGAACGCGCCGCCCCGCCCGGGGGGAAGAGCCGGGATGGGGCGACGGAATGATTATGCCGTTTCACGGGGCGGGTTGTCGTGGTATTTTCGTGCGTTCGCTCGTGGCCGGGACCGGGGGGAAGCCTCCCGGCGGCGTCGGAAATAAAGGATGAATCGCCGCATGGAACCCCTGCCGCCCCTCGACCGCCAAGAGATCCTGGAAACCGGGCGCGGTGCCCTGCGCATGGAGGCCGACGCGGTGCGGGCGTTGGCGGATCGGGTGGACGAGGGGTTCGTCCGGGCGGTGGAGCTGCTCTACCATTGTCTGGGCCGGGTGGTGGCGGCGGGCATGGGCAAGTCGGGGATCATCGCCCGCAAGGCGGCCTCCACCCTGTCGAGTACCGGCACCCCGGCCTTTTTTCTCCACCCCGCCGAGGGCAGCCACGGCGACGTGGGGATGCTCACCCGGCGGGATGTCATCCTGGCCTTTTCCAACAGCGGCGAAACCCGGGAGCTGTTGGCCCTGCTGCCGGTGATCAAGCGGTTGGGGATTCCCCTCATCGCCCTCACCGGGCGGAGCGACTCCACCCTGGGGCGGATGAGCGACGTGGTCCTGGACGTGGGGGTGACGCGGGAGGCCTGTCCGCTGAATCTGGCCCCCACCTGCTCGACCACGGCGGCCCTGGCGATGAGCGACGCCCTGGCGGCGGCGCTGCTGCAACAACGGCATTTCAGCGAGGAGCAGTTCGCCCTGCTCCACCCCTCGGGCAGCCTGGGGGCCAGGCTGCTGCTGCGGGTCTCCGACGTGATGCGCGGGGCGGAGGCCCTGCCCCGGGTGCGGGAGGGCGACGGGGTGCGGGAGGCGGTGGTGGAGATGACCGCCAAACGGCTGGGCATGACCGGCGTGGTGGATGACCAGGGACGACTGACGGGCATCCTCACCGACGGCGATCTGCGCCGCTGGTTGGAGCGGGATCCGGCCTTTCTCTCCCGCACCGTCGGCGAGGTGATGACCCCCCATCCCCGCACCATCGCCGCCGGGCTGCTGGCGGTGGAGGCGTTGCGGGTGATGGAAGAGAACAAGATCACCAGTCTGTTCGTGCTGAACGAAGGGGGAATCCCCGTCGGAGCGCTGCATCTGCACGATCTGCTGGCGGCGGGGTTGGCGTAAGGCTGAATACCCTCACCCGTTCGTTGGGGGAGGGGAAGGACGGGAGAGGGTTGGACCCATGCGGGGGATCAAGGGGAATGACATGGACAAAGGGGTCTGGACGGAAGCCATGCGCGACCGGGCGCGCCTGGTGCGACTGGTGGCCCTGGACGTGGACGGGGTGTTGACCGACGGCGGCATCGTGCTGGACGACGCCGGGCGCGAGATCAAACGGTTTTGCGTGCGGGACGGCCTGGGGGTGCGGATGCTGCTGGATTTGGGCTTCGCGGTGGGGGTGATTTCGGCCCGCAAGTCGGCGGCGACGGAGGCCCGGGGCCGGGAGTTGGGACTGAGTTTCGTCCGGCAGGGGGTGCAGGACAAATGGGGGGCGCTGCGGGAAGAGCTCTCCCGGCGGCGGCTGGACCCCACCCAATGCGCCTTCATGGGCGATGATCTGCTGGATCTGCCGCTGATGAGCCGCGTCGGATTTTCCGCCGCTCCCGCCGACGGCGACCCGGAAGTGCTGCGCCGGGCCCACTGGATCGCCTCCCGCAACGGCGGTCACGGCGCGGTGCGGGAGCTGGCCGAGGGGTTCCTCAAGGCCCAGGGGCAATGGGAGGATGTGGTCACCGCCCTGATCAATCCCGTCCCCCTGAAATGATCCCCGGGTCGGCGCACCCGATGGGCGCGGCAGGGGGGCGAATTTCCGCCGTTCGGCCATGAAACTGCGGTGGAAGCATCTATTTTTGCTCTTGCCCGTGCTGGCGGTGGGGGGGGTGCTGTGGGCCTTGCGCTCACCCAAGGCGATTTTGCTCAATCTGCCCACTGGACTCACCGCCACCGGCATTCAGTTCACCCATCACGGCGAGGACGGTCAACCTCTCTGGAGCCTCTCCGCCCCCACCGTGGAGCGGAGCGGAGAGGGGGTGACGACGGTGCATCAACCGGCCTTGACGGTGCATCGGGAACACGGTTCCATGGTACGCATCACGGCGCAACGGGGCGAGTTGGCGGAACCGGTGCAAGAGGTGCGGCTGGTGGGGGGCGTGGTGGTGGAGGACGGCCCGCAACGTCGCCTGAGCGGCGAGGAGTTGCGGGTGGATCCCCAACAACGGATTCTCTCCTCCCCGGCCCCCTTCCTCTTGACCTGGGACGGTTGGCGGCTGGAGGCGGAACGGATGCGCCTGGATCACGACGGGCGGACCTTGTGGGCCGAGGGACGGGTAAGGGTGGCGTCGCCGGAAATTTTCGGAGATAATGACCCGTAAATGCATTTTCCATGCCGTGGACCGAACCTCCTTCGCCCCCGGCGGCGCGGCCTCCCCCGAGGAGACCGCCGGACACGCCAACTCGGGGCGCCCTGTGGGGCGTCCACTTGGAACCATCACGCGGGGCGTCGATGAGCGATTCGATCCATGGGGGCGGCGGAACGGGGCCTGGCGGCGCGACGCGGCGGATGGCGCTGCTCCTGACGGCGCTGCTCCTTTCCGGAACGGCGGCGGCGGCGGACAAGGCCCGCCCCTCGTTGCGCCCCGCCGAGGCGGCGGTCGCCCCCGCCCCCACCGAGACTCCGGAACCCCCGCCGCCCCTCCCCCTGCCCACGCCGGAGCCCAAGGCGGCGGAAGCCCCCGCCCCGGCGGTGGGCGACGGCGCGGCGGGGGAAAAGAAGAGCGCACCGGAAAAGCCGGAAAAGCCGGAAAAACGAGAGCGGGTGACGAAAAAGGAGACGGCGGCGGACCCCTCCGGCGCGGCTCCGGCCCAGGGCAAGAGCAAGAGCAAGAGCGAGGGGAAGGGCAAGGGCGCGGAGCCCGGTCTGGAGATCGACGCCGATCGCCTGGAGGTGGACGACAACGCCCACACCGCCACCTTCACCGGACGGGTGGAGGCGCGGCAGGGGGGATTGAAGCTCACCGCCCAGCGGATGGTGATCCAGTACCAGGTCAAGGGGTTGGCCAAGAGCCAGGGTTCCCCACCGGCGGCCACCGCTCCGGGAGGGTCGGAGGGGGGTCCGCCCCCCGTCGTTCAGGCCGTGACCGCCTCCGGCGGAGTGACGGTCTCCGACGAACAGTATCAAGGGATGGGGGAGGGGCTGGTCTACAGCGCCTCCGGTCGCACCGTGGAACTCACCGGCAAACCGGCCCGCATGACCCGGGGCGGGGATCGTCTGGAGGGGGAGCGGATTCGACTGCATCTCGATGCGCAACGGCGCATCTCCCGCATGGAGGCGCTGGGCGGGACCCAAAAAAGGGTGAGCGCCCGCATCACGCCGGGGGGGGGATTGGCACCCGGCGGAAAACAGTCCCCGGAGGTCGGAACCCAGCCGCCGGCTTCGGAATCCACGGGAGCAGGCCATGACGCGGGCGCGACGGGTGGGCCCCCTGGAACGGAAAACCGTTCCAGCGGCTCCGGGGAGTGACGAGACGATCATGAATCCGAACGCTGATCCCCGAAAATCCGCCCTCGCGGCGGCGGGAGAGGTCGCTTCCGCGTCCCCCGCCCCGCTCTCCGTCGCTTCGTCCAAGGTCGGATCGGGTACCTCCGCCCCGCGTCCGCCCCGCGCCGCCGCGCCGCGCCGGGGGAAAAATCCCGCCGCGCCCCCGGCAAAGGCCCCGACCCCGGTGGAATTTCCGCCGACTTCGGCGACCCGGGTGGAGGCCACCCCGGTTCCCGCGCCCGCCGCCAATCTCGCCGAGGGACTGCGGGCGACGGGATTGAGCAAAACCTACAAGGGGCGTCGCGTGGTGACGGAGGTCAGCCTGTCGTTGACCCCCGGGGAAGTGGTGGGGCTGCTGGGCCCCAATGGGGCGGGCAAGACCACCACCTTTTACATGATCGTCGGGTTGATCCCCGCCGATCAGGGGAGCATCCGCCTGGACGGGCGGGAGATCACCCGGGAGCCGATGCATCGGCGGGCTCGGGCGGGCATCTCCTACCTTCCCCAGGAGCCGTCGGTCTTTCGCAAAATGACGGTGCTGGACAACGTGCTGGCGATCCTCGAAACCCTCCCCATGACCCGGGAGGACCGGGAGGAGCGGGCGGAAGAGCTGCTGGGCGATCTGGGGGTCTCCCATCTGGAGGGGACCATGGGGTTCGCCCTCTCCGGCGGCGAACGGCGGCGGGTGGAAGTGGCCCGGGCCTTGGCCATCAATCCCCGCTATATTTTGCTCGATGAACCCTTCGCCGGGGTGGACCCCTTGGCGGTGGAGGAGATTCAGTCCATCATCCGACTGTTGCGGGAGCGGGGGGTGGGGGTGCTGATCACCGATCACAACGTGCGGGAAACCCTGAAAATTTGCGACCGCGCCTGCATCCTGTTCGATGGGGCGGTGTTGGCCGAGGGCAATCCGGAAACATTGATTCAGGCCGAGCAGGTGCGCAAACTATATTTGGGAGAGCGTTTCCGCATGTAATGTCGAGGGAGCAGGAGCGTCGGCTCAAATCGTGTGACGCCGTGAGTTTAGGCGGAATGCAGGCGGATGGAACGGGTTGGGAGCAGGTTGACCCGGACTGGATTCCCGCTTTCTTGGGAATGACGGTTCAGTGTTTGGGAAGTTCTCTGTTTCTCCGATGATGGTGAACGGGCTCTAGGAACCGGACATGGCTTTGGGCTTGGAACTGAAACTGCGGATGGGAATGCAACTGGTGATGACGCCCCAGTTGCAGTTGGCCATCCGTTTGTTGCAGATGTCCAGCCTGGATCTGGATGAATATCTGCAAGAGGAGTTGGACAAAAATCCCCTGCTGGAGCGGGAGGATGGCGAGGACGGCGACCCCGCCCCCCCCCCGAGCCCCGGGAGGCCGTCGGCGAGGAGTTCGGCGGCGACGAGGGGGAGTTCGGCGGCGAGAACGGAGCGGTGGTGGAGTCCCCCCGGGAGGACGCGGAGGATTACTACGGCGACGGCCCCGGCGACTCCTGGGACGAACGGGAGATGGACGACTCCCGCCTCTCTGGCGACCTGCCGGTGGACGCCTCCTGGTCCGATATTTACGATGACGGCGGCGGCCCCTCCTACTCGGGCACCGACCCTTCCAACTCCTCCGAGGCCCCGCCCATCGAAAACACCCTCTCCGCCGGGGGGTCGTTGGGGGACCATCTGATCTGGCAGTTGGGGTTGTCCGCCCGCAACGAGCGGGAGCGGATTCTCGGCTTGATGGTCATCGACGCCATCGACGACAACGGCTACTTGAGCCAGTCGCTGGAGTCCCTGGCCCAGACCTCCCGGGCCACCGTGGACGAGATCGAGGATGTGCTGACCCTCATCCAATCCTTCGAGCCGTCGGGGGTGGGAGCGCGCAATCTGGCGGAGTGTCTGCTGCTGCAACTCAAGGCCGAGGGGCTGGCCAAACCCCCCTACACCGAGTTGCTCAAGCATCTGGAGGATCTGGCCCGGCGGGATTTTCGCAAGCTCACCCGGGTGCTGAAGCTGACCGAGGAGCAGTTGGCCGAGTGTTTGTCGGTGATTCAGACCCTCAATCCCAAGCCGGGGCTCTTGTTTGGTTCGGAGCAGGCGGCCTACATCGTTCCCGATGTCTTCGTGCGCAAGCAAAGCGGCAAGTGGGTGGTGGAGATCAACCCCGACACCGTTCCCCGGCTGCGCATCAATCGACGCTACCAAGAGGCCATCGGCGGGCGGATTTCGACCCAGGATCGCAAATATCTGGTGGAAAACTCCCGCGCCGCCCAATGGTTGATCAAAAGTTTGGAGCAGCGGGCCAGCACCATCGTTCGGGTGGCCACCAGCATCGTCCAATTTCAGAAGGATTTTCTCGACTCCGGCCCCGAGGCGCTGCGCCCCCTGATCTTGAAGGATGTGGCCGATGACATCGGGGTGCATGAATCCACCATCTCCCGGGTGACCAACAACAAGTACATGCACACCCCCCGGGGCATTTTTGAGCTCAAATTTTTCTTCTCCTCCTCCCTCTCCTCCGACAGCGGCGACACCCATTCGTCGGAGGCGGTGAAGTTCAAAATTCGCAAACTGGTGGAGAGCGAACCCCCCCGCCACCCCTTCTCCGACGAAAAACTGGTGCAACTTCTCCTGGAGCAGGGGATCACGGTGGCCCGTCGCACCGTGGCCAAATACCGCGAGGCGTTGAGCATCCCCTCGTCGGCCCGGCGCAAGCGGTTGGGGGATTGACACGGCATCGTAGTTCCAGTTCAGAATTGCACATCAGGCCAAACGGCGCTTGGTGGTGCAACCAACTTTATAACGACGAAATCGTCATTCCCGCGAAGGCGGGAATCCAGCGGCTTCAAAGGTGTCTGGGACACGAGCAATGACGCATCAATCGACTACGAAATCATGTCGATACAAACATTTTACGCGCCCTACGGTTCTGAAAGTCACTGGATTCCCGCTTTCGCGGGAATGACGGTTCCTTTTAGGCATGGGTTCCTTGCGTCTGCAATCTCCGCATGTGCAAATTTTAATTGAAACTGCTATAGGCCCATCGCAATGAGGAACCAACCATGGAATCACCCCGGGTCGGCGGCGGCTTTTCCTCCGGCAAGAGAGTTGTTGTTGCGGCGCCGCATGGGCTGTTTCGAGGTGGGGCGATGATGCGGGTTCGGGATCTGTTGAGCGCGGAACGGGTGAAACCGGCCCTGGAGAGCGTCGATAAACTGGCGACGCTGCGGGAGATGGCCTTCCTGCTCGCCGCGGGGGGCGAGGTGGAATTCGCCGTGGCCCTGGAGGCCCTGTTGGAGCGGGAGCGCCTGGGCTCCACCGGGGTGGGGCGGGGGGTGGCCATTCCCCATGGCAAGGTGGAAGGGTTGACCGCTCCCCTGGCGGCGTTGGGTCGTTCGACGGCGGGCATCCCCTTTGACGCCCTGGACGGTCAGCCGGTCCATCTGGTGATGGCCCTGCTCTCCCCGATGGAGCCGCCGGAGCTTCATTTGCAGGCCTTGGCCGCCATCTCCCGCCTGTTGCGGGAGGAGGCCGCCGCCGCCCAGCTGCTGCGCGCCCCGGACGCCCAGGCCCTGTTTCAGCGGGCGGCGGGCGGGTGAGGGAGGGGGCGTTGCCCGTGAGTCCGCGTTGCTCCGCAGGCCGTCGGGCGACCCAAGGGACGATCCTCCGGTTCGCGAAAACGGGACGGACGAGGGCGTGTTTGAAAAAGTGGATGGCACCCCAACACCACTTGAGGTTATGCGCCATTTTGGATTGAACCCGGATTGTCCATTAGACGGATCGCAAGCGGTCGGCACCCGGCGTCGCCACGATTCAAAGGGTAGAGTTCCATGAAAATTTGGTCGGATGCGGCGACGATTCGTCAGGACTGGCGAATCGGACTCGCGTAGCGAACCCGCAGGGGGAGGGCCATGGATGGCCCGAGTCCAGGCAAAAAGCGCCTTGGTTTCACTTGAACGCTCGCCCGAGAGATCGAGTCAAAATCAAGACCTTGGGGGGATATGGAATGGTCCCCCCAATCTCTCCCTTCACCTTTATCTGCTAATATAGCCATTCCATTATTAAAATTGCATATGTCGTCAAGCGGTGCCTGGGTTATGCAACCAACTCCTCCACCACGAAAACGTCCTTCCCGCGAAGTCGGGAATCCAGGGGGCGGGGGAGAGAAATGCAGTGATCGCTGCGAGGAACCACCCTCCTTTCCGATTGTTTGAAGGGAGCTATTCACCGATCGGCTTTCCTGGATTGCCGCTTTTGCGGGAAGGACGAGCGTAAATTCCTTAGCGGGCAATATGCCAAACTTATTTGGAATTACACTAACTTCCGAATTTAGGATACAATGACGAAAGCCAACCTTAATCATGCTGGATTTTGGCTTAACGGACGTTGACGTAAGAAAGGTGGGTTGCAGCCTTGGAGATTGAACCCCAACCCTTGTTGCGCAGGACGCCCGCCCGCCCCCTCTTCTTGACCCTGGCGCTGTCGCTGGCGGTCCATGTGTCGTTGATTTTCATCCGCGTCACCCCGCCCAACGTCACCCCCTTGCCGCCCCAGTCCATCACCGTAAACTTGGTACATCTGCCGTCCAAGCCGATGATCAAGACGCCGGAACGGGCGGAGGCCATCGCGGTGGGGAATCAAGCGGCGGGGGCCTTGCTGCAACCCTCCCCGACCCCCTCCGCCCCCCGGGAGACGCCCCC
>JADGAP010000141.1 GCA_015231965.1 Magnetococcales bacterium | reverse complement strand
CCGAATATTGATCAAACCCCGCCCCCCATCCCGGCATAACTGCCGAATTTAGGATCAGGCGTCGCAAGGGGTGCAACTGAATGGCAAAAACGCCCGATGCGGGAGGTCATGCGCCGGGAAAGCGCGATGTGTTGGGAGCGTGGCTGAGGGCGATTTTATCTGGGCATGAGCGGTATGCGCACGTCACGACGTTCTCGGCAAGGGGGTGCCGAATGGTTGGAGCCCAGCGCCCTCCCGGTCGGTAAAGCGTCCTTTCCCGCCCCGAACGTCCCCGACGCCCCCCGGAATCATGGGGTATCCGAATGTTTTCCTTATGTAAAATCGATTGGATCCCATTCATGTAACATAATATAACAGGCGAGGGGTTTTTGGTTTACATCTTCCTGAGGCGAAGATAACGTCTCAAGAGGTGGTCCGCGCCATGCGCGACGATTTCGGCGGGAAGCGAGGCCGTCGGCCCGGCGGGAGGAGGCGATCCATCCCCCCCGCTTCCCGGTGCCCAAGGAGGAGAGAGTTCCATGCCCCCCAGCAAAAAAAACGGCTTCAAGGCGCGCGCCGCCTCCGGAAACCGCTTGGATGAAGCGGATTTGGCGTGGGTGGCCGGCGGTCTGGGCGGATTCGCTCCGCCGCTTCCGCCCGAGGGAGAGATCGGCTGGGGAGGCGGCGAAGCGGCTGAGTCCCACGGCGGACGCTCCGCCGAACCCCGGGAGGGCATGCCGGACGGGGGAGCGGCACCAGCCGAGGCGGGGAACCATTGGCCCGCGATGGAGCTCGGTTCACCCCTGCCGCCCCCCGACGGCTCCGGCATCGCGAGCTACGCCGACGGTTCGGTGGAGAGTTGGAATCCCGACGGCGGCAGCACGTTGTCGTCCCCCGACGGAACCCTGGAGACCCACCATCCCGATGGCAGCGGAACCATCCTCCATCCCGACGGAGCGGTGAGCAGTTGGGACGGCAAGGGGGGGGGAACCTGGACCGGCACCGACGGCTCCCGCAGCACCTGGGCGGCGGACGGCAGCGGCTCGTTCACCGGGCCGGATGGGGCCACCACCCGTTGGGGCCAGGACGGCAGCGGCGACACCGTCTATCCAGACGGCACCTTCGACCGCTGGGACGCACGCGGGGAGTTCGCCCACTACACCGCCAACGGCGAGGCGGTGGACGCGGAAAGCTATGGAACCGCTTCCGGCGAGGAGGTGCATGAGGACGGCTCCATCGACGCTTGGCACGTCGATGGCAGCGGCATGCGCACCGACGCCGACGGGGCCATTCACGCTTACAATCCCGACGGCGGCGGAACCACCATCCACCCCGATGGGGCGGTGGAACACTGGAACCCCGATGGCAGCGGCAGCGCCACCTTCGCCGACGGCTCAGTCAGCACCTGGGACGGTCAGGGCGGCGGCGGATGGGTTGGGGCCGATGGCTCCATCGGTTCGTGGGACGCCGAGGGCAACGGCGTCTCCACCAACGCCGACGGCTCCAGTTACACCTGGAACGCCGACGGCAGCGGCACCTCCACCAGCCCGGATGGCAGCATCACCCGTTGGGACGGTCAGGGCGGCGGCGCCACCGTCCATCCCGATGGCTCCGTTCATGAATGGAACGCCGATGGCAGCGGTCACTTCGCCGACGCCCAGGGACGGATCACCGAATCCTGGGGCCCCACCTCCTCCGGCTGACGCCCTCCCCGCCTCCCCTCCCCCGCGCTTGGCCGTGGGGGTGAGCCGCTGCCTGCTGGGCGACCCGGTGCGCTACGACGGCGACCACAAACGCCAACCCTGGCTCGACGAAACCCTGGGGGCCTGGTGCCGCCTCGTCCCGGTCTGTCCCGAGGTGGAGGCGGGGTTGGGCCTCCCCCGGGAGCCCATGCGCCTGGAAGGCCCCCCCGACGCCCCCCGACTCCTCACCCTCCACACCCGGCGGGATCTCACCGCCCCCCTGCTGGCCTGGCGCGAACAACGCCTCGCCCAATTGGCCAACGAGGGACTGCGAGGGTTTGTCCTCAAAAGTCGCTCCCCCTCCTGCGGCGCGGCGGGGGTGGCGCTCCATCCCGACGCCGAGGGGGCGTCGGAACCCGTCGGAACGGGACTCTTCGCCCAGGCCCTGCGGCAACGCTTTCCCCTGCTGCCGCTGGAAGAGGAAGAGCGGCTGCGGGATCCCCCCTGGCGGGAAAATTTCGTCGAACGCCTCCACGTGCTGGACCGCTGGCTCGCCCTGACGACGCGGGACGGTTCCGCCGCCGGGCTGGTCGGGTTTCACGCCGACCACAAATTTTTAATCATGGCCCACGGCGCGCCCTTGATGCGCGCCCTGGGTCGTCTCGCCGCCCGCGGGGGGAGTCCTCCCCTGGCGGAGTACGGCGCGACCCTGATGGCCGGTCTGGCCGCCCTCCCCACGCTCCGGGCCCACGTGGACGTGCTGCGCCATCTGGCGGGATTCCTGAAAAACCGCCTTCCCCCCAGCGACAAGGCGGCGTTGCGGGAGGGGATCGAGGGCTATCGTCAACAGCGCCTCCCCCGCTCCGTCCCCCTCGCCCTGCTCCACGACGCCCTGCGCCGTTTTCCCCATCCCTATCTCGCCCGTCAGTGGTATCTACGCCCCCCCGCCGAAGAGTGATTCTGTTTTGTCGGATTAGAAGAGACGGCGGGTCCAACAGAGATTGGGGGAGCAAGGAACGCATTCCAAAAACAGATTATCATTCCCGCGAATGCGGGAATCCAGCCGTTGATTCCATGCGCCTTACCCCATCACCACGACAAAATGGTCCCCCATGGTATAGTAGTTCCAGTTCAGAATTGCACCCCAGGTCAAACGGCGTCTGGTGGTGCAACCAACTTTATAACGACGGAAACGTCATTCCCGCGAAGGCGGGAATCCAGCGACTTCAAAGGTGTCTGGGAGACGCGCAATGACGCATCAATCGACTACGAAATCATGATGATACAAACATATTACGCGCCGCCTGGTTCTCAAAGTCACTGGATTCCCGCTTTCGCGGGAATGACGATCTGTTTTGGAATGAGTTCCACGTTCCCTCAAGTTCCTGGTGTGCAGATCTTAAATGGAATAACTCTAGTCGGAATTGCCCTATCAATAGGTCGCAATCATCCGACAGACTGTTATGCCTGATATTTTTCCAGACGTTCCAGCAGAAGAAAAGTCAACACCCCGTTGATCAAGCCGGTCGCCCAGGAACCGGCCAAGAACCAGGGCAGGGCGTGGAGCAATCCCCCGTGGCCGACAAAAAGCCCCCACGCCGCCAACACCTGCCCCGTCATGTGGGCCAACGCCGCCAGCACCGAAACCCCCGCCGGACCCAACGCCGGGAAACGCCGGGTCAAGGCCATCACCCCAAGGGCCCCGATCGCCCCCGACAGGGCGAGGAAAAATCCCGGGGTGAGAAAACTCCCCACCGCCAACGACCCCACCACCACGCGAATCAACGTCACCGCCACGGCGGCTTCCAGCCCCACATGGAAGCAGGCCACCAGGGAAAAAATGTTGGCCAACCCCGGCTTGAACCACGGCCCCACCCCCGGCAACAGCGACTCCACCACATGGGCGGCGATGGCGGCGGCGGCCAAATGGGCGGTCAACAATTCGCGACGCAGGAAAGGAACTGGAGGGGGGGACGCATCCGCCATGGCCCGAGGGGATTCAGGCGTAGCGGCGGGGAAGGAAGGGTCGGCGAGGACGGACTCACCCATCGGCGCGCTGCAATAAATATTGAAACACCTCGTGATGCCGCCGGATCCAATGGGCGAGGTCAAACCGCTCCACCGCCCGCCGCCGCGCCGCCTCGGACCACGCGGCGTGATGCTCCGCCGCCGTCATCATCGCCCGACCCAACGCCCCCGCCTCGGGAATCAAAATCCGCTCCCAATCCTCGCCGCCGGTGGCCACGCCGATCCCCGCCTCCCCCACCTGCTCCGGCGCGCCGCCGCTTTGCACGTGAACCACCGGCAGACCACAGGCCAAGGCCTCCATCACCGTGTTGGGACAGGGATCGTTATGCTTGGTCATCACGTAAGCGTCGGCTTGCTGATAAATTTCCGGGGCCTGATCCTGGCGATACGGTCCGGTGAAACGGACGTGATCGGCGATCTTCAACTCTTCCGCCAAAGCCAGCAGCGCCAACAAGGATTGGGGTTCGACCCACCCCGCCACGATCAGGCGGGCCTCCAGACCCTGACGCCGCGCCTTGGCCAGGCCGCGCATCGTGGTCTCCACCCGATAGGCCAGATGGGCGTCGATCTTGCCCGTGAGCAAAAAAACGTAGGGAGAGCGGGGTTGGGTGAACTCCGGACGGGGACGATAAAACCCGGTGTCCACCCCGTTGAATAAAATCTCCCCCGGCCCCTCCCGCCGCCCGAGAAACCGTTCCGCCGCCCGGCGGCAAAAGTCGCTCTGATAAAAAACATGGTCGGCCTGGAGATAGGTGCGGGCCATGCGCCGATTGCGCCCCTGCCAGTCGCCGGAATACCAGCCGGGATAAAAGACGCCGTTTTGATTGTGAACCATGGGAATGCCCCGCAACTTGAGCAACGACAACGCCATCCCCGGCAAATACGGGGAGTTGCTCAAGGCGTAGACCAGATTGTAGCTCCACCGATGCTCGGGGAAGATCTGCCGCAAACGCTGAATCTTGACCAGCGTCCCCCCCACGTCCCCCGACCGCGCCCCGCCGTAAAACAGCCGGGGTTCTTCCCGGGAGCCTCGCCAGGGGAGGGTCAACAGGCCGTGGACCCCCAAGGCCGCACTGTACGCGCCGCGCAGCAACGGCTTGTGGAACGGTTCGCGCAGTTCGTGGCTCATGGACCGGGTTCGCGACCAGCAGGAGGCGGCAGGATCAACCCATCCCCCTCGCGGCGGGATAAGGCTGCGTATCCCGTTGATATAACAGTCCGACGCCCGGAAGAAAAGGAAGGACGAAGGGAACGATTCAACGCTCCCACACTTTGGTGGTGGAAATCTGGTCGCCTTCGGCGACGATCGGGCGCGCTACGCGAATGCTGAAAAACGCATTCGCTTCTCTTGAAAGCGCGCCAAGAGAAAAAAACAGATGCAAGATCAAAAGCGAAAGTCAAAACCCCAGGGCTCTGCCCTGGACCCGCCAGGGGGATGATCCCCCTGGACCCGCAGTCCCATTTCGCCAGATGCTTCATCATGTTCCCAAAAAATCCGCACGAGACGCGAAGATTCTCGGGGTAATCCAGGGCGGAATCACCCGGAATCGCAGCCCAGACGCAGGCGGATTTCGTCCAGCAAGGTTTTTTTGGCGACGGGCTTGTTGAGATGGCCGTCGCACCCCGCCTCCAGGCTCCGCTGGGCGTCCTCGGCAAAAGCGTGGGCCGAAAGGGCCAGGATGGGAACCCGGCGAAGCTGTCGTTCCGCCTCCCAGCGGCGAATCTCCCGGGTGGCGGCGTAACCGTCCATCACCGGCATTTGAATGTCCATCAACACCAGATCGAAGGGTCCGTCGAGGCGATACCGCTCCACCCCCTCCTGGCCATCCCGGGTGACGGTGACGGCGCAGCCCAGGGGTTTGAGAAAGGCCATGAACAGCAGGATGTTGTCCTCGGCGTCCTCGACCAGCAGGAGCCGCTTGTCGGAAGCCGTCGCCGCCACGACTGGGGGAAGCGCGGGACCGGCGTCCCGTTCCGTCGCCAACAGGGGAGAGAGGACGGTCCGCAGCTCCTCTCGCCGCACCGGGGTGAGCAGCACCCCCACCCCCGCCCGTTTGGCCGCCTCCAATTCGCCGTCGCGAAAGTGGGAGGAGACCACGATCACCGGCAGGCGCTCCCGACCGGCGGCGCGACGCAACGCCTCCGCCGCCGCCAGGGGGTCCCGATCCCCCAGCCGGACGGTCAGCAACACGGCATGATAGCCGCTCCGCTCCCCCGCCGCCAACAGGGCCGCCGCCTCCTCCACCCCCGCCGCCAACCCGGTGGAGAGCCCCAACCCCCCCGCCAAGCGGGACATCACCAACCGGCTGTCGGGCAAGGGATCCACCACCAGCAACCGCACCCCCTCCAACGGTGCCGGAAGATGCGCGCTCTCCTCTCCCTGTCCGGCGGCGGCCTCCACCCGCACCCAAAAGCGGAAAATGCTCCCCTCCCCCTCCCGGCTCTCCGCCGAAACCTCCCCGCCCATCAGTTCCACCAAACGGCGGGAGATGGCCAACCCCAGGCCGGTGCCGCCGTAGCGGCGGGTGATGGAGGCGTCGGCCTGGGTGAAGGGCTGGAACAGCTCCGGCAGTTTGTCGGCGGGAATGCCGATGCCGGTGTCCATCAACGTGAATTCGAGGAGTCCCGCCCCCTCGGGGGCCAAATCCCGCCACCCCATGCGCACCGTCACGCCCCCCCGATGGGTGAACTTGAGGGCGTTGCCCGCCAAATTCATCAACACCTGGCGGATCCGCTTGGCGTCCCCCAACACCATCGGGGCGGGGGCGGCGTCGATCTCGCTGACCAGGGTCAACCCCTTCTCCCGCGCCCGATGGGCCAGCAGGGTCAGGGTTTGATCCAGCAACTCCCGGGGATGGAACGGCTCCGGGCTGATTTCCAGTTTGCCCGCCTCGATTTTGGAAAGGTCCAGAATGTCGTTGATCAGGGCCAGCAAATTTTCCCCGGCGCGGCGGAAGACCGCCACGTACTCCTCCTGCTCCGGGTTCAGGCCGCTCTCCGCCAGCAGTTCGGCCATGCCGATGATGGCGTTCATCGGGGTGCGGATTTCGTGGCTCATCGAGGCGAGAAATTCGCTCTTGGCCCGATTGGCCCCTTCGGCCTCGGCCTTGGCCCGCAGCAGCTCCTCGGCGTGGCGCTGCCGATCGGTGACGTCCATGGCCATGGTGATGGCGATGTCGTCCGGCGGCTCCCCCAAACGCCGGGCGTGGACCTCCCAGATCCGCGCCTCCCCTGCGGCGGTGCGAATGGTCATCTCCCAGCGGGAGGAGGCGGGGGAGAGGGGCTCGTTGGGCGGGGGGGAGAGTCGGGCCATGATCTCCGGCAGGAACTCCCCCGGGGCCAGCGCCGCCGCCCACCCCGCCAGGGTGTCGGGCAGGGTGGAGCGTTCCAGCCCCTCCCCCGTCTCCTCCGATCCGCCGTGCCAACCGGTCAACTCCCGCCAGCGCCAGTTGACCATCAACACCTGCCCGTCCCCGGTATGGATCATCACCGGAATGGGGGCGAACAGCACCGCCTGGCGCAACCGCTCCTCGCTTTCCCGCAAGGCGGAGGTCATGCGCACGGCGTGGCGCACCGCTCGTTCCCGGCTGCTCACCAGGGCCCAGGCGGCCAGGGCCAGGGCCGCCCCCAGCCCCAGCCCCAGCAGCGGCAGGGTCCAGGTTTCGGGGCGGAGCCAGGTCTCGACGAAATAGGGGGTGGGGGCCAGGGTGACGGTGAGCATCCCCCCCGAAGCCACCAGCCGGGCGGAGAGGATCAAATGGTCCAGATTGTCGGGGGTGTCGTAGTCAACGTGGGTGTCGAAAATGCGATGGGCGGGCGAGGTGTTGCGTCCCTCGAACACCTCCACCTGCAACTCCTTGCCGGCGGAGCGGAACAGCTCCTTGAACAGCCGTTCCACGTCGTAGGAGGCGGCCACCCAGCCCCGCAACGCGACGCGACGGGCCTCGGCGTCGCCCAACAGCGCCCCCTCCTCATAGACCGGTTGAAGATGCAGCAACTCCCGGCGGGTGTCGTCGCCGGAACGATGGAAGAGGGTTTGGGCCAGGGCCATCTCTCCGTCGTCGCGGCTTTTTTCCGCCGCCGACCGCCGTCGCCGCTCCCCCCCCAGATCGAACCCCGGGCCGTCCTCGGCCCCCGCATCGGGACGAACGCTCTGAAACAGCAGGGGATAATGCTCTTCCCGCTCTGGATCCCCGGCAATGCGGAAGGGGGCGTCCAACTGTTGCGACGCCCGCTCTTCGAAAGCTTTCCGCTCCTCCCGGGGCACCCGGGGGGCCCAGGCCAGATCCCGCAGTCCGGGATAGCGGGAGAGGTCCAGGGCCTTGGTGAAGCGCCGCCACGCCTGACCATCCATCTCCGGCAGGGCAGAAGCGAAACCGGCGGCGGCGTGGGAGAGATTTTCGTAGGCCTCCATGCGGGATTCGGCCACCCGCAGCGCCTTTTCCGCCATGCGGGCGAAGCGCAGCCGGGCGTAGGCGTCGTTGATTCCCGCCTCATGCCGCCAAACGTACCAGGCCGACATCACCCCCGCCAACAACAACAGCCACGGGATCCCGCGCGACCACCCCTGCGGGGCGCCTTCCGGCATCTGGGAGTGAAACAGGGTCTGAAAAGGTGCGTTCATGGTCCCGCCGTCGTCGCCCTCGTCCCCGCCCATGGGGACGACTCGGGCTCTGCTCATCTTCACTGAGAGTGGGGGGATTGTACATCATCCTTTTCGAGTAAGGTGGAAATGTTTGGCGGACAGAGGGCGGATCGGCGTAAAATGGTCTCTTGCACGAAAAACCACGGGAGAAATCACAAGATGGCGAGCCGATTGGCGGAGCTGCTGCTGGGGAAGGACGATCCCCTGGCGGGGGTGAT
Organism: Magnetococcales bacterium; assembly: GCA_015231965.1. Lineage (GTDB taxonomy): Bacteria > Pseudomonadota > Magnetococcia > Magnetococcales > JADGAP01 > JADGAP01. Next base: position 952 of record JADGAP010000141.1, on the reverse strand, counting down.
CCAGGAGACCGGACGGGTGGATTACGAGGCCTTGCGCCAATGGGCCCAGGAAAGCGACGTCGGACGTTTCGTCGCGCGGCTCAAGGGACCGGTGCTGGCGGGGGCGGGGTTGTTCCGGGGGGAGTTCGCCCAAGCCAATCCGCCGGAGGATCCCCTGGCGGGAACCCGCATTTTCATGCCCGAGGCCCCCGGCGGGGCCATGACCCCGATGAAACTCCTGGAGCGCTCCATTTTTCCCCTGCTCAAGCGTCCGGGGGCGACCCAGCCCGACCCCGCCAGCTTCACCCTGGGGCGCCACGAAACCAACGACTGGGTTCTGGCCGATCCCTCCATCTCCGGCGTCCACGCCCGGTTGCGGCTCAGCGGCGGGGTCTGGCTGCTGCGGGATTTGCAATCCACCAACGGCACCTCGGTCAACGGCCGTCGCCTGGGCGGCGACCCGGTGGAGTTGAAGGAGGGCGACGCCCTCAAGTTCGGCCGCTTTCAATTCCTCTTCCTCGGTCCGTCCACCCTCCACGCCAAGCTGCGCGGCGGGTAAGGCGATGAACCCATTGAAATAAAATCAATTTGCCACGTTCTCGACCAAAGATTCCAGCTCGTCATTCCCGCGAAAGCGGGAATCCAGTGACTTTGAGAACCAGACGGCGCGTAACATGTTTGTATTTCCATGATTTATTAGTCAATTGATGCATCATTGCGCGTGTCCCCAACACCTTTAAAGCCGCTGGATTCCCGCCTTCGCGGGAATGACGTTTTCGTCGTTAGAAAGTTGGTTGCAGCCCAGACGCCGTTTGACCTGATGTGTAGATTTTAAATGGAACTACTCTAGCAATTCCATTTCAAATCTACACACAAGGACAAGGAACTTGAGGGAGCGAGGAAGTCATTTCAATAATTGATCGTCATTCCCGCGAAAGCGGGAATCCAGGAAAGCCGATGGATGAATGGCTCC
>JADGAP010000140.1 GCA_015231965.1 Magnetococcales bacterium | reverse complement strand
CCATGTGAACGGAGACATTGAGGATGTGGTATCGCTCTTTGGTTAACACTCCCCGCTCATGGAGTCGCTGAAGCCAGTCCTCCATGGTTTGAATGGTGAAAACCCTATCACCAAGTCCCTTGTCCCAGGCCGTATCGTGAATGCCCTTGTCTTCGGTAATCAGGATGTGGGCCGCATCGCACTTCAGGGCGTAGAGGATCTCGTTGTCCTCACGGTCGTGCGGTTTGGTATCTTCCGTGTTCCATGGGCATGGGGTGGTGCTTTTTTCCAAGCAGGAGTATTGACGCAGGCGCTTCAGGGTTTGCTGCCGCCGTGCGACGTTTGAATCGCGTTGGATCTCCGCTTCCGTGGCCGGGTGGTAGACCAGTTCGTGCCCGTTGGCGTGGGCTAGCTGGACTACATGGGCCATGCTGTTTTCCAACGGGAGGTTCGAATCTTCCAGGGGTATCAGGATATTGGTGTCGAGCAGCAGTCGCATGATGGATCGTTGCCTCCTCTCAAAGCTCACGCCGCCGTGAGGTGGGCCACCTGATTCCATAAGGCGGTTGCCGTCCTCCTGGCTTTGGAATGCCCATGACACCCAGCTTAGTATATTGTTCTGAGCGAATAATGCAATTCATTTTCAGGAGTCCAAGATAAGTCTGTCATAGTTATAATCACCGCATGCTTCCCGTGGTCCTCCCTTTGACGCCGGGTTCCCTCGACTCCGAAGCAGTGCGAAGGGGGACTGAAACGCATCTGAAGGTCGTTGTACGTGCAATCCATTGATATTTTTGGAGATGTCTTGGTAAATAAGCCGTGAGGTCGGATGGCCTCCTGGCCGGTCAGCCGCCGCAACAGCCGCTTGAAAGGTGACTGGAAAATGGATTTTACGAATACGTGCATAAGTATGCAGACATTTTAGTATTGCGCATCTTACTGGTTTGGATGTTGATTTCCGCAACTGCTCGATGAATAATCCGCCGTCTTATTTACGTACCCCTCAATACGCCGCCGCGGCTCCTTCATACTCCCCATCGAGGTCGGTGAGGACGTCGAAGCCGGATTCGGTGACGACGAGGGTGTGTTCGAACTGGGCGGAGAGGGAGTGATCCTTGGTGACCACGGTCCATTGGTCGGGGAGGTGCTTGATGGCCCGGGCACCGAGATTGATCATGGGCTCGACGGTGAAGGTCATGCCGGGGCGGAGGATTTCGCCGGTTCCGGGGCGGCCGTAGTGGAGGACGGCGGGCTCCTCGTGGAAGGCCCGTCCGATGCCGTGGCCGCAATATTCGTGGACCACCGAGCAGCGGTTGCGGTGGGCGTGGTTTTCCACCGCCGCGCCGATATCCCCCAGCCGCCCCATGGGTCTGACCGCCCGGATGCCCACGTCGAGGCACTCCTTGGCGATGCGGACGATCTTTTCCGCCTGGGGGGTGATTTTGCCGATGGAGAAGGTTTTGCTGGCGTCGCCGTGCCAGCCGTCGACGATGGTGGTGACATCGACGTTGATGATGTCCCCCTCCCGCAGCACCCGGGGGCCGGGGATGCCGTGGCACACCTGCTGATTCACCGACGTGCAGATCGACTTGGGAAAGCCGCGATAGTTCAACGGCGCCGGAATTCCCCCCTGCGCAATGATGAACTGATGGCAAATGTCGTTCAGCTCCTCCGTCGTCACCCCCTCCTTGACATGGGGTTCGATCATTTTGAGCGTGCGCGCGGTCAACTGACAGGAGATCCGCATCCGCTCGATCTCCATGGGGGTTTTGAGAATGATCATCAACCGGTGGGTTTCTAAGTAGAAGAGTTGAACGGACCATGGCTGAATCGCTCCCCATTTCCACTGGGGTGGAGACTTGGGGACAATAATGGTTTGATTTAAATAAAATGGTTAGGTGAAAATCTGGTCGCCTGCGGCGACTGGGGGCGCGCTGCGCCCATTGCAAAAAGCGCAATGGGCTTCACTTGAAAGCGCGCCCAAAAGCAAAAGGCCAAACCTTGATTCGGGCCATCCCTGGCCCTCTCCCTTCGGGCTCGCTACGCGAGTCCGATTCAGCAATCCTGCTGAATCGTGAGGGCGCCGCCCTCAAACTCCCGCTGGGGACTCCAGAGTCCCCAGGCCCCTGCGCACGTTAAAACGGTTACGCCAAGTCGAAGGGGAGGGGGCGCTCCACCCGGATTTCGTCCATCGCCACCCGACAACGCCGCGCCAAAATCTCCACCCCCGCCGCCGCCGCCCGCCGCAACCCCGCGCCATAGGCCGGATCGATCCCATCCGCCGGACGGAACAACGCGCAATCCCCCCGCTGCACGATGAACAACAACACCGCCCGACACCCCGCGCGGCGCAAATCGATCAACCGCTCCACATGCTTGAGCCCCCGAACCGTCACCGCATCGGGAAAACGGGCCTCCCCCTCCTGACGCAAGGTGACGCTCTTCACCTCGACATAACACGGGGGGCACCCCTCGCCGGTCAGCAAAAAATCCAGCCGCGTCCCGTCGGGAAGCGAGACCTCGGGCTTGAGAACGGCGTAACCCGCCAACTCGGCGAGGGTCCCATCCTCGATCCCCTCCCGGGCCAGGGCGTTGGTCCGCCCGGTGTGGATCCCCACCCAGGCCCCGTCGGCGTGAACCAACTCCCAGGTCCAGGCCAACTTGCGCCCCGGGGCGTCCGCCCGGGAGAGCCGAACCTCCGAATCCGGGGCGCATAATCCCATCATCGAACCGGAGTTGGCGCAATGGGCCGTCACCGTCTCGCCGCCCTCCAGCCGAACGTCGGCGAGAAAGCGCTTGTAACGCCGGATCAGGCGTCCCGACTCAAGCGGGGGGAGACGCACGATTCGCCTCCACGACTCCCCCCGCCCGCGCCGAACCAAGCCTCAAGATCACTGGGCGTCAACCGGACGAACCCCCAACCCGACGGAGGCCGTCTGAGCCTGCCCGCCCCGATTGTAGGAAAGCTCCACCTGCTGACCCGGGGACATCCCCTCCACCGCCCGGGTCATCTCCTCGGGGGTGGTGACGGCCTGACCATTGATCGCGGCCACCACGTCGCCGGGCTTCATGCCGACCCGCTCCGCCGGGCTGCCGGGAGAGACGCCGCGTACCTCCACGCCCCCCGGAACCGTCCCCATGGAGATGCCCAACCAGGCCGACGGCCCCTTCATTGGTGCCATGCCCTGGGGAGGTCCACCCATGCCCTGGGGAGGTCCACCCTGAGGCCCGCCCATGCCCTGAGGTCCGCCCATGCCCTGGGGTCCGCCCAGGGCCTGGGGAGGCCCGCCCTGGGGTCCGCCCATGCCCTGGGGAGGTCCACCCTGGGGTCCGCCCATGCCCTGGGGAGGCCCGCCCTGGGGTCCGCCCATGCCCTGGGGTCCGCCCTGGGGTCCGCCCATGCCCTGGGAAGGCCCGCCCTGGGGTCCGCCCTGACGCCCGCCCTGGCCGCCGCCGCCCTGGGCGACGGTGCGATGGTCGTCGCTGTTTTCCAGCACCGTCTTGATGGTCGTCACCTCCCCGGCGCGCTGAATGGTGAGGGTGATCTCATCCCCCGGTTGATTGCGGGAGAGGGCTTGACCAAACTGCTGCTCGGAGGTGATCTCGCCCTCATTGATCTTGAGGATCACATCCTCCTTTTTCAACCCCGACTTGTCCGCCGGGCTGTCCTTGATGATCTCGCTGACCTGAACCCCCTTGGGCGGCGAGATGGAGACCCCCAGCCAGCCGGAGCCCGCCAGGGCCGCCGACGCGCCAAGGGTCAGGGAGAAGAGGGCGGCCAGGGAGAGCAAGCCGATTTTGCGCATAGAAGAACTCCTTCATCGAATATCCTGCAGAGTGGTCAAGGGCGGGGAGCCTCCCGCCCCGGAAGATTCCTTCACCATCCGGAACTTTACCGCCGTCCATCCTATCCAGGATACAGAGGAGCGGCGACGGTGTACCATGAAAAAATGGGCGGCCAAGGGTGAAAACGCCTCCCCGCCCTGGGGTAGAGTCAATCAATTTCCCCCGTCCGCCGCAAGGTTTCGCGGTTTTCCCCACGGATATCATGGGGATTTCCCGCCCTTCGGCCCCCCCTCGCGCCCCCCGCGGCGGGGCGGCGCGTTGACGAACCCCCCCAAGCGGAGTATAACCTCACGCCCAACGTCCGATTTCGGATCGGTCGCTCGCGCCCGGTCCATGACGCACCGCAAGAAGAACCATCAGGAGCCGTCTCTTGAGCGATTCCCCATCCCAACCCCTCCACCGGATCTTCTCCGGAGAGGAGCCGGCGGTGCTGGCCCTGGAGGATGGAACCCTCTTTCTCGGTCGATCCATCGGCGCCCCGGGCGAAGCGGTGGGCGAGGTCTGTTTCAATACCTCCCTCACCGGCTATCAGGAGATCATGACCGATCCTTCCTACGCCGGGCAGATCGTCACCATGACCGCGCCGCAAATCGGCAACGTGGGGATCAACCTGGAGGACATGGAGTCGGATCGCCCCCATATTCGCGGCTTCGTCATGCGGGAAAGCTCCCCCATCTCCTCCAACTGGCGCTCCCTGGAGAGCCTGCCCCACTTTCTCAAACGGTCCGGCGTGGTGGCCATCGATGGCCTCGACACCCGCAAATTGACCCGCATCCTGCGAGAAAAAGGGGCGCAGCGGGGGGTGATCTCCACCCTCGATTTCGATCCCCTCTCCCTCAAGGTCAAGGCCCGCGCCTGGCCCGGCCTGACGGGCATGGACCTCACCGGCGAAGTCACTTGCGCCGCCGCCTACCCCTGGAGCGAGGGGGTCTGGCGTCTGGGCCACGGTCACGAAACCCCCGAACCCGCCCCCGGACGGAAACGGGTGACCGCCCTGGATTACGGCATGAAGCGCAACATCGCCCGCAATCTCGTCAGCGAGGGGTGCGAGGTGACCATCCTGCCCGCCACCGCCACCGCCCGCGAGGTTCTGGACACCGACCCCGAGGGCATCTTTCTCTCCAACGGCCCCGGCGACCCGGCGGCGGTGGAACGCGCCATCGACACCATCCGTCAGTTGCTCACCGTCGGCAAACCGATCTTCGGCATCTGCCTGGGCCACCAAATGCTCTGCCTCGCCCTGGGCGGACGCACCGAAAAATTGAAGTTCGGCCATCGCGGCGGCAACCATCCGGTGCTGAACCTGCTCACCGGCCAAGTGGAAGTGACCTCGCAAAATCACGGCTTCGTGGTGCGGGAGCAAGACCTGCCCCCCGAGGTGGAAGTGACCCATCGCTCCCTGTTCGACCAAACGGTGGAAGGGATGCGCCATCGGGAACTGCCCGTCTTCTCCGTGCAGTACCACCCCGAGGCCAGCCCCGGCCCCCACGACGCCCATTACCTCTTTCGCCAGTTTACCGCTCTGATGGGCGGGTGAGGCCATGCCGAAGCGCTCCGACATCCATAAGGTTCTTCTCATCGGCTCCGGCCCCATCGTCATCGGGCAGGCGTGCGAGTTCGACTACTCCGGGGCCCAGGCCTGCAAGGCGCTGAAGCAGGAAGGGTGCGAGGTGGTGCTGGTCAACTCCAATCCGGCCACCATCATGACCGACCCGGAGCTGGCCCACCGCACCTATATCGAACCCCTGACGGTGGAAAGCCTGACCTGCATCATCGAGCAGGAGCGGCCCGACGTGCTGCTCCCCACCATGGGGGGGCAGACCGCCCTCAACCTGGCCCTCAAGCTGGCCGACGCCGGCGTTCTGGAACGGTTCGGGGTGGAGTTGATCGGGGCCAGCCGCGAGGCCATCGCCAAGGCCGAGGACCGGGATCAGTTCAAACAGGCCATGACCCGCATCGGCCTGCTCACCCCCAAGTCCGGCTTCGCCCACACCTATGAAGAAGCACTGAAAATCCTGGAAGAGATCGGCTTTCCCGCCATCATGCGGCCCAGCTTCACCATGGGCGGGGCGGGGGGCGGCGTGGCCTACAATCCCGAGGAGTTCGAGGAGATCATCCGCCGCGGCCTGGCCGCCTCGCCCACCACCGAGGTGCTGGTGGAGGAGTCGGTGCTGGGGTGGAAAGAGTTCGAGATGGAAGTGGTGCGGGATCGCGCCGACAACGCCATCATCGTCTGCTCCATCGAAAATTTCGATCCCATGGGAATCCACACCGGCGACTCCATCACCGTCGCCCCCGCCCTGACCTTGACCGACAAGGAATATCAGATCATGCGGGACGCCTCCATCGCCGTGCTGCGGGAGATCGGCGTGGACACCGGCGGATCCAACGTGCAGTTCGCCGTGGATCCCAAAACCGGGCGCATGGTGGTCATCGAGATGAACCCCCGGGTCTCCCGGTCGTCGGCCCTGGCCTCCAAGGCCACCGGCTTTCCCATCGCCAAGGTGGCGGCCAAGCTGGCCATCGGTTACACCCTGCCGGAGATCATGAACGACATCACCGGCGTCACCCCGGCGTCGTTCGAGCCCTCCATCGACTACATCGTCACCAAGATTCCCCGCTTCAACTTTGAAAAATTTCCCCAGGCCGAACCCATTCTCACCACCCAGATGAAATCGGTGGGGGAGGCGATGGCCATCGGGCGCACCTTCCAGGAGTCGCTGCAAAAGGCGCTACGCTCCCTGGAGATCGGCCTGGACGGCTTCAACGAGGTGCTGGAAGGAGAGCCGGGACTGGAGCGGGAGGCGCTGCTGCAAAACAAATTGCGCCACCCCGGGCCGGATCGCATCCTCTACATCGCCGACGCCATGCGCCTGGGAATGAGCCTGGAGTGGCTGCACGAAGAGACGGGGGTCGATCCCTGGTTCCTGGAGCAGATCCACCGGATCATCCTGGCGGAACGCGCCCTGGTCGGCGCGACCCTGAAATCCCTGGGGGCCGACCAACTGCGCCGACTCAAGCGCATGGGCTTTTCCGACCGTCGTCTGGCCAAGGTGATGGGCGTGGACGCGGCCAAGGTGCGGGCCTTCCGGCTGCGCCATGAAATCGTCCCCGTGTTCAAGCGGGTGGACACCTGCGCCGCCGAGTTCGCCTCGCAAACCGCCTATCTCTACTCCACCTACGAGGAGGAGTGCGAGGCCCATCCGACCAAGAAAAAGAAGATCATGATCCTGGGCGGCGGTCCCAACCGCATCGGTCAGGGTATCGAGTTCGACTACTGCTGCGTCCACGCCGCCTTCGCCCTGCGGGACGCCGGGTTCGAGACCATCATGGTCAACTGCAACCCGGAGACCGTCTCCACCGACTACGACACCTCCGACCGCCTCTACTTCGAGCCCCTGACCTTCGAGGATGTCATGTCCATCGTCGATCGGGAGAAGCCCGACGGCATCATCGTCCAGTTCGGTGGCCAGACCCCGCTCAAGCTGGCCCGGGCGTTGGAACAGGCGGGAGCCCCCATCATCGGCACCTCCACCCGCTCCATCGATCAGGCCGAGGACCGGGAGCTGTTCCAGCAGTTGATGCACCAGATCAAGCTGCGCCAGCCGCGCAACGGGGCCGCCCGCTCCGAGGAGGAGGCGCTGCGCATCGCCGACGAAGTGGGCTATCCGGTGGTGCTGCGACCCTCCTTCGTGCTGGGGGGGCGGGCCATGGAAGTGGTCCACGACGCCAAGGATTTGATTCACTACATGCGCCACGCCGTGCAGGCCTCCGCCGAGCGGCCGGTGTTGGTGGACCACTTCCTGCGGGACGCCATCGAAATTGACGTGGACTGCGTGGCCGACGGCAAAAAGGCCATCGTCGGCGGGGTGATGGAGCATATCGAGGAGGCGGGGGTCCATTCCGGCGATTCGGCCTGCTCCCTGCCGCCCTACTCCATCGGCCCGGACTTGATCCATGAGGTGGAGCGCCAGACCGTGGTGCTGGCCAAGGCCCTGGACGTGGTGGGGTTGATGAACGTCCAGTTCGCCATCAAAAACGGCGTGGTCTATATTTTGGAGGTCAATCCCCGGGCGTCGCGCACCGTGCCCTTCGTCTCCAAGGCCACTGGCCTTCCCCTGGCCAAGATCGCCGCCCGGGTGATGGCCGGGGAGAGCCTGAAAAAGTTGGGCGTCAAGGAGCCGGGACGGATGCGCCACGTGGCGGTGAAGGAGGCGGTCTTCCCCTTCGACCGTTTCCCCGGGGTGGACACGGTGCTGGGGCCGGAGATGAAATCCACCGGCGAGGTGATGGGCCTCGCCGACACCTTCCCCGCCGCCTTCGCCAAGGCCCAGGAGGGGGCGGGAACCTTCCTCCCCCGGGTCGGAACGCCCAACGCCCGGGTCTTCATCTCGGTCAAGGATGACGACAAGGGGGCGGTGGTTCAACCGGCCCAACGCCTGATCGAACTGGGATTTCGTCTCTGCGCCACCCGAGGGACGGCGGCCTATCTCGCCAAGGAGGGGCTGAAGGTGGACTTGGTCTACAAAGTCAACGAGGGCCGCCCCAACATCGTGGACCTGATGAAAAGCGGTGCCATCTCCCTGGTGTTCAACACCACCCGGGACAAAATGGCCCTCTCCGACTCCTTTTCCATCCGGCGCACCGCCCTGATGAGCCGCATTCCCTACTTTACCACGGTGGCGGGCATGCGGGCGGCGGTGGCGGCCATCGCCGCGTGGGGCGAGGATGGCGGCTTCCATTGCAAGGCCCTTCAGGATTACCATCCCGATCAGAACAAAGGATGATCCGTCACCCGCCCCTCCCGCCCCGTGCGGGGGAGGGGGGGGTCGGCGGCGAGGGGGCGGGCGGGGATGTTCCAAAGACATTCCCGCGTCTTTATTTTCCATTCAGTTCGCAGCGAAGCGCGGGGGCGCCGAGGATGTCCGACAAGGTACCCATGACCCTGGCAGGGGCGGAACAACTCAAGGCCGATTTGCATCGGCTCAAAACCGTGGAACGGCGTCGCATCGTCGCGGCCATCTCGTCCGCCCGTGAGCTGGGGGATTTGTCGGAGAACGCGGAGTACCACGCCGCCAAGGAGGAGCAATCCTTCAACGAGGGCAAGATTCAGGAGTACGAAACCAAGCTGGCCAACGCCCAGATCATCGACACCGCCCGCCTCAAATCGGACAAGGTGATCTTCGGGGCCAAGGTGACGGTGTTGGTGGAGGAGACAGAGCAGGAGGCCACCTATCAGATCGTCGGGGTGGACGAGGCGGATCTCTCCAAGGGCAAGATCTCCATCACCAGCCCCATGGCCCGGGGATTGATTGGCAAGTGCGTCGGCGATTCGGTGGAGGTGCAGGCCCCGGGCGGGGCGCGCCACTTTGAAATCCTGGAGATCACCTTCTGACGGCCCCCGGCAAGGGGAGCGGCAGACGCCCCTCCAGCGGCCGTTGGCTGGAGGAACACCGCAACGACCCCTACGTCAAGGCGGCTCATGCGGCCGGGTATCGTTCTCGCGCCGCCTACAAGTTGCTGGAGTTACAGGAAAAATACCATCTGATGCGGCCCGGGATGCGGGTGTTGGATCTGGGGGCGGCCCCAGGCGGCTGGACCCAGGTGGCGGTGCGGGAGGTTCATCCGGGGGGCGTGGTGGTCGCCATCGACCTGCTGCCGGTGGAACCGGTGCAACAGGGGGATCGGGAAGCCCTCATTTTGCAGGGGGATTTTCTCGCCGAGGGGGCGGGGGAGCGGCTGCGGGAGCGGCTGCCGGGGGGCGGGGCGG
>JADGAP010000013.1 GCA_015231965.1 Magnetococcales bacterium | reverse complement strand
ATGACGTTTTCGTGGTTGGGGAGTTGGTTGCATAACCCAGGCACCGCTTGACGATGTGTGCAATTTTAAAATGAAATTGCTATAAAGGCGCGCCGAAAAGCAACAGTCAAAAGCGAAAGTCAAAACCGTTGGGCTCCCCCCCCGCCTTCGCTGGGGCAGGCTCTGGATTCTCAATCATCACAGCATCAACGTTCAGCTAAGGAACTCCTTTCATGATCCCGGTCATGGGCTTCGCCGCCCCCAGCGGCTCGGGCAAAACCACGCTGATGGAACGGGTGATCGCCGACCTCAAGGGACGCGGCCTGCGCATCGCCGCCCTCAAACACGGCCACCACCCCGCCGAACCGGACATTCCCGGCAAGGACTCCCACCGCTTCCGCCAAGCCGGGGCTGAAACCGTCCTCTTCGCCGGCCCCGGACGCTGGTTCCTGATCCAGGAGCGGGAGCCCCCCCCCTGGCCCGAACTCCTGGCCCTGCTCCAGGACCACGACCTGATCCTGGTGGAAGGCTACGCCGACGGCCCCTTTCCCCGCATCGCCATCCACCGCCGGGAGAGCCCGCCCCGGGGCGAACCGCGCCTCATCTCCGGCCTCGTCGCCGTGGCCACCGACGACCCCGCCCTGGAAACCGACCTCCCCCGCCTCCCCCTGAACGATCCCGCCGCCGTGGGGGATTTCATCCTGCGCCATCTGGGATTGATGCCATGACCCCCGCCGCCCCCCCTTCCAAAAGCCCGCCCCTGCGGGTGCTGGGCGTCGACCCGGGCAGCGTGACCACCGGCTGGGGCGTGGTGGAACGCCAAGGCGAGACGTTGCGTCGCATCGCCGGAGGCTGCATCCGGGCCAAGGAGGGGGACGACATGCCCCAACGCCTGGCCCGCATCTTCACAGAACTCGCCGCCGCCATCGCCCAGTTCCAACCCCATCTGGCGGCGGTGGAGGAGGTGTTCGTCTCCAGCAACGTCTCCAGCGCCCTCAAGCTGGGGCAGGCCCGGGGCGCGGCCATCGCCGCCCTGAGCCATGGCGGGCTGGCGGTGGCGGAATACACCGCCATGCAGGTCAAAAAGGCCGTGGTGGGCTACGGCAAGGCGGAAAAGGCCCAGGTGCAGGAGATGATCCGCATGCTCCTCGCCCTGGACAAGGCCCCCCCCCAGGACGCCGCCGACGCCCTGGCTGTGGCCCTCTGCCATCTCAATCACCTCAACCCGGCGGCGGCGCAACCCCTGGGCGGGGCCAAATCCTGGCGGGACTGGTCGCCCCCCGCCGTGAGCGCGAAGGAAGCCGCAAGATGATCGCCATGCTGCGGGGCGCGGTGGCGGAAAAACATCCCGAAGGGGTCATCCTCGACGTGGGCGGGGTGGGGTACGAGGTCTTCATCCCCCTCTCCACCTACGAGGCCCTGCCCGCGCCGGGGGAGAACGCCCGCCTGCTCATCGTCACCTATTTGCGCGAGGACGTGTTGCAGCTTTACGGCTTCGCCACCACCGACGAAAAGGCCGCCTTTCTCATGCTCACCAGCGTCACCGGCATCGGCATGAAGCTGGCCCTGGCCTCCCTCTCCACCCTCCGTCCCGCCGAACTCGCCGACGCCATCGCCCGGGACGACCTCACCCGCCTCTCCCGCATTCCCGGGGTGGGCCGTCGCCTGGCGCAACGCCTGGCCCTGGAACTCAAGGAGAAGGTCAACGCCCTGGGGCTGTCGGCGGGCGTCACGGCGATGACGACGGGCTCTGGAGCCCCTCCCGCCCCCCCCGCCGCGTCGCTGCGGGAGGAGTTGATCGGGGCGTTGGTCAACCTGGGCTATCGTCGTCCCCAGGCCGAGCAGGCGGTGCGTCAGGCCCTGGCCCTGGGCGCCGCCGACGCCGCCGAAGGGTTGCGGCTGGCCCTCAAGGCCCTCTCCAACGGATAGCCCCCCCTCCCTGGAAACCTCCTCGCCGGAAAACACCCCTGCCGTGATATCTTTTCTTCTCCGCGCCGCCGCCCCTCCGGGCGAGCGGTCTGTATACTTATAGTTTAATATGCAGAGAATTTTGCGTAGACTTCGTGGTTTTTTTAGCTATGCTTGAATGAGGAGCAAATACAACAGGACAGTCCATGTAAAATATTGTAGTTATTTGATAATTTAGATAAACTCCAGGCGTATACGGTAATTTAATGAACCTCGAAAAACGCATTATCGAATGACCGTTGATCAACTCTTGCAGAATGCCTTTCATCTTTTGGAAACGACTTCCCACAAGGCCGCGGACCCCCTCGGCCCCCGGGGGGAGGGATGCCGCTTTACTTCAACATTCTCTTGCGAAAGGACCGATCCATGCCAGATTTGACACCTCTCTACCGATTTGTTGACCCCAAGATCCTCAAAATTCCCAAGTTGAAGCTCATCTGCAACCACACCGTGCTGCACTATCTGCCGCTGGTGATGCAAAGGCAGACCCAAACCAACTGGTGCTGGTCGGCGGTGGGAACCAGCGTCGGGCTGTTTTTCCAGACCGGGCAATGGACCCAGTGCGACACCGCCAACGGCTGCCTGAAGCTGGCCGGCGTGAACTGCTGCAACGCCCCCACCCCCGCCGCCTGCAACGTTTACGGCTATCTCGACAAGGCGCTGACCTACACCAAATCCTTCAAGTCCGTGTCCAGCGGAACCGCCACCACGCAAGCCCTGGCGGACCAGATCAACATGGGCCGCCCGGTGGGGGTGCGGGTGGAGTGGAACGGCGGCGGCGCCCACTTCATGGCCATCACCGGCTACAAGTACTGCGCCATCTTGAGTTCGGTGGTCACCATCGTCATCCAGGATCCGATCTTCGGCGAAACCATCATGCTCTACAGAGATTTCGCCGCCAATTACCAAAGCGGCGGAACCTGGAACGGCACCTATCTGACGAAACCCAACTGATTTGGGAAGGTGAACCATGCCGATTCAATTTTCCCCCAAGGCGCCGAAGACGGCGACGAAGGTGATCTCCGATCATCTGGGCGACACCCCCAACTACTTTGTGACCGAGGCCGTGCGAAGCGCCTCCGCCGGGGGCGCGACGCCGCCCCAAATCTCCCTGAGCCAGGGCTGGCAGGAGTACGCCGTGGGGCTGGAGGATCTGGCCAAGGGCAAACTGCTCGCCGCCGCCAAGCCCGGTCACTGGCGCTACCTAGTGATGCTGGGAAATCAACCCACGGCCGAAATGGTGCTGGCCCAGGAGTCCGCCGGAGAGCGGGTCATCGCCTCCCATCGCGGAGAGGTGATGGTGGGAATGGCCAAGGGGTTGAAAGTCGCCGCCGATCTCAAGGAGACCGCCGACCAACCCTACGAGGTGCGTTTTCTCCTGGTTCCGGCCCTCTATTTCACCGCCCTCTGGCTCCATGGGGCCCATGGCGTGGATTGGCTGATGCCCATCGAACCGGATCCCAGCCCGCTGCCCAACTACAAGCCCCACACCGAGGCCCAGGTGATCGAGGCGCTCAAGGGGCGGGTCAAGGCGGCCCAGGCGTTCGGCACCAAGGCCGCCAAGTGATCCCCTCGGGATAATTTCGCGGCGAAACGCGGGATGCGCCTGCGACGCCGTTTCTCATGATCCATCCGACCCCTTGATTCAGGAGAGTGATCCATGGCCGTGCCCCAAACCATCTCCCTTCCCATCATCCCCCAGGGCTGGTACATGAGCTGGAACATGTACACCCAGGCGGCTTACAACATTTGCGTCACGCTGAAGGACTCCAGCACCACCTACGTCAACAACGTTTGCCGCTCCAACACCGCCTTTGGCTCCCTCTCCTCCGGCTTTCAGCAGGTGGCTGGGAGCAACATGACCCTGACCATCACCATCGCCCAAAGCAGCGGGGTTCAGGTGGTCTCCATCCCCTTCCAGGTGCCCTCGACCAGCGGCGCGATTGTCGGCGCGGGCTACAACATCGCCGTGGAAGACGCCGGCGACCAGGATTTCAACGACCTGAGCATCTCCATCACCGCCTGGAAATCCAGGGGCTGAGCCTCCCGTCGCGGCGGGGGCGTCCGACCGACGCCTTCTCTCGCGAGGCGGGAAGCTCCCGTTTCCAAGGCGACAGGCAAGGCGACAGGCAAGGCGACGGGCAAAAAAAGAGGGGGCGTCGAAACTCGGCGCCCCCTCCTTGCCTCGGCCTCCCTCCGAAAAAGCGGAAGGAACCGCCAACCCTCAGATGGAAAAGTGGATGGCCAGGGGATCGGAGGGATCCACTTGCCGACCCAACCCCAGCACGCCATCGGCTTCCAACACGAGTTCGTCGCGGTGGACAAACTTTTTCACGCCATTCTTGAAGGTGACGTAGGTGCCGTTGGTGCTTTGGTCCACCAGCACGAAGCGGTCGCGGCGGAACTCGATTTTGTTGTGCATGCGGGAGGACATGGCATCGGGGACCATGAAGGTGTTTTGATTGCCCCGCCCCAGGGTGACGCCGCTCTCCCGGTCGGCACCCAACTCCGACACCTGCTCCTGAAACCGCACCTTGAGGACAAAGGCGGCGGCGGGGGCCTGGGCGTTGTGACGCACCCCGCCCATCACCGTCAGCTCTTCCTCCTCGCCCCAGGTCAGCTCCACGATGTCGATGGGCTTTTCCTTGCCCTTGACCTGGGCGGAGATCAGCACCCGACCATTGGCGCGGAGCCCGGCGTTCATGCGTTCCAGGGTTTCGCCGGTGGTGATGATCTGGTCGGCCTTGGCCTGACCGGCCATGCGCGCCGCCAGATTGACCGCGTCGCCGAAAACGTCTCCCCCCTCCTCGATCACCTCACCGAAGTGGAAGCCCACCCGGATGTGCAACGGCAGCCCCCACGAGGGGGATTGATCCCGCACCGACTCCTGCATGGAGACGGCGGCGTTGGCAGCGGCGTCGGCGGAGGGGAAAACGCTCATCACCTCGTCACCGATGGTTTTGATCACCCGCCCCTGAAAGGTGATGACGGTTCGGGACATCAGTTCGACGCAACGGGAGGTCAAATCCCGCGCCCGCACATCGCCCAGGGTTTCATACAGGCGGGTGCTGCCGCTGATATCGGCGAACATAATGGACAGATTGGAAACAGTCCGAGAACTCATGGCCCCTCGCTCTGTCGATGCATACTTGAAAAACCGGACCCGCGACCTGATCCGAAAGTTCCCCGACCGGAACCCGCCGGGCGTTCTCCCCGGGGCTCCCCTTCCGGGGGGCTCCTCAACTTTGCACGTACCCCAAAATGACCGTGACGTTATCCTTGCCGCCCCGCTCCTTGGCCAACTCCACCAATCGGTCGCAACGTTGGGCCAGGGAGTCGGCGTCGACCCCGCGCAGCACCTCGGCGATCATCTCATCGTTGGCCATGCCGGTAAGTCCGTCGGTGCAGAGGACCACCACGTCGCCCGGGGCCACCGGCTGAAAATTGACATCGGGGATGACCCGACGCCCCGGCCCCATGGCCTGGAGCAGCACGTTTTTCGCCGGGGGAACGCCCATCCGCCCGGAGTTGACCCAAAACTGGTACATCGAATGATCTTGCGTCACCTGTTTCAGTTCGCCGCCGCTGAAGAGGTACATGCGGCTGTCGCCGACGTGGAAGACCACGGGGGTGTCGGTGAAGGAGGGCATCCACAGGCCCACCACGGTGGCCCCCATGCCGTGGCCCTCGGAGTATCCCTGGGCCTCGTTGAGGGCGTTGAGCTTGGTGTTGGCGGCGGTGACGGCGGAGGCCACGGCGGCCAGCACCGGATTGGGCAGACTGTCCAACGTGGCGTCGTCCCCCAGATCCACCGTTTGATCCGAGTTGTCGTTCTCCTCGGTCTCCAACTCCTCCAGCGGGGTTCCACCGTGGGCGCTGAAAAAGGCGTCGATGGTATCCACCACGTGGAGGCTGGCCAGTTCTCCGGCTTCATGGCCTCCCATGCCGTCGGAGACGATCAACAGCCCGACCTCTGGATCGATGCGGAAGTTGTCCTCGTTCAGCGTGCGAACGTTGCCCACGTCGGTGCGTCCCACCGCCAGCAACCGGTTGCCGATCTTCTGTAACATGAGCGCCTGCCCTTCCCCCCGAACCGACAACGTTCAAAACCCCCCCCATCCGCCAATCCGTTTGGACCAATCCCGCGTCCCAATCCTCGTGAAATCTCCCCGCCATGGCTCGTGGTCGGGGGGGCATGGAACCATGATCCCCCACCGGTTTCCGACGAACGCCCTCCTCAGGGATGTGAAATTATGCGACATGTTGACAAAGGCGCCAAGGAAAGCTTTGCAACAAATACGTCGCCCCCCTTATTCCCCCCCTTTCCCTTCCCTTTCCGCCGAAAAAAGCGCCCGGAAGGTTGAAGCCGTCCTCGATTCTGGCCCATCATGGACGAATGAATCGCGCCCTGGCGCGTCTCCGCCCCCTGTTCCCCTGTTCAGGAGCCCAACCGCCCATGTTTCCCGCCCATCGTCCCCGCCGTTTGCGTTCAAGTCCGGCCATTCGCCGCCTGACCCGGGAGACCGTCCTGGCCCCGGTCCATTTGATCCAGCCCCTGTTCATCGTCCCGGGGGAGGGGGTGAAAAATCCCGTGGCCTCCATGCCGGGGGTTTATCAACTCTCCATCGATCAGGCCCTGGAGCCCGCCCGTCAGGCCCTGGCCCTGGGGCTGGGGGGGGTGATCCTCTTCGGCGTGCCGTCGGTGAAGGACGCCGCGGGGAGCGACGCGGTGGACCCGGAGGGGATCGTGCAGCGGGCCATTCGGGCGATCAAGCGGGAGACGCCGGAACTCTATCTGCTGGCCGACCTCTGCCTGTGCGAATACACCAGCCACGGCCATTGCGGCCTGCTCAAGGGCCACGAGGTGGACAACGACCCCACCCTGGAAATTTTGGGCCGGGCGGCGGTGAGTTACGCCCAGGCGGGGGTGGACATGGTCGCCCCCTCGGGGATGATGGACGGCATGGTGGGGGCGATTCGTCGCGCCCTGGATGGGGCGGGCCATGAGAGCCTGCCCATCCTCTCCTACGCCGTCAAGTACGCCTCGGCTTTCTACGGGCCGTTCCGCGACGCCGCCGAGAGCGCCCCCCAGTTCGGCGACCGCCGATCCTATCAAATGGACCCGGCCAACCGTCGGGAGGCGCTGCGGGAGGTGGACCTGGACCTCGCCGAGGGGGCCGACGCGGTGATGGTCAAGCCGGGCCTGGCCTATCTCGACATGGTGCGGGAGGTGCGCGACCGGGTGGAGGTTCCGGTGGCCGCCTACAACGTCAGCGGCGAATACGCCATGGTCAAGGCGGCGGCGGAGCGGGGGTGGATCGACGAGCGGCGCATCGTTCTGGAAAGTCTGACCGCCTTTCGCCGCGCCGGGGCCGACTGGATCCTCACCTATCACGCCGCCCAGGCTGCGCAATGGCTGCGGGAAGAGGCCCCGGGCTGACCCCCGACCCCGACAAAAAACCGCCCTCGAAAGGGCGGTTCTTGCCACGCGGATCCTTCTCTCGCCTTCCTCTTCCCTCGCGAGGGGGGAGAGCGGGCGGCGAAAAGAAAACTCAGCCCACCGTCAGGTCGGCGGAAGCGGTGAAGTTGCCGCCCTTGTTGTCCTTCCAGGAGACCTTCACCGGGCCGGTTTTGCTGGCCTTGAGGCTGAAGGAGAAGAAGGGATTTTTCGAGATGGCGGCGGTCCACTTGCCTTTCAGCACGGTCTTGCCATCGTACTCCACCGTCACTTCCTCGATGAAGTGGGCGGGGATCACCTCGCCCTTGTCGTCCTTGCGCATCCCGGACTCCATGGGATGGTTGATCAAGGTTTTGATCTGCACGATATCCCCCGCCTTCGCCGGCGCGCTGGGGACTTTCACTTTGGGTTCGCCAATATCCGCCATGGTCACTCCTCCATTGATCGATCGGTCGCATCGCTCCGGGATGGGCCTCACCCCGGGGACAGGCTGAGGGGAACGGTTAAGCGCAACCGCCCGCCGCCACGTCCACCATCTTTTCCAGGCCCAGCAACTTGCCGGCGTTGGTCTTGGCGATCACCCGCACTTTGGAGGGCTTGGCCATCTTGATGCGGACTTCAAAGTCCACCTTGCCGACCTCGGGGGTGAACTCGAAAACCGCCACCTGGGGCTTGGGATTGTTATCCACGAAAATGCCCACGCTCTGGATGAAATTTTTCGCATCCATGGGGTGGTCGATCTTCACCGGCACCCGCACCAGGGTGGCGTTGTCCGCCTTTTCCGGCAGTTCGGCCTTGACGGCGGCGTCGGCGGTCACATCCTTCGACCCCATCGCCTCGGCGATGATCGGACCCATGTCCACCGCCGCCTCTTCGGCGGCCAGGGCGTTGGCCGCCATGCCGCCCACCGCGCAGGCCGCGGAAACCGCGCCCACGCCGTGGAAGAACTCCCGCCGGGTCCATCCCTTCTTCGCGCCTTCACTCATGGCATCATCTCCCAGTGCTGCTTGCTCTTCCAATGGACATGGACGATTCGCGGCCCCTTGCCGCTCCGCCGGAGCGGAGGAGACGAGGGGTCGCGATCCTTCGACCGTCCGGGATTATTTTTTCTCCGGCTCTTTCGCTTCCGGTTCCTTGGGCTCTTCGTGGGCTACGCCGGCGTGGCAGTCGATGCAGCTCTTCTTGGTCGATCCGTCGATCACCGACTTGTGCTTGGAGACGGCCTTCTTGTCTTGCTTTTCCAGGTCCATGGTCTCGAACTTATGGCAGAACATGCACTCCTTGGAACCCCGGCGCTTGAACCGCTCGGTGACGATTTGGGCCAGTTCGTAACGGGCGGCCTCAAATTTTTCCTCGGTGTTGTAGGTGCCGATGGTGTGGTGCCAGATGTCCTTCACCCCGATGGTGACCTTGAAATAGACCTTCTCGAACCAGCCGGGAATGTCCTTGTCGTGGGGGACGTGGCAGTCGGGGCACGTGGCGGCGACGCCCACCCGATTGTAGCCATGCACCGATTTTTTCCACTCCTCGGTCACGGTCTTCATCTCATGGCAGCCGTCCATGCATAGCCTAGGATCGTTGGAGGCCGTCATGACGAAATGGAACGAGGCGAAAAACATCACGCCCGCCACGAATCCGCCCACCAGCAAAATGCCCAGCGAATACTTGATGCTGGGTCTTTTGAAGGCTTCCCACATGTTTCCGATGAACCCCATCTCGCACCCTCCCGATGTTTCGACGTATGGAAGCGGGGGCGCACCACCCCCCCACGCCGAGGCCTTGAAATCCGCCCGACTTTGCCCGCCGCTCCTCTTTTGTTAGTTCAAAGGGGAGATTATACGACGCCCTCCCGTCAGGCAAGGATCCTCATCCCCCCCCGAACAAAGCCACATCTCTTTGAAATTGATTCGTTTTATTTGTAATTTGAGGGCTTTTGCAGTGGATTTATAATTGAAACTATAATAAAAATAGAGGATAAATTCATGCTGCATAACAGCATTTTCGTCATAATAGCGATCGGGTCCGCCCGGGTGGGAGCCCACTCGCCGCCGCCGCCGACCCTGGAGGGGGTGGAAGAAACAAGGCGTGTTCAGTTTGAATTCAGATTGAACGGGTAGAATTCTGAACTGAAGCTGATCGCTCCTCGAACCGTTGGCGAGGGACGGCGAGGGTCCGGGAACTCCGACGAAACGTGCTTTAGGAATGGACTCATGCCTGGAGAACGGTTGTTGAGGGGGTTGTGTTCGGCGATACCCATCATCGCGACGCTCCGGGATTATCGCGCGGGATGGCTGAGGGGCGATGTGGTGGCGGGGATCACGGCGTGCATTGTCATGATCCCTTCGGTCATCGCCTACGCCGAGTTGGTGCATATGCCGCCCATCACCGGGGTCTACGCCGCCCTGGCGGCCTGCGTTGGCTACGCCCTGTTCGCCTCGTCGCGTCATGTGATTGCCGGGCCCGACGCGGCCATCGGTCTGCTGGCCGGGTCCGCCATTCTCCCCTTGGCCGACGGCGACCCGTCGCGCATTCCCGCCCTGGCGGCCTCGTTGTGCCTGCTTTCCGGGGTGATGCTGGTGTTGGCGGGCAAGCTGCGGGTGGGAACCATCGCCGATTTTCTCTCTCGACCGGTGCTGGTGGGCTATTTGAACGGGGCCTCGCTGATCCTGGTCTCCACCCAGTTGGGCAAGCTCTTCGCCATCCAGACCACGGGGGAGGATTTTTTCCCGCTGATTTTCCAAGTCGCCCAACAATTGCCCAAAACCCACGCTCCGACGTTGATGTTTGGCGTTTCGTCCATCCTTTTCATGGTGGTGCTGGGACGCTGGCTGCCCAAGCTGCCGGGGGCGCTGGCGGTTTCGCTGCTGGGGATCGGCGGGAGTTTATTCTTGGGCTTCGATCACCTGGGCATCGCCCTGGTGGGGAGTGTGCCGGTGGGGACGCCGCAAATCGCCCTGCCGGTGTTTCATTGGTCGGACATTCCGGCCCTGGCTCCGGCGGCGGCGGCCATCGCCTTTCTCGCTTTTTCCGACGGCATTTTGCTGGCCCAGGTTTTCGCTGACAAAAATCGCTACGAGATCAACCCCAACCGGGAGTTGGCGGCGCTGGGGGCGGCCAATATCTTCGCCGGGATGTTGCAGGGATTCCCCGTTTCCGCCAGCCAGTCCCGCACCTCCATCGTCGATGCCTCCGGCGGAAAAACCCAGGTGGCCCAGTTGGTCGCCGCCTTGGGGCTGCTGCTCTTCCTCTATTTCATGACCGATCTGCTGGTCTGGCTGCCCAAGGTGACGTTGGGGGCGATCTTGATCGTCACCGCCGTCGGTATGTTGGAGATCAAGGCGGTGCGGGAGCTCTACCGCATCGACCGGTTTGAGTGTGTCATGTCGTTGATGGTCACGGCGGCCATCCTGGTGCTGGGGGTGGTGCCGGGGATCATTCTGGGGCTGCTGATTTCGCTGATCATCGTCATCATGGAAATTTCCCGCCCGGGGGACGCGGTGCTGAAGCGGACCAGTCCGGGGAAAAAATTCCACGACTTCGGCCGTCAGGAGGTGGCGACCGCGGAGGTGACCGGATTGCTGGTCTATCGCCTCTACGCCCCGCTGATTTTCGCCAACGCCCGCCACGTCATGAACCGGCTGCGGGAGTTGGTGCATGATGCCCCCCATCCGGTGTCGTGGATCGTCATCGACGCCCAGGCCATCACCGACATGGATGTCACCGCCGCCCAGCGTTTTGCCCAATGGCATCGGGAGATGGTGGAGAGGGGGATCGATATCAAAATCGCCGACGCCCCCCGCCCCTTCATGGATCAACTGGAAAAGGTCGGCCTGTCGGAGGCCATGGGAACGCAGCAGTTCTATGGATCGGTCAAACGGGCGGTGGAGGATTTCGAGGCGCGGCAAAATCCGGTGCGGGAGGTGGCCCTGCTGGTCCAGGAGGACGATCACCAACCCTACGAAATGCTCTTTCGCCGGGAGGGCTCCAACCTGACGGCCCTCTGCTCCTGCGAGGACAGCGGCAAAAACGGCCTGTGCAGCCATCGGGTGAACATTTTGCGCGGCGACTGCTCCGGGCTGCACATCCTCCAGGGTTCCCACGAGGATCTGCAAGAGATCGCCGCCATGGTGGAGGGCTCCGACGTGGAGGAGGCGCTGCAAAACTGGATGGCCGCCGACATGGCCCTGCAACTGGCCAACAAGGATTTCTACCAGGCCAAGGAGGAGCTGACCAAGGCGATGCAGGATTGATTCGCCTCCCCCACCTTCTCTTCAATCGCGCCAGATGGTCCCGGGCGATGGGAAGCCTCCCGTCGCCCTTTTTTTCGCCCCCGGGCCCCGCCCCCTTCCCGCTCCCGACACCTCCGGACGTCTCCTCCCGTGACGGATTCACCCGCTGAACCCGGGGAATTCATCCCGATGATTTTCTGTTGACCCTGTTTTCATGAAATGATAGCCTTCCGACCGATGACATGGATCTAGCAATGGGCATGTTAATGGTCTACGTTGGGGCCGTTACAGGATCTCAATCGCATGATATCCATGAAATTGTCATGGATGATTTGCGGCAAGCCCAAGGAAGATATTTTTATATGCCATCCTGTATGGCATCATAAAATATTCGCTTGGATCTTTTATAAATCTACACTAGTCATGCGCCGAAGAGCGCCGTTCACCAACCATCTTGAGGGGGAGATTTACAATGGCTTCTCGTAAACTTGTCGCCATCACCTTGCTGGGCGTCGCCGCGTTGCTGGCGAGCGGGTGCGCAAGGAATCTCAAACCTGGATGGGGATATCCAAATAAAGCTGGCGATGAATCATCGGAGGCATATGATTTTAATCGCATGAGCCTCTCCGGAAAAGATTATCTTGAGAAGATCCGGAATAGAGCCTTCTTTGGTAAAGGATTTGAAGATCTTACGGCAGGTGATGCTCAATGGAACTCTCAGCGTATCGAAAATGAGAATAAAGCTTGCGGCACAGAAAATTCGAATAGTATTACAAGAGCCCATGTTGTTGGAATGGTCTTAAGAGAAAAGGACGGACTGTCTGAAAAGACTCGCCGGATCGGTAAATGGGGGGAAAAATATTTGGGTCCAGCAACCTTTCTTGGTTTTGCTGGGGCCAGTGCTGGATTGATTTTCGAGGTTGGAAAGGATCTTGTGGCAGGATCTGCGCTCGTGGGTGCCTCATCCCTGGGTGCAGGACAAAACTGGGTTCCAATTGGATTGGTCAACGATCTTCATGAAGGGCGATGGCTTTTTGACTGCATTGAACAAACCGTGCTTCAGCACCCAGCGTGTTCTAATAGTTCAGGAAAGAATGAATGTGACTTAAATGTTCCCAATTATCGTGCGGAATATGACGATAAATTCTCACTCATAGAAGCCACTCAGATAATGAACGCCATTGACCGTGCGTATGGCGAAATCAGGATTGCAGTTTATGGTACAACGCTGGATTATGAGAATTTCAAAAAGCGCGCTGAACGGATTCGGTATATGGTGGACGACACGGTACGAGATTTTACAGCCTCAGCCGCTGATGACGCAAACCGGGCGTTGATTAACTCAAAGCTATCCAGGGAGGCGGCTTATAACGATCTACAAGATAAAAACAACGCTGCAAAATATGCTACGGACAAGGCGCTAAACGACCCAACCGCGCAAGAAACCGCGAACAAAGCCGAAGATAATAGAAAAAAAGCGGAAGCGGCTTACGAATCCGCACAAGCATCTTACCAAAAAGCCCTTGAACTCAGTAGGGCGGCGGATGCTGCTGTCAAGGAAAAGGGGGCTGTTGAATCCACAAGCCAAATATCTCGTCTGAAACAGCACTCTCGCAGCTCGGTAAATTTCCGGTCGCCAGATATTTCACTCGCGGAAAAACTTGACCAATGCACCACGGGTCCGGCATCAACGGCGCAGGATGATGCCATCAAGAATAAGGATGAAGCAGCCAAAATTAAAGCTGCTGAAGATCAAGCCACCGCAAACCCTACCCCAGTGGTTCCCTAATAAGCATGTGTTTAATCGTCCGGTAGTGCGTCGGACTGACTTGAGATGTTAACGAATCCAGGAGGCCCCCCGGCCTCCTTTTTTTTGTCCATAACGCTCCGATCCCCAGACCACCGACGGAGCCCTAGGGGGCCAGGCGCATTCCGTGGATTCGGCGGCGGCGGCGTGGTAGAGTAGTTCCAGTTCGGAATTGCACATCAGGTCAAACGACGCCTGGGGGTGCAACCACATTTATAACGACGAAAACGTCATTCCCGCGAAGGCGGGAATCCAGCGGCTTTTAAGGTGTCTGGGACACGAGCAATGACACATCAAGCGACTACGAAATCATGGCGATACAGACATATTACGCGCCCTATGGTTCTCAAAGTCACTGGATTCCCGCTGCAGCCTGCCCTCGAATGCTTAAATCGGGGGCGGGAAGGACGTTTCCGTCGTTATTAAAGTTGGTTGCACCCCCAGACGCCGTTGGACGACATGAGCAATTTTAAAATGGAATAGCAAACAGTTTGAAATATTTAATGGCACCCCTGACGCCGCTTGAGGTCATGCGCCATTTTGAAAGCGAAATCATGGCCAGGGTCGTGCCGGATCGTTCCTGGCGTAAAAACCCTCGGGGAGGGATGGCGTGAGAAAAAAAGCGCGGGGCCAGATCCTTCAAGGGGGCGTTCTCCTCTCCACCGGTTGGAGCGGTCCGGGATGGGGCGGGATTCCGCGCCCCGGTGCCCCCTTCGCCGCCGCCGCCCCCCGACCCCGCCCCGCCGAGACGCCCGCGCCCTCCCCCGAGGCGAATCCCGAGGCCTCCCTGCGGCAGGCGATCCTGACCCATCCGGAAAACGCCGAGGGTTATCTGAGACTGGCGGCGCTGCTGGCCTCCTGGGGCCAGACCGTCGAGGCGCTGTCCCTGGCCGAGTCCGCCCTGCTGCTCGATCCGCAATATCACGCCGCCCGGCGACTCCTGGCCCTGCTGTTGCTCCACGCCAAGCGCCCCCGGGAGGCCCTGGACCCCCTGTGTACTGCCCTGGAACAGGAACCCCGCCCCCATCGGGAAACCCTCGCCCTGCTGGCCCAGGTCGCCGACGCCGCCGGATCCCCCGTCCTGGCCGCCGTCTGCCGCTGGCGCAACGCCCCCCCCTCCCCGGACCCCGCCGCCCTGCCCGGCGATTGGGATCTCTTCTTTCTCGATTCCGCCGCCGCCCGCCGGGAAGCCCGGGAGGCCCGGCTCATTCCCCTCAACCTGGGGGTGTTCCAGCCCCGGCTCTGTTTTCATCCCGGCCCCGCCCAGCCCGGCGATCCCCCCCAGCTCATCGCCGTTCCCCCGGAACCCCAGGCGGCGGCTGATTTTTTTCTCCACACCCGCTGGCGTCGCCCCCGGGCCATCGTCTTTCCCCCCGCCGACGAGACGGCCTTTGACGAGGCGATGCGCTGGGCGCGCCTGCTCGACGGGGCCGCGCAAGGACGAATGAAACGCTACCCCCTGATCACCCACGCCCTCCAGCAGACCACCCCGCGCTTCGAGGGGACTGGTCCCCCCTGGCGTTTTTTTCTCCCCACCTCCCGCCACACCAACGTCTCCCGCTACACCCTGGAAAATTTGGCCCAGGCGCTGCGCCGTCGCGGACATGAGGTTTGGCTGGCCATGGAAGCCCGGGAGGAGGAAAAATTCGACGCCTACGATTGGGTCCAACAGCAACACGCCTGCAATCCCCACGTGGTGCTGTCGATCAATCGCATGTACAACCAATGGCTTCATCCCGAGGTCGTGCTGGTCACTTGGTGGCAGGATATCCTCCACCCCCTCACCGCCCGCCAGCCCATCCCCTGGCGCCCCCGGGACATCGCCCTCTCCCTGGTCCCCGAACTGGACCCCTACCTTCGCGACCTCGGCGCCCGGGAGATCCATCGCCTGGGATCCTGCATCGACCCGACCATTTTTCGCCCGCCGCCGCCGGACGCTCCTCCCCGCGCCAACCGGGTGGCGCTGGTGGGAGGCTCCTACGCCCACCAAACCATGACCCCCGCCACCCGGCAGTTGGCCCTCCGTCTCACCCAACGGATGAACCAGGGACTCCCCCTCACCCGGGAAGTTCTCCAGGATCTGGCCAAGGCGTTGGACGTGGCCTGGGACGTCGCCTTTTGGCAGACCCTGCATTACGTGGTGCGGGATGTGACGACGCGCTGGCTCTGCCAATGCCGCGACGGCGTCGAGGTGGAGATTCACGGTCACACCTGGGAACGGGATCCCCTGGTCCGCCCCTTTCACCAGGGGATCGCCCCCCACGGGGCCGCCGTCGCGCAAATTTATCAGCGGGCCCGCTACGCCCTGGTCCCCCACCCCTTCGACCTGCAAAGCCAGCGGATGATGGAGGTCGCCGCCTGCGGCTGCATTCCCGTGGTCTACGACTGCCGCCCCCTGGCCGCCCCGCCCCACTGGGACGATCACGCCCTCTGGTTCAACAGCCCGGAGTCGCTGCGGGCCTGCCTCGGTCGCGCCCCGCAAGCCGACCCCGCGGCCATCGCCCAAGGCCAAACCTACGACCACGCCGCCGCCGTCATCGAATCCGTGGTGCAAAAAAGGCTGGAAGAGACCCGCGGACGCTGACGCCGCAGAACCTCACGCCATGTCATCCTCCGTCGAAACAATGGCAACCGAACGGGGAGAGCGAACCTCCCACTGCGGCCCCATCTGCATGAGGTTGCCCTCCGGGGAGAGCGCCTACTTGTTTTGAATGGCCTGAATGACGGTATACTATAGCCATTCCAAATAAGTTTCGCACATTTCCAACTAAAGAATTTACCCTCGTCATTCCCGCGAAAGCGGGAATCCAGGAAAGCCGATAGGGGAATGGCTCCCTAAAAACAAACGGAAGCGGGGCTTGGTTCCTCGTAACGATCGCTGCATTTCCCTCCCCCGCCCCTGGATTCCCGCCTTCGGGGGAAGGACGTTTTCATGGTGGAGGAGTTGGTTGCATAACCCAGGCGTCGCTTGACGACAGGTGCAATGTTTAAATGGGATGGCAACAATAACATCTATCATCTCTAATGGGCAATCCGGGTTGATTCGGGCCATCCATGGTCCTCACCCTGCGGGCTCACTTCGTGAGTCCGAATGTGCCATCCTGCACATTCGTCGCGCAACGCGCCTTCCGTTGCCGCAGGCAACCCGATTTTCACGGAACTCGACCCTTTGGTTGCGGCCATGTCGCGCTATGGCACTGCCGGGAAACCAGGCCGAAACAGAGAAAACTCACCCCGACCTGAAGCATTCCAAAAAATCCGGTCGACTCGACCCAGGGGCGGGCTTTGAGCCCCCGGTCCCTGGGCGCGGCTAGGCGTGGAGCCCTTCCTGGCGTTCCTGGCTCCGGGCGGCGCGGCGGGAGATGTTCCACACCCGCCACAACGTTTGTCCGATCTGCCACAAATTGCGCCAGTTGAACGCCTTGGATCGACCGTGCTGGCGTCCACTGATCACCACGCCCAACGTGGTGAAACGCCGCCCCTGATGAATCAGCTTGATCAACGCCTCGGCCTGAAAGGCGTAGCTGTCGGTTTCGATGCCCACCGCTTGCAGCAGATCCCGACGATAGAGGATCAATCCGTTGAAGTAGGGAACGCTGACCCGCCCCAAGCCATTGAACAGGGCGGTGTAAATGCGGGAGATGACCCGCCGCTCCCAGGGGCGCGCCTCGGTGTTGGTGACGTAGGGAATCACCATCTCCCAGGGGCCGCGCTGCGCCAGAATGGGTAAAATGCCCTCCGGCGGATGGGAATCATCCCCCGGGATCAACATCGCCCAGTGGCGGTTGGCCGCCGCCACCCCCGCCTTGAACGCCCCCCCCAGCCCCAGATTGACCCGATTTTCCACGTAAATCCGATGCAGGGGATCCTCCGCCGCCAGCCGCTTCATCACCGTTCCGGTGCCGTCGACGCTGCCGTCGTTGACCATCACGATTTGATAATCGTCCAGCCCCGCCTGTTCCACCGTGCGCAAAATGGATTGCATCGTGGGTCCGATGTTCTGCTCCTCATTCAGCGCTGGCACGATGAACGACACCGAGTTTTCCGTCGCCTCCTGCGCCGCCGCCGCGCGCCCTCCCTCTTGCCAATGGCAGCGATAGAGGGGCGGATGGCCCGGATCTAACGGTGAATTCATGCGCATCACTCCTTCGTTCCTCGGGGATCATCAACGGTCGTCGGGCGGTGAGGAAAAATGCTCCCACCCCTCACCCAGAATGGTGACCCGCTCGTCATCGGGCAAGGGTTCCGGCTCCGGCCAGCGGTCTGGAATCGGATCCGGCCCCTCGTGGACGCTGGGGGGGCCGTCGGGGTCATCGAACATCGGTTGACGGTGGATGTCAATCCCCGGCGCGTTGCAGGTGAACTCCAGTGGGATGCCGTTGGGATCGTAGGTGTAGACCGACAGGACGAATCCGTGGTCCACCACGTCGGAGACCGGCATGTCCGCCGCCGCCAGCAGGTCGGAGACGCGATACAGCGCCTCCCGGTCCGCCACCCCGATGCTCACATGATCAAAGGTCATGGGCCCCGTCGCCGGGGAGCCGTGCCGCCGGTACGCCACCCGACGCGCCTCCGGCCATTCGAAGAACGAGACGAAGTCCCGGTCGGAGACGGAAAAAAAATATTGCCGATAGCCCGGGCGTCCCGAGGCGTAGACCAAGCGCATCCCCAGCAGATCCCGCCAAAACCGCACGGTCCGTTCCATGTCGCCAGTGACGAAGGCCAAGTGGTGAAATCCTGTGTATGTGTCCATTAAAAAATCTTCTGTTTACAAGCAACCCCCGGATAGTTAACAATTGCTGCACTGCGGTAGCGATGTTTAATGTAGATCAGGGGACATTTTACAAATTTTAAAATGTCCTTCGATCCGCCCCATCCCAAACGTACACCCCACACTATACAAGAGGAGAGACCGATGCCGGAAGTTCCCAGTCGATATGTCAGTCCCGAAGGTCCCAACCCGGTGCTGCTTTACGTGGTGCGCAACATCGTGGTGGCTTCCATGGTGGTGATGTTCGTCACGGCCCTGACCGTGCTGCCCCACACCATCCAGTTTATCCTGACCGCGATGTAATGGCATAAACCGTTGTAAATGCTTAAAACGTTTAACAAGTGGTCCCGCATCGCCAAGGGATGGGCGAAAGGGCGGATCGGGAACTCCCGAATCCTCCCTTTCAAAGGACGGCGATGGTCCCCCAGGGGGGAACTCCGTCAAACCGCAGGCTAGGGGGAATCGGAGAAGGCCTCCAGCCAGGGTTGTTCGCGCCATTTTTTAACACTTACGAATTGTTAATTATAGGCCTTTCTCCTTCCCCCGAGACGCGCCTCTCCGCTCTCCCCAACATGAGTCCCCCGCAAGAAGTCAAAAACCTACCATGGAGCATCCTGGATGTTCATCGCGAAATCAGTCAGTTGCCATCGCCGTGGAGCGAAGATTGGCCCCTTTTTGCGGGGGACTCATGAGGAGCCGCGTGTGCAAATTGCGCAGCACGGTTCTGGGAGGGGCCGGGGACAACGGGGGTAGGGTCGAAATCAGGTGGCGCTGCCGGGAAACCAGGCAGAAACAGCGAAAACAAACCTCGACCTGAAGCCTTCGGAAGAAACCGGTTGACTCGACCGACACAAAAAACAACCATTGACTTCCCGCCCGGAGGCGTTGTGCAATCGCCTCGAAGGGGCGCACCCTCTTCCCCCCTCCCCCCCATCGCCGGAACGCCCTCATTCTCATGCCAATCCCTCCCCCCCCCCGCCCGCTGACGGTGTTGATGGTCTACGCCACGGCCTATCCGGACATTCGCGGGGGGATCGACACCCTGATTCACACCCTGACCGACCATTGGAGCCGCACTGGCCCATGCCGGGTGGTGATTTTCGCCCCCGCCTCCTGGGATCAGCCGGGGTGGACCCGGGAACAGCGCGGTCCCGTCACCATCTACCGCGCCCGCTTGCGCCTGCCCCGAGACCGGCGGCGACCGCTGCGGGGGCTGCTGGGCTGGCTGCGGGAGGCTCCCGGCCTGTTCTGGCGGCTGCGGCGGATGATTCAAGCGGAAGGGGTGGAGGTGATCCACCTGCACACCCTGCAAGGGTGGCAAGACTATTTCCGCCTGTTGCGTCGGTGGGGAGGACCGCCCTATCTGATCACCCTGCACGGCTCCGACGCCCTGAAATTTCACCTCAAGCCCCCCCGGGAGGCCCGCGCCCTGGCCCGTATCTGGCGCGGTGCCGACGCCCGGACGGGGGTCTCTCCTCAAGTGGTCCAACGGGCGGGGGAGATCGCCCCCGAACTTCCGCCGCCGCGACTCATCGTCAACGGCGTCCCGCTGGAAACCTCCGAACCGCCCCATCCGGTGGCGGGGATTCCCCCCGAATTCGCCCTGGTGGTGGGGTGGATCAGTCCCGTCAAGGGGCAGGAGATCGTGATCCGCGCCTGGGCCTTGGCCCATGGCGTCCCGCCGGGGTTGCATCTGGTGTTGGCGGGCAAGGTGATCGACGACGACCGGGGCCAGCCTCCCGAATTCACCGCCTACAAACGCCACGTCGAAGAGGTGCGGGCGTTGATTCATCGCGAGGGGTTGGAGGGGCGGGTCCATCTGCTGGGGGAGCAACCCCATGCGGCGGTGCGCTGGCTGATGCAACGGGCGACCGTGATCCTCTTTCCCTCCCGCAGCGAGGGGACGCCCTTCACCCTGCTGGAAGCGGGGGCGCTGGCCAAGCCGGTGATCGCCTCCCGCATCCCCGCCTTCGAGGCGACGCTGGATCCTCAACGGGAGGGGTGGCTGGTCCCGACGGAAGAACCCGCCGCCTGGGCCGAAATCATCCAGCAGGCCCTGGACCATCCCGGGGAGACCGCCCGGCGCGGCGCGGCGCTGCGGGAAAAAATCGCCCGAGACCACGCCGTGCAAACCATGGCCGACGCCTACCTCGCCCTCTATCAACGATTGGCCCGCCCGTCCCCGCCGCCGTGACCCCTGCGCCTTGCCCGTCTCCCCTTCCGGCGGCTCCAACTGGTCCCACGTCGCGTCGTGGGGTAAGATGGCCCCCCGTCTGGTCTCTCGGAAACGCCGTCCTCCCACGGTTTCACAACCCGGGAGTATGGGAACGAACCTGAAGCTTGGACCGGCTTCCCTCTCCCCGACCCTCTCCAGAAGGAAGAGGGGGAGGCGCGGGGCAGGTCATTTTCCTTCTTTGAACGAATGCATTGTCGAGGAGTGGCGTCCATGAAACCCAAACCCAAGGGAAGTCTCGGACGGGGATTGGGCTCCCTGCTGGGGGCCGAGGCCGCCGACGAGGAGGGCGGAACCCGGGTGCGCATGATGCCGGTCCACGCCCTGCGCCCCGGCGCCCGCCAACCCCGCACCCTCTTCGACCGGGAGGCGCTGTCCGAGCTTTCCGACTCCATCCGCGAACAGGGGGTGTTGCAACCCATCCTGGCCCGGGAGTTGGAGAGCGAGGAGGGCGACGAGGAGCGTTACGAAATTGTCGCCGGAGAGCGGCGCTGGCGGGCCGCCCAGGCGGCGGGACTGCGGGAAGTGCCGGTGCTGATCCGCGCCATGGACGACCGCACCGCCCTGGAGGCGTCGATCCTGGAAAACGTCCAGCGGGAGGATCTCAACCCGGTGGAAGAGGCCCGAGGCTATCACCGTCTGACCAATGAGTTCGGCCTGAGCCACCAGGAGGTGGCCCAACGGGTGGGCAAGAACCGCATTACCATCACCAACGCCATGCGCTTGCTCAAGCTGCCGGAGGAGACCCTGGAGCGGCTGAACGCCGGGGAGTTGAGCGAAGGCCACGCCCGCGCCCTGCTGGCCCTGGAAAACGCTCCCAAGCGGCTGAACCACGCCGCCCGGCAAGTGGTGGAGGAGCGGCTCTCGGTGCGGGAGACCGAACGGCTGGCCCGGGAACTGGCCGCCCTGCCCGGCGATGAGGAGGCCGACGCCGCCCCGCCGCCGGAGCTTCGTCAAAAGAACGACGCCCCGCCCCGAACCAAGCGTCGGGATCCTGGCTTGATGTCCATGGAACAGGCCCTGGAAACCGCCCTCACCGCCCGAGTCTCCATCACCCACGCCAAGGGCAAGGGGCGCATCATCCTGGAATACGGCTCCCTGGGGGAGTTGGAGCGGTTGACCGCCCGTTTGCTGGGGGGGAATTCATAACTTGGCACGGGCATTGCTTAATCCATCGAGGTGTGGCCATCCCGACACGACCCCGCCATCGGGTGTGACAAAATAGTCACAGACCCAACCAAGAAATGGGGGAAAATGTGGGGAAAAAGTCACAAAAAGGACAGAAGAGGCGTTCAGGGTGTGATTTTTTTCTTGACTCCGCCCCTCCCCATTCCTTATAACACAGCAACACGGTGGGTGCGGTGCCTCGGCAACACCCCCATCGCGGTCAAACGCCGCAAGGTGTGACAAAAGAGCAACGGTCCCGCCACCGAGTGATGGAGCGGAACCTCCCCCCGAAAAAAGAGCCGATGTCGGCGCTCGGGGGAAAAGCCCCGGAAGGTTGGGGTCTCCCATTTTTGTTCTATCGGAATAGCAGTCTCTACCAAAGACGAGAGAAGGAGAATCATGATGAAGAAGGGTCTTATCCTGGGTGTGGCCGCCGTTGCGGCTCTGGCTTCCGGCGTTGCTTCCGCCGCCGAAGTGAAGACCGGCGGGTACTACATGTTCCGCGCCGCCAACTACGACAACACCACCGTCCTGGTCGACACCAGCGACGCCACCAACGCCTACTTTCAGCGCTTGCAGTTGAACGTCGACATGATGGCTTCCGCCAAGTCCCATGCTCACTTGGTGACCCGCGTCATCGACAACTCTTCCGTGCAAGGCGCTGACCAGCGCGTGACCAACGCCGCCTCCGTGACCGCTCCCGGCACCGTGGCCGCTGGTCAAGGCGACTGGGCCATCAATCAGTTGTGGATGGAGACCGAGGCTTGGGGCGTTGGCGTCAAGGCCGGCAACATGCCCATCTCCTTGAATGACCGCATCCTGGTCAACCACGACACCCTGAGCTTCGGCGGGCTGCTGCTCTCCAAGACCTTCGGCGACGTCACCGGCGTGCTGGCTCACGTCAAGGTTTCCGAAGAGGCCATTGGCGGCGCTTCCGCCAATACCGCTGGCATGGGCGCTTCCGACGACGACACCGACCTGATTGTCCTCTCCCTGCTGGGCAAGAGCGGAACCGTCAACTACCAAGCGACCGGCGCGTACATGGATGCCAGCAAGGACTCCGACACCGCCGCTGGGTTCGCCCGCACCGACGCCAACAGCGGTTCCGACAACTGGTGGGGTGCCTTGACCGTCGGCTCCAAAGTGGCTGGCATCGACCTGACCGGCACCGCGATCTACGAAGCTGGCTGGGACAACAACGCCCGCACCACCGCCGCCAACATGCAAGCCGATGATTCCGGATGGTTGGCTGCTCTCCGCCTCAAGGGCGCCGCCGGCGTCGGCGAGTGGAATGCCTACGGCTTCTACGCCAGCCAGGGCTTCAACAACATCATCGACGGCGAGCAGGGCTGGTCCCCCACCTGGGACATGAGCGGGCCCGGCTCCATCGACATGATGAAGTTGATCTCCAAGGATACTGCTGCTGGCGGTGGCATGAACAATGCCGGCATGTCCCAGAACATCTGGGGCGTCGGCGCCGGGTTGAAGGTCAAGGCGGGCGCTTGGACCATCAATCCCAACATCGACTACGCCGCCATCGTGGACAAGGATCCGGGTAACACCGGTGCCGTCACCTCCGACTTCTCCAGCATGTGGGGCGGCACCTTGATCGCCAGCACCGAGATCGACACCGGCGTCGTCTTCGCCCTGGAAGGCGGCTACCTCGATCCCAAGTACGCTGCCAATCGCACCGACGCTACCAATGCCGGCAGCGACAAGGAATTGCACTTCTTGTCCGCCAGCATGAAGTTGTCCTTCTAATTGGCCATGGACTCTGGCGGCGCTCCGCGCCGCCGGAGTCCAGTCAAAGAGGACGAGAGGGGGCGAGCAATCGCCCCCTTTTTTTTGCTGTCCGTCGTGCCATCGCGTCGGCGCTATAGTGGACCCCAAAATCTGGACAGCATGATAAGCTCTGAAACATTCCCAACCAGGAGGAGTGAATATGAGCCAGGTACGCAAGCGGTATACGGGTGAGTTCAAGGCCAAGGTTGCCTTGGCGGCGATGCGCGGGGGCGAGACGGTAGCCCAGGGTGCATCCGACGATGATCAACGGCTGGCGGAAGCAGTTGGAGCAAGCCGCGGCCAGTGTATTCGATCAGGGCCTGAAGGAGGGCAATGAGCAGGAGACGGAGCAGACGATTGCCGAATTGTACCGACATATCGGGCAGTTGAAAGTGGAACGTGATTTTTTAGCCAGGAGGCCCGGAGTTTGAGTCGGCAGGAACGCAAGGCCCTGCTGTCTCCGGGTCACGAGGAGTTGAGTCTGGTTCGGCAATGTCAGTTGCTTGGGCTCAACCGGGCATCGGTGTATTACCGTCCCCGCCCGGTGGAGGCCGGGGATGTGTCGCTGATGCGGTTGATTGACGAGCAATTCTTGAAGACGCCGGTTTACGGCAGTCGGAGGATGACGGCGCATTTGCAACGAGCCGGGCACTTGGTGAACCGGAAGCGGGTGCAGCGGTTGATGGCGATGATGGGGCTCCTGGCGATCCATCCGGGACCGAAGACCAGCATTCCCCACCCGGAACAAAAGATTTATCCGTATCTGCTGCGGGATGTGGTCATCGACCGGCCCAACCAGGTATGGTCCACGGACCCCACCTATCTGCCCCTGGCCCGTGGATTCATGTACCTGGTGGCGATCCTGGACCGGTCGCTATCTCGCGCCGCTGCTGGGGATGGAGCCCCTGCCCGAGGAGGGAAAGGAGTCCGTGGCGATGCAGGCGTCTCCCGTCGCCGCGAAAAAGCCGACCCCCCGCGCCCCCAGAGCCCGCAAGAAGGCGGTGGAGTAACAGCCTATTGGCTGGGCTCACTTTTGCAGGGGTCTGGGGACTCTGGAGTCCCCGGCGGGTCGTAGGGCGGAGCCCTACGGTTTTGCTTTTGACTTTTGCTTTTCGGCGCGCCTTTAAAACAAGCCAATGCGTCTTTCAGCATTGGCGCAACGCGCCCAATCGTCGCCGAAGGCGACCAGATTTTCGCGAGATTCGCCCCGTTGGTTGCGGCTATGCCGCGCTATGGGAAGAAGGGCGGGCATCCTCTTGAAAAAAAACGGCGTCGTCGCGGCCTTGGATCGATCCCAGGAGATGGCATCTCGGGGCGTCGCCCCCTTGTTAGGAGCCGCGCTAAAGTTCACCACGTTCAATATGCAGTAGCGCAGGTCCGCTTACTTATGCACTGCTTCGTAGGGCAGGCTCGAAAAAAGGTCTGTTAAGGAAATAATATGGACTTTGTCATCAGGGGTTGAGTAGGTTTCTTCATTGTATTCCTCCACCGGAGCATAGCAAATCTGCACGGATGGATGCCTAATGGCAAACAAGCCAGCGCCAATAGTCGAAAGCTTTGAACTTAGGGGTGCAATAACAATGTTGAATCCGTCATCTAAGATTATTGCTGCTTCCAAATCTTTTACAGTCTGAAGTGGGTCACGCGCAGAAAATTCGAACCTTTTCTCGGTGCCATCAAATTGCTTAACCAAATCAAAAAAGAATTCCCTATTCTGATTGTAGATCTCTTTGTTGATTGAATCGCATTCCCTTGACATACCAAGAAGCACCTTGGCTGGCTCATACTTCTCAATAATACTACGCGCTCTGTCATGTTCCCCTACGCCGGCCATGATGACTAGCTTGGTGTTCCTTGACGGCCAGATTTCCCCGGGAAAGGCAACAACCGAGCGGTGGTCAGTTACGTTACGGGCGAGCCAGTCCGTAGCCATTGTTTTTGCCCCTACGTACCCCAACCAGCAATTCAATGTTTTGGGCAAATTTAAAGAGTGAAGAAAGGCGATAAGAACAAGTAGTTCTTCTCTTCTGAAGGAGGTGATGTCAATGAATGTATTCTGGAGCCCGTCGAGTTTGTGATGTTTATCAATCAATTCAGCGATGTCTCTTGCAGGCTGAAGGGAATCATGGGTGTCCAGTTCAGTAACATCAGCATCTGGCCATTCTTTCTTAAAATCTTCTAAATTTTTACTTGCTGAAACGCTATGACGTTTGGATGCAAAAGCGGAAACAGAAATATTTCTTTGCCCTCCAAAAAGGTGGGAAATGAGGACTGATCTTTCCTCAAAACTGACCCGGACGATGAGCCGCTTGATCCGGTCACGGAAGCGATCAGCTAGCTCTTCAGTCGGAATCGGTGTGTCCATTATCGTCTATCCCGTCAAAGTCCAAAGTGAGTTGCTGAGGGTTGGGAGAGCGGTCATAGGTCGTCCTTTTTTTCAGGAACGCCTTTGGATCCGAAAGCGCCAAGGAAAGATCCTCTCCTGTTACCGAAAGATGAGCGGCATATCCAGAAACATCCAGGTTGAAATAAGGCCCCAACCGTCTGGCGAGAATGATGCGGGGAAGGCGCCCCCCCAAGGCCTCCTTGGCTGCATAATCGGCATCCTGAAAGTAACCCAATCGTATCCCGAGCCTCAATACCTTATCAACACGTCGAGGAACATCACCCCTTATCACAACGGAGAAGACCCGCTGTTCACTGGCATGAGGATTCAGAAGACGGCTTCGGAAGAGCCGCCCAAGGCCAGACAGGAGATTTTGCAAGTGGATGTAGATCTCTGTTTCATGGCCCTGGGAGTGGAGGCTGGCATTCGGGTCATGCTCGGAAGGTGCTTTATCTTCATGACCATCGTCGATCTCTATGAAGGGCGAGAGTCGCTCGTAAAACTCCCTAGCCCAGTCTCTAATGATTGTATCCTGAATTCCCACGGGGATTGCCTTGACCTGTTGACCTGCTTCGACCACTCTGTCATGCATCCGGCTGGCAGGCTCCAAAAACCATCGCACGACACCACTGGAGAGATCGACCAGAGATCGGAACCCTGCGTAACTGAACGTGTGCGAATGCCGATTGGACCCTGAAATTTCCCGCATATATCTGGGAACGGCATAACGAACCACATCGTCGTTAACCCGCGACGAGCCCGAGATCCTCGAATCGGAAGCCTTATGCTTAGCTTCCCATTCCTCCTTGATTTTGTCCCTGATTTCCTGAAGCCTTTTTTCTTGTTCTGTATGTTTTGGGAAATATTGATCTGGGGTAACATTTATTTTGGCGTTGGTTAACCGTTTCTCAACGATCTCACGCATCCGCCTGTAGAAGCGATCTTGGTCGCTGGTATAGATTGAACTCAGATTAACCGAATCGAAGTCATGAGGACTTTCGATGATTCTGTTATCAATGGTCCGGAAAGTGGCGTATCCCAGTTGGGTGGAAATCTTAAGGCAAAGAGAGTTTGTGCTACGGGTAGAGACCCAGGAATTGATGGTGCGTTGCATTCTGATTGGCAAGTTGTCAGCATCATCAAGCATTAAAAAAATCGGGGCATTTGGAAGGCCTTCTATTGACTTAATCGCCTCGGCATTGGGGAGAAGAAAATCTAGAAATGAAGTTAGTGGCCCTTGATAGGTCTCAGGCTCTTTTCGGAATGGGCTACGGACAAAAAAATTCCTCACCACCATAAACTCTTTCTCACAGAGTTGGACAATGTCTTCTAACGCTTCTCGGCTATTACTAAAATCCTGGTGAACGGGTTTGGCGGGAAGATTGTCAGAACAGAGAGCAAACAAGTAGTTGAACCGCTCCCAATAGCTCCGAGCGCTCTTCGTTGGGATATAAGAAGCAAGCGCTTCAATCTTTCGGGCCACCCTGAACATGGCATACATAACTAACAGGTGTTCGCCGATCACGGTGCTGGCATAACCGTCAAGCCGTTCAAGCTCCGGTACGCCAAAATCCGTTTGCTTTAATGGCACATGCACGGCTATATGAGGGAGATCAGAAATTTTATTCTCTCCCCTCGTCTTCAACATAACCTCTGGCTCCAAGCTTCGGAGCAACATGCTTTTCCCAGCTCCCCGAGCCCCATGGATGAAAGTATTGCACTGCTTACTCACAGCAGGGAGATCGGTGTGAAGGTCAACAAAATAGCGTGCGATGTAGTCGGCATCAACCTGTTCTGGGTTGGAAACGCCAAAGGGGTTTTCTGACATCAGCCTATTCTCCGGGAAAGAACTTCTTCTGAAAGCTCCGCAGTAAACTCAGCCATGATAGTTGACGTGATGCAGCTGGCTTACGTTCATCGGCGCTTCCACAGTGTTTATCACGCAGTTTACGACCGTCAAATCGTGAATCTTTCTCTTTGATTGGCAACCCTGCGGGAGGATATCCCTCATCGGCGAGATCAGTTTCGAGAGCTTCGAGAATATTGTCGTTTTCATCTTGCACCTCTAATTTGACCTTAATACTATCATAACCAAACCCGGCTTGGCACATGAACTTGTTGCAGTAGCGGCGTTCTCTGTCCACCTTATCAACACGGTTTGCAATATAGTCAACCAACAAGATAGTTCCCGGATTTCCCTTCTCGTAGCAGAACTCCTCATTAAGTCGCTCTTTTTCAATAAGATAACTCAACTGCACCTGTCGAACTTGAAAATCAACTCGTGATCTAATTATTTTGCAGTACAAATTATGGATTGCCGATTCTGAGGGGGTGTAGGGCTTCTTGAGGGCTTGATCGTCAGCCCGATTGGGATTCTCAGCCAACTCATCGGCAAAACGCAGAACCGCTGCAAGCATCCTCGACCTAATCGTAAGTTGTCCAATGCAGGCAATTGGCTCTTGGATAGCATGTAATATAGTGTCTTTTCCACCATCAGGGGTTCTGCCGCCGTGGGCTCTGGCAATGGATGCGATAAGTTTACGATGAACTGAATCCAAACCTGGTAGCTCGCCCATTTCTTTGATAATCATCGTTACTTCCAGTTCATGCCCCCCCCGACCCTTCGCATTGCCCGCGTCGTGGAGGAGGATGGCAAAAAGAAGTACATAGATTTCATAAGGATGCAACAGAGTGAAATTGGCGCTGTTAGTCCCGTTGATTGGCATGCCTAGAAGATACCCAGCTGTCTCGATCACATCATCGACATGGGTTATGTCATGCTTGGTAAATCTCTCCCCGTCTCGCGCCAGACCGGTGCCGGCATTCTGATAATATTTACTTGCAATCCACTGCTTGATATTGATGTAGCGAATCCAGAAATTGGCGTTTCTGTCGGGAAAATCGGTGCGTGATCCTGCCGAGAACATCTCTTCTAGCAACTTCTCAAGCGGCAAGTTTGTCCTGATTAATACCGACATTTCCGGCTGTCTCCATATTGAGGGGATGAGTTCATGATGATCTGTTCAAAGACAGCCTTGGCTAATAGTGGAGGCACCGCATTTCCCACTTGCTGCTGTTGGAATCCAATGGAACCCTTGAATTCGTACCAATCAGGGAATGATTGAAGACGTGCTGCTTCTCTCACTGAGAGCCCACGGTCCTGAAATGGGTGGATTAGCATATTTTTTCGAAAGTTGCCAATAACCACGGAAGGCTGGTTAGGATGCAATCGATGATAAATTCCGGTATGACAGCGCCCCCTGTCCTTATAGTTGGCCATTAGCTCAGGAGGAATATCTTCCCAGTTGCCACCAGGGGGAATATGCTTGTAACGCTCCAAAATAAGGGGCGCATTTCGCGTCACTAGATGGTTGGCTGATTCTGTCAGGTTTCCTCTGAGCAGAGTAGCATAGGGAGATGCAGGGTCCATTTTATAGGGTAGACATGAGGTTTGAGCTCCATTCTCCAAATTTGGGAGATCCAAAATAGCATCGGAGACAGTCACTTCAGGAGAGGTGATGGGTTGCGGCAACTCGGGCATTGGGCCACCTTTGCGGCCAACGATAAAGAACCTCGATCTTTTTTGGGCAACACCGAATTTCGATGCGTTCAGAACGCCAGCGTTGGTAGTGTAGCCCAACTTCTCCATACCATCACGGGCCTGTTCAGCGAATTGGCCTCCCGCTGTCTCAAGAATGCCCGTGACGTTTTCGAACAGAATCCAATCGGGTTGAATTCCCTTGGCGATTCTAATAAATTCAACGAATAACCAGTTTGTGTCATTTTTGGATGAGCGTGTACGTTGGTTTGAAACGGAGAACCCCTGACATGGAGGCCCTCCAAATAAGATTAATGGTTCTTTTCTTTTGGGCAGTTCTTCCGGTTTGTATTTCCTGATGTCAGTTTCGATAATCTTTGTTCCGATATGATTGCTACGAAATGTCGCAAGTGCATGCCGATCAATATCAATGGCCAATTCAACTCGGATTCCAGCCATTACAGCACCGACGGAAAGCCCTCCTGCTCCTGCAAATAAGTCGATTCCGATCATCGCGTTGATCGCCAGAAAGTTGAACTGTTTTGCGTCAATCCTTAACCCACGTCAGGATACCACTTCAAGAATGCCGCATAGCAACGGACGATTTGGCGCACAACACCAACTCGCTTTCAGTTTGGTCATAGCAGGGCGTCGGAAATAGAAAAAACGGTCGGCGTCGCAGCGCCAACCGATTGAATCTTCAAAAATATGGTGGGCGGTACTGGGATTGAACCAGTGACCCCTACCGTGTCAAGGTAGTGCTCTCCCGCTGAGCTAACCGCCCCTTCATGGAACCGGCAAGAGGCTAACCTGCTTTGCCGTCTAGGTCAACACTGCATCTGCATCCTGGTCGGGCTTTGCGCGGAATTCGTCGGCGGGGGCGGATCAGGCCTCGCCGTCGGTCTCCACCACCGCCGCCGCCACGGCTTCGGCGGGGCTTTTGCCGCCCCAGATCACCCACTGGAACACCGGGTAGAAACGGTCGCTCTCCTGGAAGATGGAGGTCATCACATCCTCCAGTTGCTCCGAGGTCAGGGAGGAGCCGCGCAACGGCAGGACCACGCGGAAGACCGGGGTCAGCTCTTCCATCCAAACTTCGAAATGGCCCAGCCACACCCGCTCGTTGATCATCGCCATGGCGGTGGCCACCGGCGAGAGGTTGCGATCGGGAATTTTGAGGGTGAGGTAGCAGTTGAATTGCAGCAGTTGGGTATCGTCGTGGTAGGCGACCCACAGCCGATGGCCGCCCCACTGGCTGGGGATCTCCATCCACAGCTCGTTATCGTAGGGACGGTCCGAGCTCCAGTCCTGGTCGATGGCGTACTCCTCGACCAAGCCGATGGGATCGTCGGCCGTCTCGTCCACGGGGGGAAGTTCCAAGGTGCGATTACGGGATCGGCTCATGGCGTACTCAAAGGATCCCTCCACCGGCCGAGGCCGCGGAGAGAGGTGGGCGGCAAGGGCGTCTGTACCGAAAACGATTTCGCCAGCACCGCCTTCAGCGGAGATTCCGCAGACGCGCCGGGGGCTACATGATCCATGCTGGACCCGTGCGCTGACGAGGCAATTTTTCATCATAGCCAACCCGCCCGCCATCACCAAGATTAAATCGTCTCCTTCCCCACCAGAAGGGCGCGACGATGGGGAAAGGGCCGCGGCTTATTTTTTTAATTCCACCACTCATCCCGTCGTTCATTCTGATTTTTCATTGAAATCCTTCTGTATTCTTCTTCGCTCCGCGACTCCCGCCAGGGCTGGCGGCAGAAAGAAAAACGTGTTATCCATGGATAAGAAGAGACACAAACTACAGCTAGAATTCTGTAAATATTCAAGGGGAGGCTCGCTCATGGAAGAAGTGTACATCGTTGGCGCCGGTCGCACCGCCATCGGCAAGTTTCTTGGGGCCCTGGCGGGAACTCCGGCCCACGTGCTGGGGGCCACGGTCATCAAGGGGCTGATGTCCCGTTATGGCGTGGCGGCGGATCAAGTGGATGAGGTGATTTTGGGTCAGGTGCTGGCCGCCGGCTGTGGACAAAATCCCGCCCGGCAGACCACCATCAACGCCGGTCTGCCGGTGACCACTCCGGCCATGACCATCAACAAGGTGTGCGGCAGCGGCTTGAAGGCGGTCCATCTGGCGGCCCAGGCGATTCGCTGCGGCGACGCCGGACTGATCATCGCCGGGGGGCAGGAGAACATGTCGGCCTCGCCCCACGTCGTGCCGGACTCCCGCAACGGGGTCAAGATGGGCGAGTGGAAAATGGTCGACACCATGATCCAGGACGGCCTGTGGGACGCCTTCAACAACGTCCACATGGGTCTCACCGCCGAAAACATCGCCAAGGATTTCAGCATTACCCGTCAGGCCCAGGACGAGCTGGCGGTGGCCTCGCAAAAC
The DNA here is from genome assembly GCA_015231965.1 of Magnetococcales bacterium. GTDB lineage: Bacteria > Pseudomonadota > Magnetococcia > Magnetococcales > JADGAP01 > JADGAP01. The sequence continues at coordinate 5,785 of JADGAP010000013.1, read as the reverse complement.
AAGACCGAGGCCGCGCAAAAGGCCGGTCGGTTCAAGGATGAGATCATTCCGGTGGAGATTCCCCAACGCAAGGGGCCGCCCCAAATCTTCGATGCCGACGAATTTCCTCGCCACGGTGCCACCCTGGAGGCCCTGAGCGGGCTGCGTCCCGCCTTCGACAAGGCCGGATCGGTCACCGCCGGCAACGCCTCGGGGATCAACGACGGGGCCGCCGCCGTGCTGGTGGCCTCCGCCGCCCGCGCCAAGGCCCTCAACCTAGCCCCCATGGCCAAGATCGTCGCCTACGCCAGCGCCGGCGTCGAGCCCCGCATCATGGGCACAGGACCCATCCCCGCCGTCCGCCGCTGCCTGGAGAAGGCCGGTTGGAGCGTCGACAGCCTCGACCTCATCGAAGCCAACGAGGCCTTCGCCGCTCAGGCCTGCTCGGTCAGCAACGAACTGGGCTGGGACATGGCCAAGGTCAACGTCAACGGCGGGGCCATCGCCCTGGGCCATCCCATCGGAGCCTCTGGAGCCCGCATCCTGGTCTCCCTGCTCCACGAGATGGTCCGTCGCGACGCCAAGCGGGGCATCGCCACCCTGTGCATTGGCGGCGGCATGGGCGTCGCCCTGGCGGTGGAACGGTAATCCCCGACCCCCTCTCAAGGGCGCGTGATCACGCAATCTCAAGCCATGGACTCACCCCCCCCTGTTCCCAAAGGGGGGGGCGGGCTAATTCTCGTTGGATTGACACAGGAGAGACGATATGAGCGGACGTGTGGCGGTGGTGACCGGCGGCGTGGGCGGCATTGGCACCGAGATTTGCCGGGGATTGCACAACGCCGGGTTCAAGGTGGTTTCCACCTACGCCCCCTTTGAAAAAGACGCGGCCTCCGCCTGGAAGGCGGAGCGCGAGGCCGAGGGAACCCCCATGGAGACCGCCGAGGTGGATGTCTCGAATTTTGAATCCTGCCAAACCTGCATCGCCGCCATCGAGCAGCAGGTCGGGCCGGTGGAGGTGCTGGTCAACAACGCCGGCATCACCAAAGACAGCTTTTTGCACAAAATGACCTACGAGCAGTGGTCCGCCGTGCTGCGGGTCAACCTGGACAGCGCCTTCAACATGACCCGTCAGGTGATCAACGGCATGCGCGAGCGGGGCTTCGGGCGGATCGTCAACATTTCGTCCATCAATGGCCGCAAGGGTCAATTCGGTCAGGCCAACTATTCGGCAGCCAAGGCCGGCATGCACGGCTTCACCATGGCCGTGGCCCAAGAGGGCGCCGCCAAGAACGTCACCTGCAACACCATCTCCCCCGGCTACATCGCCACCAAGATGGTCATGGCGATGAAAGAGGAAGTGGTGGCCAAGATCGTCTCCGGCGTGCCGGTGGGCCGTCTGGGCAAGCCCGAGGAGATCGCCCGGGTGGTGGTCTTTCTGGCCGAGGATTCCGGCTACATCACCGGGGCCAACATCGACATCAACGGCGGCCAGTTCATGGGCTGACGGTTTTTCCCCCCGTTTGGGAGGAAGGGCGTGAATCAAGCGGCGGCGGGGGGAGCGATCCTCCCGCCGCTTTTTTTTGCCCTCCCCGCCCTTTTAAGCGAAACCTGGTCAAACGTTATAGCAGTTCCATTTCAAAATTGATCAGGCTGAACGGAATGCGGATCCGTTAGAAGGGACTGCGGGTCCAGGGCAATCATTGCCCTGGCGGGTTGTAGAGCCTGCCCCCGCGAAGGCGGGGGGCAGAGCCCTACGGTTTTGACTTTCGCTTTTGATTTTGCAGTTTTTTCGGCGCGCTTTCAAGTGAAGCCGAAGCGTTTCTCAGCTTCGGCGCAGCGCGCCCAATCGTCGCCGCAGGCGACCAGATTTTCACTGAACCCTACTTTTGCGGTCATCACGTAATGCACAAAACTAGATTAAAACGATTATAATTATTCAGCACCCGCGTTTTTGCGACGGCGGGTCCAGGGGGATCATCCCCCTGACGGGTCCAGAGCCTGCCCCCGCGAAGGCGGGGGGCGGAGCCCTGGGGTTTTGACTTTTGCGGTTGCTTTTATCTTTTGGCGCGTTTTCAAGAGAAGCCGAAGCGCTTTTTGCTTGACTCGGGCCATCCCTGGCCCTCGCCCTTCGGGTTCACTTCGTGAATCCGAAGCGGCAATCCTGCCGCTTCGTCGGCGCAACGCGCCCAATTGTCGCCGCAGGCGACCAGATTTTCACGGAATTCATCCTATGCTTGCGGAAACACCGCATTTCTGGAAATCTGACAAAGTATAGATAGTTACGTCAAACGATGGAGTTCAGGTGCGTTTCCCTGACGATTTTTGATGCGGCGGGTTTTCGATTCAGGCTATCCTGCTAAAGACCCAGGCATGGAGGTCTGGGGGATGGTTCTCCCCGACTCGGGAATGGATACCACCCATGAATTGGACGCGGGAAGCGGGGCGCGCGCCCCGGATGATTCAAAGCTACTCCGCCATCGTGCTGGCGGGGTGGACCCTGATTGTGCTTTTTTCCCTGTTTTGGTCGCTCCACACCAGTTGGGACAATCATCTGAACCTCGCCAAGGTGGAGGCCACCATCCACCTGAACAAGGATCTGGCCTTTCGCAAATGGGCCACCTCCCACGGCGGGGTTTACGTTACGCCCTCCGAGGAGACCCCGCCCAATCCCTATCTGGCCCATGTCCCCGCCCGGGACGTGGTGACGGATCGGGGGCAACGCCTGACTCTGATGAACCCGGCCTACGTGTTGCGGCAAGTGATGGAACGCTACTCCCAGGAGTACGGGGTGCGGGGTCACATCACCAGCTTGCACCTGCTCAATCCCCTCAACGCCCCCGACGATTGGGAACGACGCGCCCTGGAGTCCTTCGCGCAAGGTTTGAAGGAAAAAATGGAGTTGACCGTCCTCGACGGCGGTTCCCACCTGCGCTACATGAGGCCCATGATCATGGAAAAGGGGTGCCTGAAGTGCCACGCCGCCACCGGCATTGCGGAAGGCGGGGTGCGGGGCGGCATCAGCGTCGCCATTCCCATGGCCTCCTACGAGGTGGGATTCCGCCAAAGTCGCCTCAATTCGTTGTGGAGCCATGGCTTGTTCTGGCTGGCGGGGGTGGCGGGCATCGGCTTCATCCGGCGGCAGAGCCTGAATCATGTGCGGGAGCGGGCCGAGGCCTCCGAGGCCCTGAAAGAGCGGGAAGCCCGTTTCAAAAGCCTGTTTTACGACTCCCCCATCTCGTTGTGGGAGGAGGATTTTTCCGCCGTCAAGGAATATCTGGAGATGCGAGGCCGGACGTCGGGGCCGGTTTCGCTGGAGATGGCGGCGGAGTGCGCCCGGTTGACCCGGGTGGCGTCGGTGAACGAGGCCACCTTGCAAATTTTGGGGGCCAACAGCGCCACGCACTTGTTGTCGGAACTGGGGCAACTGTTCACCCCGGCGTCGCTGAAAATTTTTGCCGAGGAGTTGTCGGCCTTCCTGGCCGGTCAGCTCCGTTTCAGCGCCGACTCCCCGCTCCGCACCATGGATGGCCGGGAGATCTGGGTGCATCTGTCGGTGAGCCTGGCCCCGGGATACGAGGCCACCTGGGGCAAGCTTTTTGTCTCGATGGTGGACATCACCCGGCGGCGGGAGGCGGAAGCGGCCCTGGCAGCCTCGGAGGGTCGGTTCCGCACCCTGTTCCACGATGCGGCGGACGGTATTTTGATGGCGGAAGCCCCCAGCGGTCGTTTTGTCGGGGCCAATCCCGCCATTTGCACCATGCTGGACTATACCGAAACGGAACTGCTTGGCCTGGAGGTGAACCGCATCCACCCCCCCGCCGACCTGACGTGGGTGCGGGATCTCTTTTTGTCCATGGGACGGGGCGACATTCACATGGCGCGGGATGTTCCCGTGGTGCGCCGGGATGGCTCGCTGTTTCATGCGGACATCAGCAGTTTCAACATGCGTAGCGGGGAACAGAACGTGGTGGTGGGGGCGTTTCGCGATGTCAGCGAGCGGCGCCGTCTGTTGCTGGAGGTGGAGCGGGCCAAGGAGGCGGCGGAGGCGGCCAGCCATGCCAAGACGGCCTTTTTGGCCAACATCAGCCACGAAATCCGCACCCCGCTCCACTCGGTCATCGGCATGGCGGAGCTGTTGCAGGAGACCGAACTCAACGACGAGCAACGGCGCTACGTCCATGTGTTCCGCAAGGCCGGGGACAATCTGCTCAACGTCATCAACGATGTGCTGGACATCTCCCGCATCGAGTCGGGGCGGATGGAGCTGGAGCATCTGCCCTTCCAACCCCGGGAGTTGTTGGAGGAGGCCTGCGACATCGCCGCCCGGGCTGCCGAGAGCAAGGGGTTGGAGCTGATCTGCCGCATCGACCCGGCGTTGGACGGCCGCTGGAGCGGCGATGCGACGCGAATTCGGCAGATCGCCGCCAACCTGTTGGGCAACGCCATCAAGTTCACCGCCGTCGGCGAGGTCCGTTTGACGGCCCGCGCCGTGGAGATTCGAGGCGGCCCCGGCATGTTGCTTCAGGTAATCGACAGCGGCATCGGCATCGAGCCGGAAAAACAGGCGGGGATCTTCGATCTTTTCTCCCAGGCCGACGCCTCCACCACCCGGCGTTTTGGCGGCAGCGGTCTGGGGTTGGCCATCTGTCGCCGTTTGGCCGAGTTGATGGGAGGCGAGATCCGGGTGGAGAGCCAGTTGGGCCGGGGCAGCCGTTTTTCCGTCACCCTGACCCTCACCCCCCTGTCGGAGGAGGCGTCTCTCCTCTCCCCCTCCGCCCGGTTCGGATTTCCGCCCCGGGATGATCCGCCGCCGCCGTTGCGCGTCCTCATCGCCATCTCCGGAGAGGCGCAGCGGGAGGTGGCGCGGGAGCTGCTCCAGACGGCGGGAGCGGAGAGCGAGGCCGTGGGGGATCCAGAGGAGGCGACCCGGCGCGTGGAGTCGGCGCGGCAAGTCGGGGCCCCCTGGCACGCCGTGTTGCTGGATGACCCCGCCTGGCTGGAACAATTGCCGCCGTTGGAGGAAAAAATCATCCTGCTGCGCAATGCCCGGCAAGTGCTGTTGGAACGGGAGCGGCGCACCTTGCAAGGGGTGTTTCACACCCTGGTCAAGCCGGTCAAGCGGGGGGATCTGCTGGCGGCCCTCTCCCGACTGCGGCAGATCGTGGTCGGGGGGAGCGAAACCGTCCCCGCCGTCGAGGTCATCCCCCCATCCTCAAGCTTGGCGGAAGATCCCCCGCTCCATGTGTTGCTGGTGGACGACGCCGAGGACAACCGTTTGTTGGTGCAAACCTTTCTGGCCAAGACCCCCTGGCGGGTCACCATAGTGGAAAACGGGGCCCTGGCGGTGGCGGCGGTCACGGCGGGGACGGAGGAAGCGCCCGCCTTCGATGTCATTTTGATGGACGTGCAAATGCCGGTGATGGACGGTTTGGAGGCCACCCGGCGCATTCGTCAGTGGGAGCGGGAGAACCATCGGCCGCCGCTGCCCATTCTCGCCCTCACCGCCGACGCCTTTTCCGAACACGTGGAGCGGAGCCTGCGCGCCGGTTGTTCCGACCATATCTCCAAGCCCATCCGCAAGGCGATGCTGCTGGAGATCATTCGCCACTGGCATCCCCGCCGGGAGGGCTGACGGCGGCGGCGACGCCAGGGGATGAAACACTCCGCCCCTTTTATAGTGGTTTCAATTCAAAATGGCGCAAGACCCCAAGCAATATCAGGGGATGCAACCAACTTTTTCAAACACGCCATCGTCATTCCCGCGAAAGCGGGAATCCAGCTCTTGTGTCTTTGAAACGCCGAT